>DASYPH010000211.1:0-14433 GCA_036006925.1 Gaiellaceae bacterium
CTGGACCAGCGAGACGAGCAGGCCAATCGGCACCAACAGGACGCCGAGACCGACGAAGAGCGGCCACCGAGCGATGTACATCCGCCCGGATGCCGCGAGCGTCTGCCCCCAGGCTCGCCGGCGGGCAAGGTGCAGCGGGGCGGTCGGACGCCAGGCCGTCCGGGAGAGCAGGAAGAGGACGACGAGGACGATCCCCCCGAGCACGAGGCTGAACTCGACGGGGTTCGCAACGAGTTGGACGAGCGACCGCGACCCGCGTGCCACCGCATCGCAGAAGAAGCTGGTCGCACCGTGGCCGAAGACCGTGCCGCCGGGCACGGTGTAGCTCCGGTTCCGCCAATCTTCCGCCCAGGTGATCGGGTGCGTCCACTGCTCCTTGAGGTTCGGGCCCTCCGGCCCGTTGAAGAAGGCGGGGCGAAGCTCCCCCCAGCGTCCCTGGAACGCAATCCACGGATAGCGGGAGCGCGCGGCGGTCTGGTCGCTGGGGAGCGTCACCACTGCGGGCCGCACGTCGACGGTCGGCCCGCGCGTGTCGTCGCAGCCGACGCCCTCCTTGGCGGAGCTGCCGAGATACAGCCCCTCCCCGTAGAAGTTCGCGTGTGAGCCGTCGGCCGGGTGGACGACCGGATGCGTGCCGTCGACCCGCTCGAGCTTCGTGTCGTTCCAGGCCGCCCGCTCGGCGCCCTCATGCTGGCTGTAGCCGACCTCGACGGGCGACTGATGGAGGGCGGCCGCGACCGTCGGAGCGTCGAAGACGAGCTGGATCATCTCCCAGTCGCCCTCGTGCAAGTTGTTCCAGTCGTTGAAGACGTAGAAGAACCAGTACTGGAGCGCGAGCTCGCCCAGGTGGGCCGGGTCGGTCACCACGTGCGCGTACGCCGTCGGCGTCCGCTCGGCACCGAGGTGCTGTTGCCAGTGGAGGTAGTCGCAGCCCGGCTGAAGCGCGTTCCCGGGGAAGTCGAGGTGGTATCCCCACATCCCGCGGCCGAGATCCTTCGCCTTCGGCGCGATCTCGACCAGGTCGTTCCCCCACGGGCCGCGCAACGCCACGGTCGGCTCGCCGAAGAGCACGTCGACGTCGATCGGCACGTAGTGGAGCCCCGGCCCGCAGCCCTCGCCGCCGGCGACGAGGCGCACGACCGGTGCGTACCGCTGCGACAGCTCCTGCTGCTGCGCGAAGGTCGCGGGAGCATCGCCGGCGAACGCGCGCGGCGCGAGGGTCGCACAAGCGCCGCCGGCGAGCGCGAGCGACACGACCGCCGCGGCCAGCCGCACGACGAGCGCCTTCACTCCGCCGTGCTCATGCCGCGGCGTGGACTCGGCCGGTCTCGACGGCGCGAAGGAGCGTCTTGTAGTCGAGGTCGTTTTGTTCGGCGTAGGCCTCGCAGAAGGTGAGGATCGCTCGGTCGAAAACGTCGCCGCTACCGAGGTACGCAGCGATGGCGATGCGATCGCCCGAACGGGCGTGCGCGTGGCACAGGGTTACCGCACACAGTTGCCCGTAGACCGAAAGCGCCCGCGGGTCCATTGCCTCGACCGCGATCGAGCCCTTCCAATCGCGCAGCTGGCGAATGTAGTAGTCGCGAGAGACGCCGTGGGCGTCGGGAGTGTCCGAGATCCACCCGAGGAAGATGTCGCTCGATGCCTGCATGATCCGCTGCCCGGCAACGACGCGTTCTCCCGAGTTTCGGTACTCGCTCGGGCCGGCGAACTCCTCCATGACCGACGGCTGTGCCTCTTTGATTTGCAGGAAGAGCGGATCCTGTCCGTCTCGGCCGAGCAGCAGCGCGATCGCTGCACGCGTACCAACACTTCCGACGCCCACGACTTTCCGCGCCAGATCGACGAGACGGTACTGCGCCAGCAGTACTCGACGCTCGTGCTGGAGCGTCAGGCCGTACTCGCGCAGAAGCCGCTCCATGTCAGCTCTGATGCGGTCGCGATCTTCGGTGTCCTCGTAATCATCGAGCCGGACGATCAGCGGTGGCTCGGAGAGGATGTGTCGCTCACCATCGACCTCCTGCGAGAGCTTGGAGAACGCGTGCAGGCTGTCTCGCGTAAGGGCCTTGGCGACGGCCTTGTCGAGGCGCTTGCGCATCTTTCCGCCGACTTGCGAGCGGAGGTGCGGGATCAACTCTTCGATCTCGAAGCGCGTGTACCAGACGGCGGCGTTGCGCATCGCTGCAAACTCCGCCATCCGGACGCGGTACTCGGCGACGGTATCGAGGACGATCCGCTCCTGATCCTTCACCGAGAACCCACTGTTGCGAGCAGCTACCAACATGCTGACCGCAAGGCGCTTGACGTCCCACTCCCACGGTCCGGGAAGTGTCTCGTCGAAATCGTTGATGTCGAAAACGAGTCGCCGCTCCGGCGATGCGTACAGGCCAAAATTTGACAGATGGGCATCGCCGCAGCACTGCGCCGGCAAGCCGGAGCGCGGGGTAGCGGCCAGGTCACTGGCCATGATCAGCGCCGCACCCCGATAGAACGTAAACGGCGACACCAGCATCCGCCCGTAACGGATCGGCACCAGCTCGGGAACGCGCGCGTCGGCCTGCCGCTCCAACAGATCGACCGGGTCGAGACGGTGAGGATCCGGTTCGAAGACGGCGTGACTCGAACGCGGCACCTCGGCACGCGCCGATTTGCCCCGTGCTACCCGCTCCGAGACGCTCAGGTGCGGCACGCCCGAACTGCGCGTCTACCGACGGCCCGACCCGTCGGGATCTCCGCCCCACTCAACCGCGTCGAGTGACCTCCCACCGCTGATCTAGGCCTTCAGGTTCTTGCAGGAGCCGGCGCTCTTGAACGCGGATGCGAGCGAGCTGCTCCCGGTCTGGAGCGCTTTGAGCGTGGACTGCGCGGTGTTCGCGAGGCCTTGGACCTGTGGCGCGAGCGGCGCGAGCGCCGCGGCGATGGTTGTCACCGACGCGTTGCTCGGGATCTGGGCGACGGCGGATTTCGCCGCATCGACGGTCTTCGTGAGCTCGGTCGCGAGCTGGTCGACCTGCGTCTTGGCTGCCTGCCCGTCCGAGGTATTCGGCGGCGGGAGGGCCTTGATCTGCTTCGTGAGCGTCTTGGTGGCGGACTCCGCCTGACTGATCTTCGACTGCAGCGAGGCCTTGGAGATGCCGCCGCTCAGGTCGGTCACGATGCTCTTGATCTGGTGTTCCCAGGTGCCAACCGCGCTACAGACACTGTTCGCGTACGCCTCGTTTGCCGTCTTGTCCGAGCGACCGCCGCAGCCCGCCGCGACCACGGCGAGGACACCGATGAGCATCAGCAAGGCTCCCGCGTTCACCCGCCTGACCATGCGACCGTGCTGTCCAGCCCGTTCAATGGTCATCGTGCCTCAGCCTCCCCGGCGGAACATTGCTCGACTCGGGGAACGTACAGAGGCGCCGATGGCTGCGGCTCATCCCGCTCGGACGATTCGCCGCGGCCGCGAGGGCGCGCGCGGCCGCTCGGAGGGCACAGAAAGACCCGCCGTTTCCAGCGGGTTCGAGAGAGCGGATGATGGGACTCTGGCCCGCGCAAACCATGTCGTGCAGCCGTTCTCGAGCCGGTGTTTGACGTCGCTCGCTGGTGCCAGCCATAGCCGACCAGGTGAGAGGACGCTCGCTCAGGCGAGAGTCGTCTGCCCTACTGTGACGGGCGAGGGCCTAGGTGCCAGCTACAGCGCCGAGGGTTATCGCAGATAGGACGATCAGGGCTGCAATCGTTAAGCCGACGGCCAAGGCTGCAATCGTGAACTTCGTTTGCGTCATGGTCGGAGGCTGTTTCGCCGCGCAACCCATCAGGCCTTCATCGGGTAAAGGCCGCGCGGTCGAGCACGCTCGGGGGGTCATTCCGGAACAGCGGCTCAGGCGGCGTCGGTTACCGGGACGGCTGGGGCCCGCGCTCGGTGTGTCGGCGGATGTGCGCTTCGGGTAGGTCTCTCTTGCCTCGATACGATCATGTCCTGATGGCGCGGTTTCGGTTCATGGTCATCGACGAGGACGGTCAGCACATCGGGCGCTTCGAGTCAGGCGATCCAAACTGGCGTGCCGGCGACACCTTCACCCTTGACGAGCAGTTGTTGCGGATCCTGGAGATCCTCCCTGAGGTCTCCACGATGGTCGCCTACAACGCGGTCTGGGTAGTGACTCCATCCACCGACGACGAACAGACGACCGTAGCGCCCGTGGTAGAGGCACTAGGGCGAACTCGCATCTAGCCGCTGCGCTCGGCGGGTCAGCGCGAGATTTCGAGCGCGACGGCGAGCGTGCAGCCAGTCGCTAGAAGCGCCTCGACTGCACGCCAGTCGACCGCGTCTTCAACCGCCCTGATCGCCTCATAGCGGCCGAGGCCCAGCGCAATGAACCGCTCGATCTTGACCTTCTCGACTCTCACCATCTCGTCGCCGCTCATCACGAATCTCCTTAGACACAGGCTCGGACGGGTGCAACACCGAGTGGTTAGGTGTCCACACAGAATGCGTACAGGGTGCATCCCGGTTGGACTTGCCCCATGGGTGGAAATCAAAGGAAGCGCGGTTCCCGGCCTACTCCTCGGAGTGCACGCCCGAGTTGATGCCTAGTCGCGCCAGGGTCATTCCGGAACACTGCCCCAGGCGATGCTCTTTGCGCTCGCGGTGGCCCGATAGACGGCACTTTCGCCAGCCACTCGCGGGGTCGGTACGGTGCTGGGAATGGCGACCCGGCCGCACTACCGCAAGCCGGATTGGTTCACTCGCAACGTCTTCAACCGCGCTGTGACCTGGTTCACCCGCCTCGGTATCAGTGTTGCTGGATCGCGTATCCTCGAGGTGCCGGGTCGCAAGAGCGGAGAACCCAGGCGGACACCCGTCAACCTGCTCGCGTTTGACGGAAACCGCTACCTCGTCGCGCCTCGCGGGCATACGCAGTGGGTTCGCAACCTTCGCGTATCCGGCCGGGGGAACCTGCTGCTCGGACGGCGGAGCGAACCGTTTTCGGCGGTCGAGGTTCCGGACGCCGAGAAGGAGCCGATCCTCCGCGAATACCTGCGCCGCTGGAAGTGGGAAGTCGGACAGTTCTTCGGCGGTGTCGGGCACGACTCGCCCGCCGACGAGCTTGCGAGGATTGCGCCCGACCACCCGGTGTTCCGAATCACGTCCTAAACGAGCTAGCCCCGAAAGAAGGTCGAGAACGACACGCTGCTCGCTGGGCTGGAAGAGGCTGCGGCCTAGCGCCTACAAGCCACTCCGAAGGTCACGTAACGCCGAGCAATTGCCGGGTGCCCACCGAGGATCGTCTCAGCCTCGCGCCACAACTTCGAGTGTGCGTGGCTCGAAGCCGTCGACGACGCGGCGCAGGCGGTCTACCCGCTCCTGGTAGCCGGGGAGTGCACGCCAACCGGCAATCGTGGTCACGCTTTCCCATGGGGCGAAGCTGACGAACCTCTGTGGATCCTCGGTGTCCCGCAGCAGGAGCGCGACCTCGACGAGTCCCTGGCGGCGGCTCCAGTCGGCCCATTCGCCCCAGCGGCGAACGAACTCCTCCTCGTTCCCCTCCTTTACGTGCCAGGTGGTGTGGGTGTAGTGGGCTTCCATCGTGGCTCCGGAAACGGCGCGGCTATCGCTTCGCTGGCTCGATCTTGGCGGCTCCGGCGGTCGGTGCGATCACGGTGGTGTGACCGTCGTCCCAACGCACGCGCAGCCTGGGCGGCTCCGGCACGAGCACTTCCTCAACGATTCCAGTACGGGCAGATTGGCCGACCTTCTCGGCCTCGACGACGATGCGGTCACCGACCACAGCCTTCATCGTGTCCTCCTCCGGTCGCTTCGCGGACTGCCTCGATTATCCCTCCAGGCGTGTGTGCTCTGAGTTGAAGGCGCAGGGGCAGCGGCATAGGCTCGGTCGGGTGAGGCGCATTGACCGCCTCCGTGACCTCAAGACAAGGAGCGATGGCGTGCCGACAATCATGGGCCACCACGACGTGAAGGACACTGAGCATTGGCTTGCCTCACCGAAACGCGAGGAGGTGTTCGGCCCGCTCGGGGTCACCAACATCCGCACTTTCGTCAGTCCTGACGATCCGAAGAAGGTTGGCGTACTCATGGACGTCGCAGACATGGACGCCCTAACGGCCTTCATGGAAACGCGAGAGGCGGCAGACGCCATGGCCCACGACGGTGTGCTCCCCGAGACGCTCGTGATCCTCGTCGAGCAACCGTAGACAGCCTCCGACGAGACCTGACCGCATCCGGACGCTGCTGCCTCTGGCGGGCGACGCCGTTCACCCGTCGCCTCTCGCACCGCCTCGTCCATGCGTTCGCGGTCGTTTTCGGTGACAGCTTCGAGGCCCTTCGGGCCGAACGCTTGCAAAAGTAGAGAGCGGATGATGGGACTCGAACCCACGACCTTGTGCATGGCAACGCGGTTCAGACTGTCACCGAATGCCGCCCGGTGCCGCCTCATGCAGGCGTGAAGCCGGATTGCGCGGCGCTCGGGATGCAGGAGGCGGCAGGAGACGGCACCGGGCGGAAGCCAAGCGCTTGCAGGCCGCTTGCAGTAGCGACCGTCGGCGGCCCCGGTCAGTCGTTGCGCAGTTCCACGAATCCTGGTCGTCGGGACGCCGCGTACCACCGAGCAGCGTTGCGCGATTCCGGGCTGATGCCCTCCAGTGACTCGTTCAGCCCCCGCGACGCACGACCGATTGGACAATCGCTTGCCAATCGCGCCTCCCACAGCTAGCTCGTGAGCGTTCAGGTGCGCGGACATTGGCCCAGGCGACTGTGGACGTCGCACAGCGGCTGGATGAGTACGCGGGGGATGACCGGTCTGCTTCCGAGCCGACGTATGCTGACAATCGACGAATGACGATCTGGGGGCTCTCGAAACAGGTGGCGCGCTACCGAAAGGCGCCTGACGCCGATGTGCGTTGCGATCGCTGCGAGTACATGTTCCCGCCACTCACGATCGGTGGGTGCAGGCTCGTGCGCGGTGTGATCCGTGGCTCCGCAACCTGCGACGAGTTCAGGCGTCGCGCGAGAGGCTGACCCGCTCGGGCAGCGAGTCGAAGTCCACGCGCGCCACCGAAAACCCGTCAGCTCGACGACGACTTGAGGCGGGACTGGCACCTTGTCAAGCTAGTCAAGGCCGATGCAACCCGAGGTAGCGACCGGCACGCTTGTTGGCGACTTTCGCGTCGTCTCGCAGATCGGCGAGGGTGCCATGGGCAGGGTCTACCTCGCCGAAGATGTCCAGCGTCAGCGTCGCGTCGCGCTCAAGCTGCTAGTGCCCGAACTGGCGCAGGACGAGCGCTTCAGGCAGCGATTCCTGCGCGAGTCGAGGCTTGCGGCGCGACTCGATCATGCTCATGTCGTCTCGACGCACGCCTTCGGCGAGGAGGGCGGTCTCCTCTACCTCGCGATGGACTACGTCGAAGGCACGGATCTTCGCGAATTGCTCCGACTCGAAGGCAAGCTCGAACCTGAGCGTGCGCTGGGCCTTCTCGGGCAGGTAGCGGACGGGCTCGATGCCGCACACGCGCTGGGGCTCGTGCACCGGGACGTGAAGCCGGCCAACATCCTCGTCGCTTCGAGGGAGGGGCGCGAGAATGCTTATCTGTGCGACTTCGGGCTCGCGAGGCATGTGTCCTCGGTCAGGAGCCTCACCGGCGAGCGTGCCTTCGTCGGCACGATCGACTACGTCCCGCCGGAGCAGATCGAGGGCGGCAAGATCGATGGCCGCGCGGACGTCTACTCGCTCGGCTGCGTCCTCTACGAGTGTCTCGCAGGCGCTCGGCCGTTCGACCGCGAGAGCGAGTTGTCAGTGATCTTCGCGCAACTGAATGCACCGCCGCCCCTTCTCTCCGATCTTCGGCCGGAGCTGCCGGACGCGTTCGATGCTGTCTTCGCGAAGGCCCTGGCGAAGTCGCCAGAGGATCGCTACGCAACCTGCCGGGAGGTCGTCGAAGCCGGGGGAGCAGCCCTGGATGGTCAGGGTGTCGAGCGCCCGAAGCCTCGCTGGCGTCTCCCAGTGGTGGTTATGGCTGTTGCTGTTGCGGTAGCGGCCGCCGTTGCCGCCGGAGTCCTCGGAGCACGCGGCGGTCACCGACCGGCCCACGCGGCGACCAGGCCGAGGACGCTGCTGCTGAGGCCAAACGGCCTCGGTTTGATCGACGCGACGACCCATAGGGTCTTTGGGAAGACGGGCTTCGGGGACGTCGTGTGGGACGTGGCGTTCGCCGGGAGCTCGGCGTGGGCTCTGCTCGGTGACGGGTCGCGGATCGCGCAGATCGCCGTCGCCACGCATCGACTCGAAAACATCCTCAGGGTGCCGGGCGGTCACGGCGAACGGATCGCAGCGGGCGGAGGCGCGGTCTGGGTGACGCAGCACGGAGGTCCGGGAGTGGTCGCAATAGATACGGCGACCGGCAAGGTCTCGCGATTCACGGTCGGCGGCGGGCCGGGGGATGGAATCGCGTACGGAGCGGGCTCGCTCTGGCTGGCGCGCGGTGTGCACATCGTGCGTGTCGACCCGAGAACCGGCCGCGTTCTGCATCGGTTCTCTGCCGGCGGAGCAGCGACCTTGGTGCATTTCGCCGACGGAGCGGTCTGGGCTGCGAGCAGCGAGAACGGTGCCCTGACAAAGATCGATCCAGTTAGGAACAGGATCACGGCCCGGAACACGAAACTGCACGGCTGGATCACCGACCTGACGGTCGGCGGTCGCTTCGTCTGGGCAGCAGTGGTCCCGGACGGCACCGTCTTCAAGCTCAGCGAGGACGATCTGACCCTGCAGAGCAGCCCCGGCAGCGGACCCGATCCCGAACGGATCTCGTTCGGCGGGGGCAACCTCTGGATCGCAAATAGCGTGGCGAGGACCATCTCGCGCCTCGACCCGGATTCGGGCAGGCGGATAAGGCTTGTCGCCGATGTCCTCCCGGGACTCGCCACCTATCACGATGGCCTCCTCTGGAGCAGCGGAGGCCCGATCCCGAAGCCGCTGCCACCAATCAGCGGACAGGAGCTACGCATCTCGATGCCGAACGACTTCCTCGGCGCCGATCCCTCTACCTCGTCGGGGCCGCTCCGCGCACAGCTCTCCTACGCCACCTGCGCAAACCTCCTCGATTACCCGGACTCGGCGGGAGAGGCAGGGGCGCACCTTCGACCCGAGCTCGCGGCCACGATGCCAACCCTCTCGCGCGACCGCCGTACCTATACGTTCCGCATCCGTCCTGGAGTCCGCTTCTCGCCTCGGTCGCCGGACCGACCGGCGACCTTACGACGACTCTACGCGGTCCCGGAGACCGTGACGGCACAGACGTTCCGGCACACCATCGAGCGCGCTCTGTCGCCGAAGCTGGGAGGAGACGCGCCTGCGGCGCCCTTCGCGTCGGACATCGTCGGCGCCCCTGCCTACCGCTCCGGCAAAGCCGCGCACATCAGCGGCATCATCGCCCGTGGAGACTCGCTCTCGATTCGGCTCATCCGCCCGGCGGGAGACTTCCTCACCCGGATCTCGATGCCCTACTTCTGCCCCGTTCCCACGCGCGAGCCGGCCGTGCCCGATGGGAATACCGGGGCGATCCCCTCGCTGGGCCCCTACTACATGTCCTCGCTCGAGGGCAACCGCACCGTGCTGCTCCGGAACCCGAACTACACGGGCCAGCGGCCGCGGAACGTCGAGCGCATCGTGTACACGACGGGTATCCCGACGCCGACGGCCGCCGCGCAGGTCGCGGCCGGACTGGTCGACTACCTGCCGACCGATTTCGACTCGTCCTCGATGCTCGCCGCGGGCGGGACGCTCGACCAGCGCTACGGGCAGGGAAGCGCCGCTGCTCGCCACGGGGCGAAGAGGTACTTCCTGCAGTCGCAGCCGGTCGTCCACGAGATCGTCTTCAACACACGGCGTCCGCTCTTTCGCGACCTACGCCTCCGTCGCGCGGTCAACTACGCGCTCGACCGTCCCGCACTCGCTGCTGTCTGGCGCGAGCCGGACGCCGACGCCTACATCCCACCGGCCGTCCCCGGCTACCGTCGCGAACACGTCTATCCGGTCCATGGGCCCGATCTCCGCAAAGCGAGACGTCTCGCCGGCCGCCAATCCCGGCACGCAGTCCTCTACTTCTGCGACGACGCGTGGAGCAGGATCGCGGACATCGTGAGGACCGACCTCTCCCGGATCGGAATCGGCGTCACCATCGTCGAAGGCAGGCAGCCCTGCCACGACAACCCAGCGGCAGCTCACGCCGACCTCATGCTCTGGGGCTTCTATTCTCCGGAGCCCGATCCAGCCCCATTCCTGCGGCAGGCGCTTGCCGAGAGGCCGTACGGGGTGGCGCTCGGCCCGGGCCCCTGGATCGACCGGAGCTTCCGACGACGTCTCGAGCGGGCGAATCAGCTGAGCGGGAACGCGCGGGTAGAAGCCCTCACCCGGCTCGAGAGGGAACTCATGCGTACGGCTCCGATCGCGGTGTTCGGCAACCGTGTACAGCCCGACTACTTCTCAACCCGCGTCGGCTGCAAGGTCTTCCAGGACGCTTACCGCTTCGTGGATCTCGCCGCACTCTGCGTCCACAAGTCCGGCTAGCGCTCGATCGACCAGGTGAAGCGGGTCGAGGTTTCACGGGGGGCGAGACCACCCGGCCGCAACCCTCGATGAACGAGGACGACCGGGGGATCCTTACCTCGGACGAGAGCTCGCCGAACCTTCCCGATTCCCTCGGATCGCCAACGCGGGGCGACGCCGACGACCACGATCGACGCCCGCTGTACGGCTGCGACGAGCGCTGCCTCAGCCGGGTCGACGAGGACCGGCTCTGAGTCGACTCCGACGACGCGCTGCAGTGCGAGTGAGGCATTGGCCAGCAGCCGGCTGGCATCGCGGCGACCGCCGACCGCGTCCCCGGCCGTCCCCACGAGTCGAAGCGGAATGCCACGCGCGGCTGCGAGCCACGCCGCGAGCTCGAGCGCAGCCCAGTCGTGCTCACCGCCCCCGAACGGAACGTAAACGCCGCCGGACCCGAGCTCTACCGTGTCACCGACGACTACGCCCACGTCCGCGAGCGACCGCTCGAAGACTGCGACCAGCTCCCTCGGGAGCGAACCCCTGTCGAGTTTGCTGGCCATCACACTGAGCAGCACGAGCTCGACGGCGTTCGCGCGCGCGAGACGAACGACGTCCTCGGCAGGCTCCTGCGACACGAACGCCACGGAGCGTGTTCCGATGGGAAGGGCGCGGCGACGGGAATTGAGCTCTCCGCTCGCCGCTGCAAGATGTTCTTCTGCCTCGACGAAACGAACGACGATGAGCTCACGTTCGGCCTGCGCCACGAGCGCCGTGGCCAGCCGCAAAAGTAGGTTGGCGCCGACTTCCTCGCGTTCGACGACGAGGACCGCGCGACGTTCCTGGGCCGGAACTAGACCCGCGGCGGTGGGCGCCGGGTCGAGCTCGGGATCCTGCCGCAGGATTGCCCGCTCGAGCTCCTGCATGGTCGGCGTCGGCTCGACCCCGAACGACTCGACCAGCACTCGCCGGGCATCGCGGTAGGCGGCAAGCGCATCTGTCTGCCGTTCGGACCGATAGAGCGCGAGCATCAGAAGTCCGTGAAAGCGTTCCCGAAACGGGTGCTCGCGCACCAGCATCTCGAGCTCTCCGACCAGCTCGAGATGTCTCCCGAGGGCGAGCTCGGCCTCGATGCGATGCTCGAGCGCTGCGAGTCGTAGCTCCTCAAGCCTGGCGACGGCCGGTTGAGCAAACGGCTCGTCTGCCAGATCGGCCAAGGCCGGCCCACGCCACAACTCGAGCGCACGGCGAAAGCCGAACGCTGCGGACTGAGCATCGCCGGCGGCAAAGGTCCGGAGCGCCTCCTCACTCCAGCGCTCGAAGCGGTGGAGGTCGACCTGCTCGGGCGCGACTCTGATCACGTACCCCGGTTCACGCGTCTCGAACAACGAGCCCGGCGCTGCGGCAGTCCGATCGGGATCGAGGAGCTTGCGCAGCTGTGAGATGTGCCCCTGCAACTGTGTGACCGCACTCGCCGGTGCCGCGTCGCCGTAGAGATCGTCAGCGAGCCTCTCGATCGGCACGACTCGGTTCGCGTCGAGCAGAAGGATGGCGAGCACCGCACGCCGCTTCGGACCGCCGAGGTGAACCGCGCCGCTCTCGCCGACGACCTCCAGCGGTCCCAGGATGCGGAAGTCCAACACAGCGCGGACCGTAGCCGCCGCGTAGCGAACACGTGGCGGCCTCGCGGACTATCGGAGAAAGCCCACACCAAAAGGGAGGGAACGATGTTTCGCAGAGCCACACTGACCGCGCTGGCGATCGCGACCGTCGCAGTCTTCGTCGCCGGCGGCACCGCGCGGGCATCCGCGCAGGTGATCCAGGATCGATTCCACGGTCCGTTCGCGGAGGCAGGTTGGGAGGCCTCGACGCCGACATCGATCACGGACGCGGCCATCCTCGCGAGCCAGGAGCAGGACGGCACGACGCATCTTTCAGTCTTTGATCTACACACGACCTACCTCGACTCGGACGGCAACGTCACCGGAAGCCTCGACGTAAGAGGCGAGCTCAACGCTGGTGCTTCCTTCATGCTCGACAAGATCAACCTGAGCACCGCGTCAGCAAGCGGAACGGTGCCGGTCACTCGCTGCACGTTCGACGCCGACGGTAACCCCACCGGATGTACCACCGACACGATGGACGTCAGCGCGACCTGGACGGGCGAAGGGCAGATGACACAGGGCAGTCAGTACGAAGATCATTTCGTCCAGCCGGACGGCTTCACCTTCATCGATCGCCAGAGCGGCAACTTCCGAATGGCGAGCGCAGCAGCAACGATCGGAGGGCAGACGTTCGACGCCTCCGAGCTGCAATTCGCAGACCTCGGCGTCTCGAACCAGCTGACGTTGACGATCTGCCCCCATGGCTGCTGAGCCCGTGGACGGGCTCGGAGGAGGCATTAGCGATTGGGTTGCTAACTGAAGACCGAGTGGGCGGCTATCGGCTCCGACAGCCGCCCACTCACAGCGACGGCTGGTTGTCCAGAGACAAGCCCGAACGCTGGCCGAGCAAGGCCCGTTCACCCGATGTCGCCGCGCGCACCGCTTCGTCCGTGCGCTGGCGGTCACAGAGGCGCAAGCGACGTCTCGCCTTTTCAGAGAGCGGATGATGGGACTCGAACCCACGACCTTCTGCATGGCAACGCGACCCGGACTGTCACCGTATGCCGCGTCGTTCCGCCTCCTGCAGGTCTGAAGCCGGATTGCGCCGTGTTCGCGTTGCAGGAAGAGGCAGGAGACGGCACCGCCCGGAAGCCAAACGCTTGCAGGCCGCTTGCAGGGAAAACAGCTCTGCGACGCGCCACCAGGCAGGTTGATCGCCCCAAATAGCATTCGTTCGATTGCTATAAGCCCGCGTGCGGCGACTCAGGTGAGAGGGGACGCTCGCCCAGGCGACGTCTAGAAGCCGAATTCGTGTTCGCACCACGCCAATGCGGCCTCAACCTGGCGGCGCTGCCCCTCCCGGACGGTGGGGGCGGTTGGCGGGGGTGGCTGTCCGACCACTGCCGCCCAGACGCCTGCGAGAAAAGCGGCATAGTCTCCTGCTGCCGGCAGTACTTCCCACGGCTGGGGGCCGCCTTCGTTCGCGAGGCTCGGTAGCCAGGCTGCCACGTCGAGATCAGCGTTGCCGGTCGTGCACCAATTCCAATCGACGAGAATCGCGGCCCCCTCGCGCAAACAGAGGTTGTCACTGCGCACATCCAGGTGGAGGAGGTCGTTGCCTTCGGCGCGAACCGAGTCGGCGGCCGCGGTAAGCGTCGGGAGCGACCGCTCGAGCCACCCCCGCGAGCGGATGCCGGTGGAGAGGAAGGGCTCGGGATCGTCCTTGACGACCTGCCACTTCCCGAACAACTGTGGAAATGCTTGCTGCACTGGTTGGGTATTCGGCGGCGGATCGGAAGCTGCCAGCTCCGCCAGCGCCGAGCGCACCGACTCAACCCGATCCGGATTCCAGCGGGTCTCCCAATCCGCCTCGCTCAGGTCCTCCAAGACGAGCACCGGGTACAGCGGGTCGTCGTCGAACGCCTCGAGCTTCGGCATGAATGTGCCGGGCAGATGCGCGTAGACCTCGTGCTCCCGGCGCAACCAGGCAGCGGTTAGCTCGCCGCGTGCAGCCTTGACAAAGATGCGCCGGCGATCCGCCAGCAGCACCGAGAAACGCTCGTTGCCGCCTTCGACCGCGCCTTTAGGCTGCCAGGGCGCTGCCCGCTCCTGCCATGCCACAGGCTCTGCACGGAGGAGGCGTGCTATCCGCTCTGCCAACAGTTCCACAATCGGGCCGAATGATGCCGCTCGGCTCAGGGGTCATTCCGGAACACTGGCCCAGGTGAGAGTTGTCGGCCCTTCGGCGAGGGGCGAGGGGCCTAGGTCCCCGCGACAGCGCCGAG
>DASYPH010000212.1:0-5219 GCA_036006925.1 Gaiellaceae bacterium
GTCGACGCCGAACTTGCACGCGGCGCGGCGACGCCGGTAGATGCCGGCCTCGCAACGGACGGCGTCGACGAGATCCTGCACATCATGTTGGCGGGGGATTGGTCGGAGGACGCCGACGATGCGATGACCGGCCAGCGCGTCGCGATCGAGACGGGTGGTCGCGCCTGGCAGGTCGTGCTCGACCGCGAGGCCATGACGGTTCTCGACGGAGATGGAACGGCCGACGCAACGCTGTCGGGCTCGCCGTCCGATGTCCTCCTGTGGCTGTGGGGTAGGGAGCCGGACGATCGAGTCGAGATGTCAGGCGATCAGGAGGCGCATCGGCTCATGCGCACGCGGCTCGTGATGGCGACGCAGTAGGAGCCGATCACCCGCCTCTGATCAAGCAGAACTCGTTCCCTTCCGGGTCGGCAAGCACCACGAACGGATCCTCGGGGTCTTCGCTCACCCAGCGCCGGGTGGCGCCTATCGCTTCGAGCTCGCGTGCGGTTGCTTCCTCGTCGCCTGCCCAGAAGTCGAGGTGCACGCGGTTCTTGACCACCTTGCCTTCGGGCACCTTCTGGAAGCCGATGATCATGGCCTTGTCGGGGCTCTCGATCGTCGACCAGTCGTCCCTTGTGGTGCGCGGCGTGTAGCCCGTGAAGTCGGACCACCACTTGGCGAGCGTCGGCGGGTCGGCGCAGTCGATCACGACCTCGCGGAATCGAACGTCGACCATCGCGCTCCTCCTAGTCGATCAGCCTGCCGCCGAGCATGCGGAACGCGGGCCGTTGCAACACGCCCAGTTCATCCCGCGGGTCGTCACGGTAGGCGACCAGGTCGGCCCAGGCTCCTTCTTCTATGCCCGGGAGCCCGAGGAACGACCGGGCCGTCCATGATCCGGCGCCGAGAGCGACGTCGGCAGGGACGCCGGCAGTGTTCAGCAGCGAGATCTCCTCACGGATGCTGCCGTGTGGGACCGCGCCGGCGTCGGTGCCCGCCAGGATCGTGACGCCGGCGTCGACCGCCGCGGCTACCATCGCTGGCTGACCGTCGAACCCTCGATCCAGGTCCGCGATGGCATCGTCAGGCCAGCCCATCTGGCGAACCATCGAGCGCATCAGTTCGTCGATGGACAAGGTCGGCGTCCACGCGATGCCTCGTTCCGCAAGCAGGCCTAGTTGGCCTTCTTCCATGTAGGACCCGTGTTCGATCGAATCGAATCCGGCATCGATGGCGTCGGCGATGACCCCTGCCGACATCGCGTGGATGGCGACGCGGCCTCCGAGTGCGTGGATCCGTTGAACGGTGGCTTCGAGCGCGTCGCTCGGAAACGTTCGTGTGATGCCCGGCCCAGGGACGAATGTGTCCCCGATCACCTTGACCCACCCGTCTCCGGAGCCGAATTCACGCTCGGCTTCGTCGGGAAGGCGGTCAAGTGGTACCTCGAGGTCCGAGGCCCGGAACCCCGTGACCGGGCGCGGAGAGGAATCGGCCGGACGTGATAACGCGGGGGAGCAGCGCGTCCGGTCCGATCCCACGCGAGCCGATCTCGGGACTTCCCGGTTCCCGGATCAGCAGGACTCCGGCATCGAGATGGGCCGCTGCGTTGGTCGCCGCTCGCTCCTCCGGCGGCAGATCGGGTTGTGGGAAGGACATGGTGAGGTGCGCGTGGACATCGACCAGGCCGGGGACAAGGACGCAATCCTCGAGCAAGGTCTCGACGCCGTCGGCGCCCTGGTACGTGATCCGACCGTCGACGATGAAGATCTCCCGAACGTCGCCGTCCGGCAGCACCGTGCCCCGGATCCGATAGGCCTTGGAAGTCGCCACGGGTTCGCACGGTAGCCGTTCGCTATCATGCGTGCGCTATCCGGGAGGATGCCCGAGCGGCCAAAGGGAGCGGTCTGTAAAATCGCCGGCGATGCCTACGGAGGTTCGAATCCTCCTCCTCCCACGAACGAACGAACGAACGAGCGGTTTCGTCCCCATCACGGAACGAACAAGCGATGCGTGCCGCCACCCTGCCGCCGCATCACTTCGCTGCGGGTTCAATGACGCTACCTAACGCGTCCTGGATCGCCCGTGTCGCCGTCTCCTGCATCGACAAGGAATCCATGGAAGGGTAGGAAGTGAGGTGATGTTCCGGCTAAGAGGGAGTCATTACTACGCAACTACACCTGAACCATTTGCCCAGATTGTAGCCGTCCTCAACGTACCGATTAGGTGGGCGGGAGGCACATCTGCATGTCCTTCTCGCTCGACGAAGCGTTGTAGTGCTTTGAACCCTTCCTCCGGCGAGCGTCGTTGTTGTTCCACGCCCAGCCGGGCACGGCTTGGGAGCTGATTCACCTTTTCGTTGCTCTCAAATGACCCTGTGAACCACAGGCCGGGCGTCAGAGGGGCTTTCGGGCAGCTATACGGCAGCGGGCTCGATGTCGCCGAGCGCTACCACTCGACGATCACCGGTCGCACGGTGGGTGACCTCTACGCCGTCGGCGCCAAGCGAGCGGGGGCTCACCGTGAGAATCTTCGGCATCCCAAGGAGCTCGGCGTCGGCGAACTTCACGCCTGGCGACTCGTCGCGGTCGTCCCACAGAATCTCGTTGCCCGCGTCCCGCGCCTCGGTGTGAAGCCACTCAGCCACCTCACGAACCCTCGGCTCTTTGGCGGCGCCCAGCTCAACAAGGTGTGCGGCGTATGGCGCGACCTGTGCGGGCCAGGCGATCCCCGTCTCGTCGTGGTGGGCCTCCACTATGCATGCCAGCGCGCGGCCGATCCCGATTCCGTAACTGCCCATCACGATCGGATGCAACTCGCCGTCCTTGCCCAAGTACCGGGCGCCGAGCGCCTCTGTGTAGCGGGTGCCGAGCTTGAAGATGTTGCCGACCTCGATGCCGTTCTGAAGCTTCACGGGCTCACCGCACGTTGGGCAGCCATCGCCTTCACGGGCGTTTGCCACGTCGGCAATCACATCCGGCATGTAGTCGCGGGGCACGTTCACGTTCCTCAGATGGGAGCCTTCGCGGTTGGCGCCGGCGACGAGGTTCGATGCCCGAGCCACCAGCTCGTCGACGACTACAAAGGTGTCGTGGGCGCCGACGGGCGAGCCGTATCCCGGCTCCATCCCGGCCGCCCGGATCTCGTCCGCTACAGCAGGCCGGAGCCTCGTGACGCCGATCGCGTTCGCGAGCTTCGTCTCGTTCACGTCCACGTCGCCCCGCACAATCGTCGTGACGAGCCGATCTAGCTCGTCGACGAAGAACGTGGCCTTCGCCGTCTGCATGGCATCGATCCCGAGACAGGTGGCAAGTTCGGCGATCGTAGCGGCTCGAGGTGTCGCCACTTCCTCGATAGGCAGCGGCTCCTCGGCCAGTCGCTCGGGCATGCGAACCGTCGCCACCTGGCGGTTCGCTGCGAACCCGCACGCTTGGCAAAGCACGAGCATGTCCTCGCCGTGTTCATTGAGCACCATGAACTCGTGGGCCTCGGAGCCGCCCATCATCCCGACGTCGGAGGCCACTGCCATCGCCTGCAGACCCAGCCGCTCGAAGATCCTCGTGTATGCCTGGTAGTGCTTGCCATAACTCTCGTCGAGCCCCGCCGCATCGAGGTCGCACGAATAGGAGTCCTTCATAACGAACTCGCGAACGCGAATCAGACCACCGCGCGAGCGCGGCTCGTCTCGAAACTTCGTCTGGAAGTGATAGAGCATCACGGGAAGCTGGCGGTAGGAGCTGACGACCTGCCGTAACAGGTCTGCGACGACCTCCTCGTGCGTCATAGCGAGCACCATGTCCCGCCCGGCACGATCCTCGAACCGCGCCATCTCGGCGCCGATCGAACCCCAACGGCCTGTCTCCTTCCAGAGGTCGGCCGGATGCACGACCGGCATCGACAGCTCCTGGCAGCCGATCGCATTCATCTCTTCGCGGATCACCTGCTCGACGCGTTTCGCGACACGGAAGCCGAGCGGCAGTAGCGAGTAGATTCCGGCGCCCAGCTGTCCCACGTACCGGGCTCGCAGGAGCAACCGATGGCTTGGCATCTCGGCGTCGGCTGGATCGTCCCGAAGGGTCGCGAAGAACAGGTCCGACAGACGCATCCGCGAAGGATAGCCATCGATGTAGCCGCGCGCCTGCGCGATATCACCATCTTCGAGGATCTGACCTTCTTGGGCCGCCCAATCTCAGTCATCGAGTTCGAGCATGAGCGCATGTCTTCGGAAACACAGAAGCATCCATGGCTGCGACGGTTCCCCAGCAAACTGGCGATCGGTCGCCTTGTCGCTCGACCTCGATCTGGCGGTCCTAGAGCTAGGAATCGACCCAGATGACCTGTCCCCATAGAGGACAGTCACCCATCAGGGGATGGCATCGCCGATTGCCTGCGCTGAAGCGCCGCACCCAGCCCACGTGGATCCCGGATCTCCACGGACGCGTCCGCACCCGTTCGGGTGAAGACCACCAATATCCACACATTCGGGTTCATCGGCTGCCAAATGACGGTCGAGATGTCCGAGTAGGGCAACTTCACCAAGTCTCCGTCTGCGGTAGGAAGGAGCCATAGGGTCCGGTCGGTGGCGATGAGATCGAACTCCGCTCCGCCGAACCATCCGACGTCGAAGTCCTCGACCACCTCTCCCGGCTCCGCGTATGGAGCGATGAGCGACTGACAACGCTTCAGCGCCTTGCGCTCAGAGAACCCCATCGGTCATGTGTGTACCACTGTCATCTACCGGGATGCTGCGGTCCTCCTCGCCGTGGGGGGGACCAACGGCGGGCCAGCGCCCGTGGCATGTACCAAGGTCAGGCATCCGGGAAAAGAGCGGAGCGGTCCTTCTAGCCGGGTCGCGAGGGGCAGACCGTGAATACGAGAGCCATCAGGGCGACAAACACAATCGCCATCGCGATCAGCCACTCCTTCCTCACGAGCGGCGGTTTGTCGGCCACGGGCCGAACAGTACCTCAACCGCACCACCGTGGTGCCGCGGGTAGAAACGCCCCCCAAGAGCCATGCGGGCTACGAGCCTGTGGCCTGCCTACGCCCTTTCGACCATTGGGCCATCCCAACAGCGATCAGCGCCAAGCCTGCGGGCCACGCGAGCCACACGGGTACTAGGAAGGCCAAACCCAGAGCCACAAGGATCAAGCCCGCCACGATCAACAGCCAGTTGCTCATGTACCGAGCATCTCACCGGACCCCCTAGGGGGTACCGGGCGACGGGACACGGCCACATG
>DASYPH010000213.1:0-18069 GCA_036006925.1 Gaiellaceae bacterium
CGGGGATCGTCCGGACGCTCGCGTGAGAGCGCCTGATCGAGGCGAGCCCGTCCTTCGCTGTGGTAGCCCCGCACGACCCAGAAGTACTGCAACGCGCTCGCGAGGCGCAGCTCGCGGGAGACGTCCTCCTGGCCGTGGAGATGATCGAGCGCCGCGCGAAGGTTGTCGTGCTCGCGCTCGATGCGGTCGAGCAGCGGGACCGGATCGACCCCCCCGGCACGAACCGTTCTGTCGACTTCCGCGGCGAGTTCGAGGAAGAAATCCGCGTGCCGTCGCGCGGGCTCCTCCGGCGCGCTGCTCGCACGCAGGCGCTCTCGCGAGTATTCGCCGATCGTCTCCAGCATCGCGTACCGCGGCTCGCCGTCCCAGTCGCCTTCCGACCGCACCAGGTTCTTTGCGATGAGCGAAGCCAGGGTCGTCTTCGACGCGCCTCGGCTCTCGTCGCAGACGGCGGCGGCGGCGGCGAGCGTCCAGCCGCCGGCCAATACGCCGAGTCGCGCGAAGAAGGCTTGCTCGGGTTCCGCGAGCAGCTCGTGGCTCCAGTCGATCGTGGCACGCAATGTTTGGTGACGCGGCGGCAGGTCGCGCGCACCCTCGGTGAGCACGTCGAGCGAAGCGCCGAGCTCATGCGCCATCGCGACCGGTGGGAGGACGTCGGTGCGGGCAGCGGCGAGCTCGATCGCAAGCGGCAGGCCGTCGAGGCGGCGGCAGATCTCCGCGACCGGCGGTCCGTTGGCCTCAGTGAGGCTGAACCCTGGGGCGACGGCGCGCGCTCGCGTGAGGAAGAGCTGCACGGCGTCGTTGGCCGCGAGCGCGTCAACGCTCCGCGCCTCATCCGGTCCCGGTGCCGTGAGCGGAGGCACGACGTAGCGATGCTCGCCGTACAGTCGTAGCGGTTCGCGACTCGTCGCCAGGACAAGCAGCCGAGGCGCGGCGGCGAGCAGGGCGGAAATGGCTGTGACGCCGTCGAGGAGCTGTTCGAGGTTGTCGAGGACGAGCAAGATCCGGCGCTCCCGGAGATAGTCGGCGAGCGCATCGGCGAGCGAGACTCCGCCTTCACGGACCCCGAGGGTCTGGGCGACCGTCGGAACGATCAGCGCTGGATCCCGGACCGGCGAGAGGTCGACGAAGACGGCCCCATCGCGGAGCTGTGGCGAAAGCTCCTCGGCTGCCGCGATCGCCAGCCGTGTCTTGCCCGTCCCCCCAGAACCGGTCAGTGTCACGAACCTGACCTCGCCGCTCCTGAGCAGAGCCGCGACGGCTGCGACCTCGAGCCGCCGTCCGATCAGCGGCGTCGCGGGCGCGGGAAGCCGTCTCGTCGCCGGCCGGCGGGGCTCAGGCGAGGCGAGCGACGCATCCTGGCGGAGGATCGCGCGCTCCAACTCGCGGAGCTCCTTGCCCGGCTCGAGGCCGAGCTCGTCGGCCAGCATTCGCCTCGCGACGTGATACGCCTCAAGCGCCTCCTTTTGCCGGCCCGAGCGGTACAACGCGAGCACGTATTGCTCGCGCAGACGTTCCCTGTAGGGCTCGTCGGCGATCAGCCGCTCGAGCTCGCCGACGAGCGCACTGTGCTCGCCCAGCGCCAGGCGAGCCTCGTTCCGAAGCTCGAGCGCACGCAGGCGCGAGTCCTCGAGAGGGCCCGCCTCTGCAGCTCCGACCGGCTCGTCCGCGAGGTCGGCCAGAGCCGGACCGCGCCATAGCTCGAGGGCCGCCTGAACATCCGCTGCGGCGTCGTCCGCATCACCCGCTGCAAGCGCCCGCTCCGCGCGCGCGATCAGCCCTTCGAAGCGATCAAGGTCCAGCTCGCCCTCGGCAAGCCGCACACGGTAACCCGAGCCGTGACGCTCGATCCGCTCCGCTCCGAGCGCCCGCCGGAGCCCATGCACGTACACCTGCAGTGCCGCCGCGGCCGACTCGGGCGGCCCGTCCCCCCAGACCGCAGCAACGAGCTGATCGCGGGAGACAGCCGCTCCGCGCTCCAGCAACAGCTTCGCGAGCACCGCGCGCTGCTTCGGCGCCCCAAGACCCACAGGGCGCCCCTCGACGAGAACCTCAACCGGGCCAAGGATCCGGAACTCGTTCACCGCAAACACCGCCGTAAGCCGATCTTAAGCGGCTCGAGCAACCCTCAGTTTCAACGCCGCCGGCAAGAGGCCGACGGCGGCAGAAAAGGAGAGAAGACATACATCGATTCGCTACGGCCCGCTGGGTCGTGATGTCAATCGCCCTATTCGCCGCACTTGCGCTGGCAGCGTCCTCGGCGGCGCTTGCGGCGCCGGTGGCCCCGTCGGACTTCACCTGCGGCGTCAGTGTGTTCGACCAGCCGTGTAACCAAACTGCGCACTTCTCGAGCGTGAGCGAGGAGTTGACACCGCTTGCTCCGACTAGCGAGAGCGGATGCCCGGCGTTTGTCCTGAACGACTACGGGGACCTGGAGGCGTCAGGGAACGGCGTCGAGCACGCGATCGTCAACAAGGCTGGCGATGGATGGTTCACGTCGACGTTCACCGGCACGGCGACGATCACGCCGTTCCTCGATCCGGGGCTTACGACTCCTGATCCGACCGTGCTGCCGTTCAGCGGCCATCTGACTGAGTGGTTCGGTGGGAGCTTTAACCGCAGCAACATAGTCGAACACAGCACCTTCCACTTCCACGGCACCGACGCGAACGGCAACACGCTCACGATCACCGACATCAGCCACGTCAACACGAACACGGCCAATACGCTCGGGCCCTCAAACAGCTTCGAAATCACCCACTGTGGCTAACAACCGCTCACTCGCGCGGCAGGCCCCGCTCCGGCGGGGTATGCACCTGCGCGGAACGCGTCGGCCCAGCCGGACGCATGGGCCCAGACGGCTAACAGAGGGCGGTCGCGAGCGAATTTAGCCTCCCGCGCGATGCCTCCCGCGCGATGAATGGCAGACGCAGCCGGAACGGATCCCTGGCCGAGATCACCACCCTCTGACCCGTCGGGCCTAACCGGACGCCAAAGAACACCCGTGGTCTCGATCCCTGCTTCGGCGAGCGCCTTCGCGATCTCGGGGTCAGCCCTTGCAAGCCGCCGGAAGCCCCTACGAGTCGGTCCCGACGTGGCACAACTCGAGGTTCCACCGGGGTCTGCACCGCACGACCAAGCCCGGCATCGACGGCACACCTGACCACGGCTTCAAGCCGAATCCGTGTGTTCAGGCGCACCTCGAAGGCCCGACCGGTGCGACGACGACGCAGACCAGGCCGGACCTGGACAACCCGAACCAGCGGGGCGTCTCGGTGATCGTCAACGTGACCGCGAACGCGGGCGGGCTCGACTCGATCACGCTCAACATCGGAGGCAAGGACAAGGCGCCTACTACACGCTCTTGCAGTCCGTGGCGCTGTCGGCGGTCGCGACGACCGCTATCTGCTCTTCCCGAAGGCGGTCGCGGTCGCGAACCAGGTCGCCAACGACTGTTGCCGGGCACCTGGCGGATTCGTGTCGTCGCCGGCTCCGCGAAGCCGATCAGCTACGGCGTCGGCTGGTCGACGCTCCAATGATGAGTTGGCGCGGGGCACGAGCCGCGTCAGGGACGCCTGCGCGCCCGGCCCGTTACTGCTCGAGCGGGCCGAGCTGCGCGCAACGCTCGGGCGGGGCAGCCTCGGAGTCGGCCCCGCCCTCGCTCGCGTTTCGCTTAGCGCGGCGACGTCATAACCATGTCGACGTAGGAGATCGTTGAGTCGATCCCGTCGGAGTTGCCGAAGCAAATCCGGAAGCCATAGATGCCGGCCGAGTTGGCTTCGTAGAAACCGCTGTCGGAGCCGACGTCGCCAGTACGGCCGATTACCTGGGCGTAGAGTGACCCACCGGCGTTGGTCCCGGCGCTCAGTGGATAGAGCAGCGGGATCTTTCGTCACTCGAACTCTCACCTGCCGCGTCTCTTTGCAAAATCGACAGGGAGCCGTCTCCGTCGCGCCGCATTGACGCGAACCAACTCGTGACTTCCTTCTAGTAGAGCAGGAGGCAGCGGCTGCGTTGCCTCCCAGCGCTCGTGGACAACCGCGTGCGCCAGGGTTCGGGAATCCGTCAACCGCGTACGACCGCGTCTCGCCACGGCATCTATTGCTTCGCAAGAGGCGCGCGTCCTCACGGGGGCCGGATGGCCAGGATCTGGTTGAGGTTCGCGCCGCGCCAGCCGCCGATCAGATACCAGTCCCGGCCGATGTGCGCCACGGCGGCGTCTGCGACGGACGTGTGCAGGGGTGCGAGTGGTGTGATGGACCGCAGGCTCGCGTCGATCACCGTCATGTCCGTTACGGCGTTCCCGGCGGCGTCTCGGCCGCCGAGTATGTAGACGCGCCCGTTCGAGCCGGAGATGGCTGAGGCCTCGGAGACTCCATCGGGGAGCGAGCCGATGCGGCTGGTCGTTCCTTTGCGGGGGTCAACGATGTAGACGGCTGGAGAAACGCCGAATCTTGTCCGCCCACCCGCGACGACGAGGTCACCGCCACTCGTCCCGACAGCCGGGTAGCGCAATCCGATCGGGAGACGCGCAACACGACGAAACGATGTGCCCGACTCAGTGGCATACACGCTCGATTGCGGCGAAGTTCCGTCGTAGCCGCCGACCAGGTAGACCGTGCCGCGGATACGTGCGGCGACGAGGTCGGAAAGCGGTGTGGGCAGGTGCGCGGCGACCGTGCCTTGGTGCGATCGCAGGTCGAACGCCTGCACAGCTGAGCTGGACGCCACGGCGCCGCCCCCGAAGATGAGCAGACGCCGCCCGATCAGTGCACCCGCTGCGTCATGAAAGGCCTGCGGCACGCTTCCGAGCAGCGTCGTCCGACCGGACGCGGTGTCGAGGCTGAAGACCCCGTTTGTCGATTGTTGTGCCGCATCGAGTCCGCCTGCAACGAGGGCGTGTCCACCGAGCCCGACTGCGACGGCGCGTTGGACGGCGGCAGGCAAGCGTCCTCGCCCTGTGACGCTAAGAGCCCCGCTGTGACCTCCCGATGCCGCACGTGGGGGCCGCCTTGTCGCTTCTCGGGCCAACGTCTGAATGACGCGGGAGCGTGCAACGACGGAGTTGGGCAACAGGTCCATGCCGTCCGGTGTGTTGAGGTGGTTTGCCTCGCTGCCTTTCGTGTCGGTGACGCCGTACTGCCAGACGATCCTGTGCGTGTGGATCGAGATCAGCACGACCCGATTCCGGTAGTCGTCGTTGACCGCGATCAAGCCGTGCCCGAGGGGCAGGGCTAGCGACGGGTGGTCGAGTGCGCCCGAGCCCGTGGGTGGGCCGTAGCGCCACAGCACGCGGCCGTGGTGGTCGACGATCAGCGCGTGGCCTGGCCGTGCGTAATCCGCGAGGAGAATCCGTCCACCCGGCAACGGCTGTGGATCGGACGGATATGACACCGGCGCCCGGAACGACCATCGGAGCCTGCCGTTGCGTGTCACGTCGTCGATCCAGCCGGCGATCTCGCTGACCAGCGTGTCACCGTTTGGCAAGGGTGTCGCGCCGTTCACAGCACCTAGGGTGCGCGGCGGGTCGTGGCTACACGTGCCCGTCGTTCCGATCGTACGGACGATCCGATGCGTCGCGGCCAGAAAGAGGACCCGGCAGTTGTATGCGTCGGCCACGGTTCGCAGGCCGTTCGGGAGCAGGTAGGCGTCGTCAGGGGTGTTGAGGTATCCGTCGGCGTGCCCGCGGACGTTGACATGGCCGTAGATCCAACGCAGCGAACCTTCCGGAAACGACAGCACCTCGATGGTGTGCTGGTCTTCCTGGTTGCTGATGATGCGACGGAATCCCGGGGCAAAGAAGGCGTCATCGTCGAAGCGGAACGCGGCGGAGGGTGAAGACCCCGGCCGCGGATACCGCCAGATGATCCGCTTGCGGCTGTCGACGAGAAGGATGCGGTTGTTTCCGCGGTCGGCGATGAGGAGGTAACCGGGGATCGGCGGCGGCGGGTGGATCTTGAACGTCGCGACCTTCGCTACGGGCGGCCGTCCGCCACGAGCTGTCGTCGTTGTGCCGCGACCGAGGATCGCCCATGCCATGGCGGCGGCGAGGCCGATCACGGCAAGGGTCACGAGTCCGGCGCGGCGTCTGCGCGCTCCGACACTGCGCCTCGGGCGGCGTCTCGCGGTGGTCACAGTGCCGCCATACTGATCGCCATGAGCAGGTGGTCGGCGTGGTTTGCGACGGTCGTCGCGGGGGTGACTGTCATCGCCACGGCGGCGTACGGGTACGGATCGTCGCCGGTGCGACCACATTCGGTTACGCCGATCATCTATGGCTATCCATACGCGCCTGATTGTCCAATCGCCGGTGTGGTCGTCGACAGGGTTGACCGCTTCGGGATGTATGAGTGCAACTGCACGTCCTACGTTGCGTGGGCGCTGCATGCGAACGGATTGCGGACGGACTGGTTCATCCGCGGAGCGATGGACGCATGGAATTGGCCCCATGTAGCCCGACTTGCGCACCTCCGCGTTACCGCCTCTCCGTCGGTCGGCGCCGTCGCCGTGTGGCCGCGTCTGGGCGGTCGTTTCGGCCACGTCGCGTTCGTCACCGACGTCGTATCCGGAGGTCGGTTCTCGGTAGCGGAGTACAACCTTCCGTCCTGGCTAGGCGCTCGCCTCGACTTCGATGTCCGCAGCAACGTTTCTCCGGTCGGGGTTCAGTTCATCGTCGTCCCCGCGTCGCGCGGCTGACCTCTTGCCTGACATGCAGGTTGGAGAAAGTTCGGTGACTGTCGCATGAACATCGATTACGTTTCCGGCTCGGTTGTGGTGCGAGCGACGCGATTCTTGGGAATCGGGTAGATCCACCCACCCGGCTCGGCTGTCGCTGCCGGCGATTCCGGTGGGCTTCGTCCTCGCACGGCCCACGGCTGAGCGGGCTCGGCCGGCAGTGGGGTGATCGGGTGCGCCTTGCCGTTGCGTCGATGAGGTCCGGGACACCGTCCGGTGGATGAGCGTGCAAGTGCAGCTTTCATCTGGTTTTCATCCGGAGGACGTAACCTTGTCGTACAGATGAGCCGGTCGAAGCGGGCTCGCGCGAAGGGGAGGCGGCGCGCTGCAGCTGGACCAGCGCAGCAGATCCACACGCCCAGAACGCCTCTCGACGCTGAATCATCACGGCTCATCCCGGCCCGCCGTCGTGCCGCGGCGGCGAAGGTCGGCATATGCGCTGTCGCGCTCGTCAGCGGAGGCGTGTCGATGGCGCTGGCGCGGGTGACGTACGCTGGCCACACGAAGCATCCTGTCCACGCCTTGTCGATTCCGGGACCCCTGTATCGCGTCGTCCGGGAGAACCTCTTGCAGGCAGGGATCCTCGCGCCGGCGACCGCTCCGCCTGACGCGGCGACCAGTACTTCCTGAGTTGATAGGCGAGCGGTACACGTTCCGGTCGATGGGGTGCGACATTGTCGTCGCCGGCGCGTCGAAGTCGGAGCGAGACGCGATCGAGCATTTGTTCGCCGCTCGGGACAGGATCTTCAGCCGCTTTCGCTCAGACAGCGAGCTCAACCGGGTCAACGCCGCCGCTGGAAAGCCGGTTCGCGTCTCGCAGGAATTCGCGGCGATGCTCGCGGTTGCGTTGGGGGCCGCGCGGGAGACTGGCGGTCTCGTCGTTCCGACTCTTGGGGCCGAGCTCGAAGCCGCCGGGTACGACGACGACTTCCCGTCGCTCGTCTGGGACGCGGGGGCGCCGCTGCCGATCGAGCCGAGGAGGCGTCAGGTGGTCCACCTGGCGGGGAGATTCGTGGTCGCCCCGAGCGGCGTGCGACTCGACCTCAACGGCGTCGTCAAAGGGCAAACGGTCGACGATGCACTTACGTTGCTCGGCGGCGAAGGCTTCGTCTCGGCCGGAGGCGATCTCGCCACCCGGGGCGCAGTCGTTGCAGCGCTTCCGCGCGGCGGAACGGTAAACCTTGTTCGGGGCGCGCTCGCGACCAGCGGCACCGAACGCCGCCGCTGGTTGCGCGCCGGCAAAGTGCAACATCATCTGATCGATCCGAGTACAGGGATCCCTTCGGCATCGCCCTGGGAGCAGGTCACTGTGTGCGGCCTCACCTGCACGGCCGCCGATGTTGGGGCGAAAGCCGCTTATCTGCTGGGGTCGGACGGTCTCGCCTGGCTCGACTCGCGCGGCCTACCGGGGCGGTTCGTCTCAGCGACCGGCCAGGTCGCCCTGAACCGCACCTGGCAGCAAGCCCTAGAACCAACCGTCGCATGCACCTAACCTCGAGCCCCGTCGATTGGTATGCGGCGCGCGCGGCGGGCATTACCGCGTACCTCCTGCTCAGCGCGGTCGTGCTACTTGGCCTCACGATGGCGGCGAAGATGCCATTGGCCCGGTGGCCGCGGTTCGCCCTCGAGGATGTTCACCGCTTCGGCGGCCTTCTCGTCGGGAGCTTCGTGACGATCCACGTAGGAACGGTCGCGGTCGACTCGTGGCTGCCGTTCACGCTGCAGTCGCTGATCGTGCCGTTTACCTCCCGGTATCGGCCGCTCTGGGTCGGTCTCGGTATCGCGGCCGCCGAACTCCTGGTTGCACTCGCGGTGACCAACCATTACCGGCGGAAGCTGCGGTATAGGTTCTGGCGTCGCGCTCACTACCTGAACTTCGCGGTCTGGAGCGCCGCCACGCTTCACGGCATCGGCAGCGGCACCGACCGTAGCTCCCCGTGGGCGCTCGCTCTGTACGCAGCCGCGGTCTCCGCTGTGTCCGGAGCTGTCGTCTGGCGCGCCGCGCATGCACGTTTGGGATCCTGGACGATCCCGGCCGCAAGCGTGGCGGCTGCATCAGCGACGCTGCTCATCCTCGGGCTCGGGACGGGACCGTTTCGGTTCAACCCGAGGCCATGGAACGCTGTGAGCTTCAGCGAGCAGCTCACGGGCCAGGTCACGCAGTTGAACGGAATCAGCCGGGGCATCGTCTCGATGGTCGGCCAAGGCCAGGGTCAACAGAACGTACTCGTCCGCGCTGACCTCCTGATTGCCCCGCGAAAGCTGCTCAAGACCTCGTTCCAGATGGAGTATCTACCGAGCGGAGAGCTCTGCACGGGCCGCGTGACCGCTGTCCACGCGACCGCGTTCACGGCAACCTGCCGACTGAGAACCGGGGCGAGACGGCGCGTGCAGGCGCGATGGCAGGCAAGCGATTCCGCCGAACTCGCCGGGGGAACCATCATCGCCTCGCGCTTCTGACCACCAGAGCCGGAGCGAAACGACCGCCAGCGGCGAGAGCGGTCTTCCTCAACATCGCCCGGAACACCCCGAAGAGGATTCCGATGCTGATGGTTCTGCGTCGACGGGGCGACGAACGAACAATCACCATCTATTCGTCTCGAAGGAGGTCTCGACACGACGCCGGTCGAACCGCTGGTTCAGCCACATCTCTGCCAAGAGACGAATGCATTCCGCACACTGATCGCTGACCAGGTAGCGCCATCGGTTGGGCCTCACCTGCTGAGGAGAGCCGCGCGCCGCCCGGCGGGCTGGCGAGCACATCGGAATCGATCCTCACGTCGCCGGGCAAGTGGTGGACTATTCGAGCGAAACGGCGCCGGTTAGGCTCTGGGCTGTGAGCGTCTGCTCGAGTTGCGGCACAGAGAACGACCCGAACCGCAAGTTCTGCGGCGAGTGCGGGCTGGCGCTTGCTCGCGCTTGCCCAAACTGCGGTACGGCGAACGCGCCGGCGACGAAGTTCTGCGGCGAGTGCGGTTCGTCGCTCGCGGAAGGCGCGTTGCCGGTCGCCCGCGGCGCTGCGACCGCTGAGGCGCCCGCGGCAGAGCGCCGACTGGTCTCCGTTCTGTTCGCCGACCTCGTCGGGTTTACGACGCTGTCCGAGTCGCGCGATTCGGAGGATGTGCGAGAACTGCTCACTCGGTACTTCGAGACGTGCAGTCGACTGATCCAGCTGTACGGCGGGACGGTCGAGAAGTTCATCGGCGACGCCGTGATGGCGGTCTGGGGGACGCCGACGGCGACCGAGGACGACGCGGAACGGGCGGTGCGCGCGGCGCTCGACCTCGTCGCGGCTGTCTCGGCGCTCGGCGACGAAGTCGGCGCGCCCGAGCTTCGGGCGCGTGCGGGCGTCCTCACCGGTGAAGCTGCCGTGACGATCGGCGCCGCGGGGCAGGGGATGGTCGCCGGCGATCTCGTCAACACCGCTTCGCGCGTGCAGTCGGTGGCAGAGCCTGGCACGGTCTTCGTGGGCGGAACGACGCGACGGGCAACCGAGCCGACGGTCGTCTACGAGGAAGCCGGGGCGTTCGAACTGAAAGGCAAGGACGGGCTGACCCCGCTCTGGAAGGCCCTCCGGGTCGTCTCGGGCGCGCGAGGCTCGCTGAAGTCGACGGGACTCGAGGCACCGTTCGTCGGCCGCAGCCGGGAACTGCGCCAGATCAAGGCTCTCTTCCACACCGCTGCCGACGAGCGCAAGGCGCATCTGATCTCGGTCACCGGGATCGCGGGCATCGGCAAGTCGCGCCTCGGCTGGGAGTTCTACAAGTACTTCGACGGCCTGCCGCAGCTCACCTACTGGCACCGGGGCCGCTGCCTCGCCTACGGCGACGGCGTGACGTACTGGGCGCTCGCCGACATGGTGCGAATGCGGTGCCGGATCGTCGAGGACGAAGAGCCCGCGGCCGCGCTGCAGAAGCTCCGCTCGACGCTCGAGGAGCACATTCCCGACCCCGAGGAGCGCCGCTTCGTCGAGCCGCGCGTGGCGCAACTACTCGGCCTGACCGAGCAGGAGGCGCGCGACAGGCAGGACCTGTTCGCGGCATGGCGGCTGTTCTTCGAGCGGCTCGCCGACGTCTATCCGACGGTGCTCGCCTTCGAGGACATGCAGTGGGCGGACGAGAGCCTGCTCGACTTCGTCGAGTACCTGCTCGAGTGGTCACGCAACTCGCCGCTCTACGTGATCACGCTCGCACGCCCCGAGTTGCTCGAACGGCGAACGAACTGGGGTGCCGGACAGCGCAACTTCAGCTCGCTCTACCTCGAGCCGCTCCCGTCCGACGCGATGGAAGCGCTCCTCGTCGGCCTCGTACCCGGGCTTCCTGGGTCGTTGCGCGAGCAGATCCTGGCGCGTGCCGAGGGTGTGCCTCTGTACGCGGTCGAGACGGTGCGGATGCTGCTCGACCGCGGGCTCCTCGTGCAGGAAGGGCCGGTCTACCTGCCGGTCGGCGAGATCGGCTTACTCGAAGTGCCGGAGACGCTCCACGCGCTGATCGCGGCTCGGCTCGACGGCCTGTCCGCAGAGGAGCGGCGCGTCCTTCAGGACGCGGCCGTGCTCGGCAAGACGTTCACCAGAGACGCACTCGCTGCGCTCGCAGGCCCGCAGAGCGAACTCGAGCCGCTGCTCGCTGCTCTCGTGCGCAAAGAGGTGCTCGGCGTGCAGGCCGATCCGCGTTCGCCGGAGCGCGGCCAGTACGGCTTCCTCCAGGACCTCGTCAGGCATGTTGCCTACGAGACGCTGGCGAGGCGCGAGCGGCGGGCGAAGCACCTCGCTGCGGCCGAGTATCTGACGACCACGTTCTCCGCCGACGAGGACGAAGTCGTCGAAGTGATCGCCTCGCACTACCTCGCCGCCCACGAGGCGGCACCCGACGCAGACGACGCCGACGAGATCAGAGCGAAAGCACGTGAAACGCTCGCGCGCGCAGGGCAGCGTGCCGCTTCACTCGCCGCGGCTGCCGAGGCGAGGCGCTACTTCGAGCAGGCGGCGGAGCTGACGGACAACGCGTCGCTCAGAGCCGAGCTCCTCGACCGGGCAGGCGAGATGGCGAGAAGAGCGGGCGACCCGGACGCGGCACACCGCTTCTTGGAGGAATCGATCGAGCTCTGCGAGCGGGCGGGCGACACGCATGCGGCCGCGCGCGGGCTGGCGCGCCTCGGGGATCTCGATTCGTTCACCGGGCGGCGAGATGAGGCATTGGCGGCGATGGAGCGGGCGTTTGCAGTCATTTCCGGAGACGATCCCGACGAGGATCTGGCGTTGCTCGCGGCGCGTCTTTCCCGCATGTACTGGTTCAGCGGCGATCTCGAACGCGCGGGCGAGCGGGCCGAGTTCGCCCTGGACATCGCCGAGACCCACGCGTTTCGCGAGGTTCTCACGATCGCACTGCGCGCGAAGGCCGCCGTCGTCTTCAGCAAGGGCCACGCATACGAGGGCGACGCGCTTCTCCGGCACGCGCTTCAGATAGCGATCGAGGACGACCTCGCCGACCATGCGGGCACCTGTTACTTCCTGCTCTCGGACGGATGCTTCCGGCGTGACCGGTACGGGGAGGCGCTCGCGTACCTCGACGAGGCGCTGGTGCTCGCGCGGAAGGTCGGAGACCGCCCGTATGAATGGGCCGCGCTCGCCGAGCGGACGTACGCGCTCTACATGCTCGGGAGCTGGGACGAGGCGCAGACGGCAGGCGAAGAGTTCACGGCCGAGCAGCTCGAGGCCGGCGGCGTGATGCTGAGCCTGCTTCAGACGGGCGTCGAGATCCACGTCCAACGGGGCGAGCTCGACGAGGCACGTCGGATCTTCTCGATGTTCGGCAGGCTGGAAGAGTCCACGGATGTACAAGACCGAACCGTCTATGTCGGGGTGCGAGCCTGTCTCCGCCGGGCAGAAGGTCGATTGCGTGAAGCGTTGGCCGACGGCGAGGAGGCCATCGAGACCGGACGGACTTTGGGCCACTCCTTCCAGACCGTGAAGCTCGCCTATGTCGAGGCACTCGAGGCGGCCCTTGCCCTCGGGGAGGCGGAGAAGGTCGAAGAGCTGCTGGTTTCGATCGAGTCGATCCCTCCCGGCTCGCGGTCGCCGTACCTCGACGCGCAGGCACGACGGTTCCGCGCCCGCCTCGACGGTGGCGATCAGGCGGGCCTGAAGGCGGCCGCCCAGCGCTTCCGCGACGTCGGGATGCCCTTCTGGCTCGCCGTGACGCTGCTCGAGCAGGGCGAAGCCGCCGGCCTCGCCGAGGCGCTCGAGATCTTTGAGCGCCTCCAGGCAACGCCGTGGCTCGAGCGAGCCGCAGCGGCCGCTTCCGAGCAGCAGATGCGCGTCTCCGCCTGACCTGACCGGCGGTTGTTCTCGAAAGACTGGGATTGTCAATCGGTGCTTTCAGCACCGACGCGCCCGGGTCCCCGGCGTCCGGATCGGTCCGGCTGGTGAGCTGCCGAGCCTGCTGGCTGCCGCCTGGGTGGCGTCGCGTGCCGGCTAGCGCGGCAGCAGGCGGTCGTAGAGCGCCGTATAGGCGCGCGCCATGGCGCCGGCGGTGAACTCCCGCACGGCCTTCTCGCGCGCCGCGGTGCGCAGGCGGTCCGCGAGCCCGGGATCGGAGAGCACACGCCGCAGCGCCGCCGCGAGCGCCTCGGGATCGCCGGCGGGGACGAGCAGCCCGGTGACGCCGTTCTCGACCGCCTCGGAGACGCTCCCCACGTCGCTCGCGACGATCGGCGTGCCGGCGAGCATCGCCTCCGGCACGACGAGCGGGAACGACTCCGTGAGAGAGCAGAGGACGAACGCGTCGAAGCTCGCGATCTGCGGCCGCGGCGCCGACGACCATCCCGGCAGCAGCAGCCGGTCGCCGATCCCGAGCTCCGTCGCGAGCGCCGTCAGGCGCGCTCGCTCGTCGCCCTCCCCGAGCACCGTCATGGTGACCCCGGGCAGCGTGGCGACCGCGCGCACGAGCACGTCGAAGCCCTTCTCGGGCTCGAGCCGGCCGACGCCGCCGACCAGAGGACCCGGCGCCTGCCGCGACGCAGGCTCGACGGGCTCGTCGGCGACGCCGTTGTGGATCACCTCGAGCGCGCCGGGCGACAGTTCGAGGTCGGCCTCGATGAGGGCGGCCGAGCGGTGTCCGACGGCGACATGTGCGCCCGACCGGCGCGAGGCGAAGCGCTTGACGCGCCACTCGCGGCGGGCCGGGATCGGAGCCGGGGCGTGCTCGACAAGTATCACCCGCGGCCCGGGGGTCAGCAGGGCCGTCAGTGCCGGGTACAGGGCGAACCAGGACGCCGGCATGTTGACCTGCACGATGTCGGGTCGCAGCCGGCGGAAGGCGCGCATGTGCGCGACGAACCCATGCACCCCCCGCAGCCCGTACAGCGGCGCGACAAGTACGGCCGCGGCGCCGGGCCGGTGCGCGGCGATCGCCTCAACCACCACTCGGTGCGGGCCGAGGACGGTGACCTGGATCTTCGGGTCGAGCGCTCCGAGCACGGTGCCCATGCTGATCTCCGCGCCACCGACCACCGTGGAGTCCGAATACGCCACGAGGTGCCAGCCGGCCGCGGGAGGACCCGGCACGAAGTTCGCGGCGCCGGTTGCCGCCGCGGATTGGTTCATCTCGACGGCGAACACCGGCCTTAGCTACCGACGGTGTGCCGGTAGCGCCAAACCGCAAGCACGCTGAACACCGCAGCGATCCCGACCGACCAGAGGACCGCCAGCCAGATCTGGTTGCCCGCGGGCGTGCCGATGAAGAGCGACCGCTCTGCGTTGACCATGTACGTGAACGGGTTGTGCTCGGCGATCGGCTGCAACCAGTCCGGCATCGAGTCCACTGGGACGAATGCGGACGAGACGAACGTGACGGGGAAGAGGATCGTGAACCCGTAGGCATTCGCCGCCTCCGGTGACGATGCCACGAGCCCGATCAGCGCGAACACCCACGAGAACGCGTAGCCGACCAGCAAGGCGAGCGCGATGCCTCCAACGATCTGAGACGCTCCGGTGGCGAAGCGAAAACCGACGGCGAACCCGACCACGAGCATCACCACGAGCTGGAACGAGTTCGTGACCAGGTCGGCGAGCGTCCTGCCGGTCAGCACCGCGGCGCGCGACATCGGCAGGGACCGGAAGCGGTCGATCAGACCCTTTTTGAGATCCTCCGCGAGGCCGAGGGCGGTCACGAATCCGCCGAAGCACATCGACTGGATGATGATCCCGGGGATGAGGTAGTCGACGTAGCTGGCGCCTGGCGTCGAGATCGCCCCGCCGAAGACGTAGACGAACAACAGCACGAACATGATCGGCTGCACCGTGAAGCCGACCAGCAGATCTGGCTGACGCGGGATGCGCAGCAGGCTGCGACGCGCGAGGACGAGCGTGTCGGCGACGGACTGCCCGGCGGTCATTCCTTCTCCTCGCTCTCCTCGGCGACGTGGCCGGTCAGCTGCAGGAAGACGTCGTCGAGCGTGGGCGTGACGACGGCGAGGTCCTCGGTCGCAACTCCCGCCTCGTCGAGCCGCCGAACCGCCTCGGCGACTGCGCCGGCGCGCGTGCGCAACGGCAGGCTCAGCAGCAACCCGTCTGCTCGCACGGGGCCGTCGCTCGAGAGCGGCAAGAGCGCATTGCTCGCCGCCTCGAGGTTCGACGGATCGGCGAGCTGCACCTCGAGCCGCTCGCCGCCGCTCTGGGTCTTCAGCTCGGCCGGCGTACCTTCAGCGATCACACGTCCCGCGTCGATGACGGCGAGCTGCTCGGCGAGCCGGTCGGCTTCGTCGAGGTACTGCGTCGTCAGCAGCACCGTCGCGCCGTGCGCGACCAGATGCTCGATCGTCGCCCAGAGCGCGATTCTGCTGCGCGGGTCGATGCCGGTCGTCGGTTCGTCGAGGAACAGGACAGCCGGGCGCGCGACCATCGCCGCGGCCAGGTCGAGCCGCCGGCGCATCCCGCCCGAGTACGTGCGCACGAGCCGCCCGCCCGCGTAGCTGAGCTCGAACTCCTCGAGCAGTTCGCGTGCGCGCTCGCGCGCCTTGCCGCCGCCGAGGTGGTAGAGGCGCCCGACCATCTCGAGGTTCTCGAAGCCGGTCAGGTTGTCGTCGACCGCTGCGTACTGGCCGGCGAGCCCGATGCGCTCGCGAACCTGGCCCGGATGGCGGAGCACGTCGATGCCGGCGACGCTCGCCGAGCCCTCGTCGGGCTGGAGGAGCGTGGTGAGGATCCGCACCGCCGTCGTCTTCCCGGCGCCATTTGGCCCGAGCAGCCCGAACACGATCCCCCTCTCCACGCGGAGGTCGACGCCGTCGAGCGCGACGACCTTGCCGTACCGCTTGCGTAGCCCGTTCGTCTCGATCGCAAACTCGTGCTCGCCAGTCATCGTCGTCGTCTATCAGTTCGCGCGGTGGCCACGGCGCACCAACAGCGGAGTCAGTCCGGATACTCGTCCTTCCGCCAGACCCGCACCTCGGAGGGCTGCGGCCTTGGCGTTCGGTCGAGCAGGAAGCTGAAGTACGGCGCGACGAACGGATCGGGCGCCATCACGGTGTACGTGTGGTAGACGGTCCCGTTCTCGCGCGCGAACGCGATCCAGCTCGGGCTTTCGCGCAGCCCGTCCTTGAGCTCGGCACCGATCTGGCGGGACCACTCCTGGAGCCAGTCGGGTGGGTCGTCGATCATCTCCTTGACCTGCGGAATCTCCTGTGCCTGCTCCTCGGTCAACGCCAGCCCGAAGTCGAAGGCGAAGTCGGTGTCGTAGGTGGAGACGTAGGGGAACTCCCAGCCCATCCGCTGCTTGTAGGCGGCCAGCCGCTCGATCGGCGCCCGCGAGAAGCAGAGCAGCGTCACGTCGCGGTGATTCACGTGGATCAGCGAGCCGTCGAGGCCGTCGCCCAGGTTCGTGCAGCCGGGGCAGGCGCCGAGCGTGTAGTCGGGGCCGAACATGATGTTGTAGGCGAGCAGCTGCGAGCGCCCGTCGAACAGCTCGGCGAGGGTCTTCTTGCCGTCCTCGGTGTCGAACACGTACTCCTTCTCGACCGGGACCCACGGGAGAGCGAGCCGCTTCTCCTTGATCTCCTCGTCGCGCTTCGCCTGCTCGGCCTCGAGCTTCGCGAGGTCGTCGCGGGCGGCTTGCCACTCCTCGCGCGTTCCAACCCTGTGTTCAGCCATCTCGTCCTCCCTCCGTCGGAACCGGGGTCATAGCAAGACCCCCAGCAGCGCGGAAACTCATCGCCGATCGTTTCCTTGCCGCCGGCGAATCCCTGAAACGCGCGGTGCGGCGCTTCAGGCGGCGGTTCGCCGTGTCGATACGCGTCAGATGCGGCGAGTGCCACTGACTGCGGCTGTGCTCCTGCTCGGTCTGTCGCTGCCGCTCGTCTTCGTGCTCTCCGAGTTCGGCCAGGTGATGGTGATGCCGCCGCTGTGGGTGCACTTCTACGGCGTCGGCGTCAGCGCCTTGGCAGCGACCATCCTGGCATTCCTGCTGATGTCGGTCGGCGCCAGCCGCGGTGACGCGCGGACCGTGGTGGTCGGCGGCGGGTTCACGGTGATGGCCGTCCTGCTGGCTGTGCACGGTCTCGTGACGCCGGGTGTGCTGGTCGGGCCGAACGGTGTCATCGCCCTGACCGGTGGCGCGACGCTGCCGGTCGGCGCGGCAGTGCTGGCTCTGTCGGGTGTGCCGCGGCTGAACGCGCGGCGGTCGATTCCCTTCCTGCTCGGGCTCGTCGCCGCGAGCGTCGCCGTGATCGTCGCGGTGAGCGTGCTCGGCGTGATGGTGCCGAGCCTCGTTCCGAGCGTGCCGGAAGCGCGTTCGCCGGCGGCGTGGGGGCTGATGGCGCTCGGGATGCTGCTGCTGGGCGCGCTGGCGATCCGCGCCGCGCGCACCTTCCTGCTCACACGGCGGACAGCTGACCTCGTCGTCGTGATCGGGCTACTGCTCCTCGCGAGCGCGCTCTGGGGCGCCCTGGCGCTCACCTTCACCGATCTCGGCTGGTGGTTCGGCCACCTCTGTGAATTCGTAGGGATCACCCTCGTCGGCGCGTCGGTCGCCTACGACCTCTATCGCGCGGGACAGTCGCGTCCCCTCGCGGGTGACCTGAGCGCATCCGAGATGGTTGCGGCCGAGGAGGCGTTCCTCGGCGCTCGCGTGCGGGCCCTGATGGTCAGGCTGGCGGAGAAGGACAGCTCGACCGAGGAGCACACCCGCCGCGTTGCCGCGCTCGCCGTTGCGATCGGCGAGCGGTTCGGCCTGACCGCGGCGCGGCTGCGTGCGCTCGCGATCGGCGGCCTGCTCCACGACATCGGCAAGCTCTCGATCCCGAACTCGATCCTGCAGAAGCCGGGGCCGCTCGACGACG
>DASYPH010000214.1:0-3327 GCA_036006925.1 Gaiellaceae bacterium
GGATCAGCAACACATGACCGCCCTCGCGTAGCGGGTCGATCGTGACGAGGCGATCTGCTGCGCGTATCACCTCCTCGATCTCGCCTCGCGCCTCGAGCAGCACGGCGAGCTCCTCGAGCAGCGCGACGAACTCCGTCTGCAGCTCGTCGCGGTGCGGGATCGTCCACTCCTCGTAGCGGTCCTCCGGGAGCAGCCCGTCGCCGTAGAGCTCGATTGCCGCGGCGTACACCGCGGGATCGCCAGCTCGACGCGCCTGTGCAGCCGATGTGCGCCACGCAGAAACGTCCGTCCGCACGTGCTCCGACGGCAGCGACAGAACGTCTCCCGTCGCGGTAATGAAGTCCACAGCCAGGTCCGCGTCGGCAGCGTGCCGCGCGTAGTACACGGCCTTCCGCAGGTTGGCTGCAGCCACGGCCGGAGCGAGCTCCGGCCACAAGATCTCCATCACCTGCTCGCGGTGGAGCCGATGAGCCGGAGCGAGCGCGAGCAACTTGACGAGCCCGGCCGCCTTGCTGCGCCGCCAAGCCGTGTCAGGCACGGCGTGCGTGCCGAGGGTGACGCGGAACCCGCCGAGCAACTCGATCCGAAGCACCGGACATTCCGCCACGGAAAGACGATACTGCGGCGCGATCATGCTCGTGACGAGCGGGCAGGGGATACGCGTCGACATCCGCCCGGCATGTGTGGACAGCCGAACCACGGAACGCCTGCAGGCCGCCTTCCAGGCAGCGACGCGCGGCGTCAGGCTTAGACGGCTATCGACCCCACAGCCCGAAGGGAGACGAAACGATGAACCGGATCCGCCGCGCCTGGCGCTACATCATCGAGCGCCCGCTCGTCTGAGGGCGCGTGCTGCCTGTTCAGCAGCAGTCGCAGCCTTCGCCGCGCCAGCTTTCGCGACCCTCTTTGGCGGCGACGAGCGAGATCACCATCGCCGCCGCGGGGTCGGCCCACCAGAGCCCGGCGCCCGCGTTGAGCAGCAGGCCTGCCAAGAGGGCGATCGAGAGATAGGCGCACAGCTGGGTCTGCGATGCCTCCTTGACCGTGGCGGATGATCCAAGCTGATGTCCGACCTGGCGCTTGGCGCCAGCGAAGAGCGGCATCGTCACCGCAGTGAAGGCAGCCAGGCCGATTCCGACCCAGCTCGACTCAGGATGGTGACCGCTCACAAGAGTCCGCACCGACTCGACGGCAACGTAGACGGCGAGAACGAAGAAGCTCACCGCGATCAACTGCTGGGCGCGCCTCTCGGCAGCGCCGGAGCGGCTGCGCTCGCCGGTGTAGAGCCAGAGCACCACGAAGCCCGCGAAGACCTCGATCAGCGAGTCGGCGCCGAAGGCGACAAGCGCAATCGAACCGGCCGCAATCCCGGCCCCGATCGCAATCGCGAACTCGAGCAAGTGGTAGGCAACGCCGGCCCGCGCGAGCAGCCTCGCGCGGCGCGCGAGCCTCTCGCGGTCGACTGGATGCTGCGCGGTGAGCGGAAGGGCAGTTGCCTCGAATGCGGGCTCGGCCACAGGGCAAGTCTAGGCCTGTGTGTTCGCCCAAAGCCCCGCGCAGCGAGCCTCGAGGCCGGCGCCGCCGCGCCTCAACCTCACGCGCGTGAGAGGATGCAGCCGATGCACGACGCAGGCTCCGAACGCCGCGGTGAAACCGTCGAGTTTCCGCGCGAGACCGAGGGACTGCCCGACGCCCGCAAGACCGAGCTCGTCGAGCTCGCCGACGGCGACGAGCTCGGGCTCGAGATCATGCCCGTCAAGAAGAAGATCGGCGATGCCACCGTGCGGATGCTCGCCTACAACGGCTCGGTGCCGGGCCCGACGCTGAAGCTTCCGCAAGGAGCGACGATCACCGTCCAGATCGTCAACCACGGCGACCTCGAGGCGACCGTGCACTGGCACGGCCTCCGGCTCGAGAACCGCTACGACGGAACGCACGACACCCAGGCGCCGATCCCGGTCGGCGAGACCTTCACCTACCAGGTGCAGGTGCCCGATCCCGGCGCCTACTGGTACCACCCGCACATCCGTGAGGACTACGGCCAGGAGATGGGCCTCTACGGGAACATGCTCGTGGCGCCGAGCGAGGCTGACTACTGGCCGGCCGCGAACCGCGAGTTGCTGCTCACGCTGGACGACATCCTGATCGAGGACGGGGCGATCGCCGCCTTTCGGGAGTCGGAAACGACGCACGTCGCGATGGGTCGCTTCGGGAACGTGATACTCGTCGCGGGCGAGCCGGCCCTCGCGCTCGAAGCCAAGCGTGGCGAGGTCGTACGCTTCTTCTTCACGAACACCGCGAACACGCGCGTCTTCAACGTGACGCTGCCGGGCGCTCAGATGAAGCTGGTGGGTGCCGACGCCGGCCACTACGAGCACGAGCAGCTTGTCGAAGACGTATTGCTCGCCCCGTCCGAGCGAGTTGTCGTCGACGTCCTCTTCGAGGCGGCCGCCGAGCTCGAGCTCGAGCACCGGACGCCCGAGCGCACCTACAAGCTCGCGTCGATCAGCGTTTCCGGCGAGCAGCCGGAGCGCTCGATCGCCGATGAGTTCGCCCGTTTGCGCACGAATCGTGACATGGCCGAGCTGCGCGAGCGCATCGAGCCGTTCCTGGAGGCGCCACCGGACAAGACGCTCTCGTTCGTGGCGGAGATGGACCTGGGCGTGCCTGAGGGCGTGCCGGTCGTCTACGTCTGCCCGATGCATCCGGAGGTGACAAGCGAGGAACCGGGCAGCTGCCCGAAGTGCGGCATGAAGCTACTGGCGCAGGCCGCAGAGGAGACGACCTACGTCTGCCCGATGCATCCGGAGGTGACAAGCGATACGCCTGACCGGTGCCCGAAGTGCGGGATGAAGCTGCTGCCGGCAAGACACGACGGGCAGGGACACCACGAGCATGGGCATCAGAGCGAGCACGGCCACCACCAGCACGGTGAGCCCGAGCACGCCCACGAAACGGCGCAGGGAATCGAGTGGGAAGACGACATGGTCGAGGTCAACAGGATGACCACGCCCGCCAACATGCGCTGGAAGCTCGTCGACCGCGAGACCGGCGCCGAGAACGCACAGATCGACTGGATGTTCCACGTCGGCGACCAGGTCAAGCTGCGCCTCGTGAACGAGATGGACTCAGATCATCCGATGCCGCACCCGTTCCACGTCCACGGGGCCGGTCGCTTCCTGATCCTCGCGCGCGACGACGTCGTGGCGCCGAATCTGGTCTGGAAGGACACGGTGCTCGTCCGCACCGGCGAGACCGTCGACATCCTGCTCGACGTCACGAACCCCGGCCGCTGGTTGGCTCACTGCCATATCGCCGAGCACCAGG
>DASYPH010000215.1:0-2714 GCA_036006925.1 Gaiellaceae bacterium
CCGATCGGCCCTGCGCCCGTGATCAGCACATCCTCAGCGACGACAGAGAACTGTGAGGCGGTGTGCACGGCGTTGCCGAACGGGTCGAAGATCGACGCGACGTCCAGGTCGACTCCGGGCCGGTGATGCCAGATGTTCGTCATCGGCAGCGAGACGTACTCGGCGAACGCTCCCGGCCGCTGAACGCCGAGCCCGATCGAATGCGCGCACAAATGGCGGCGCCCCGCCATGCAATTGCGGCATCGGCCGCAGACGACGTGCCCCTCGCCGCTGACCACATCGCCGGGCCTGAAGTCGGTGACGTTCGAGCCGAGCTCGACCACCTCCCCGGCAAACTCGTGCCCCACGACCATCGGCACCGGAATCGTCGTCTGCGCCCACGCATCCCAGCTCTCGATATGCAGATCGGTGCCGCAAATCCCCGTCCTGCACACCCTGATCAGCACGTCGTTGACGCCGATCTCCGGAACCAGCACGTCCTCCAGCCACAATCCCGGTTCCGCGCGCGCCTTCACCAGCGCTTTCATTTGTCGGGGCCTCCAATCGACTTCCGCGAAGTGGGATCGTGCCAGTCCTCCCGCTGGACCGGCGATCCCGCCGCGATCACTGCTGCGATTGCTTCGGCACCAGGATCTGCGCGAGGGCTCCGCTCTGGAAGCGTTCCTCTTCGACGACGTCCAGCTTCAGATGCTCTCGGAGTTCGGCGAATGGGCTGTGCCCTGCGCCGATCGCAATCGGGAGCGTCGTCAGTTGGTACTCGTCGACGAGGCCCAGGCGCGTCAACGAGTTGGCGAAGTGAGGGCCGCCGTGGACGAGGATCGTCCCTTCGTCGTCTCTAGCCTTCAGTTCCGCGATCTCAGCGCGCAGGTCCCCGCCGAAGATCTCGGCAGGTCCCCATTCCGCCTTCTCCAGGGTGTGGGAGAAGACAGCCTTCGGCTTCTCGTTCATCGCGGTTGCGATCGGCCCGTTCGACGCGGCCCAGTGCGGGCCCATGATCTCGTAGCTGCGGCGGCCCATCGCGTGGACGCCCGCCTCCTCGAGCGCGCGGCGGTTCCACTCACCCGAGTCGTCGCCGAACCACTCGAACATCCAGTCATGGGTCCCGTCGGGACTGGTGGCAAAGCCGTCGAGGGACAAGACCATCTTGAGAACTACCTTTCTCTCGCTCATGTCGGTAGAGACCTACCCAGCGATCGGCGCAACCGAACCAAGTCCAAGCTGCCGAGCTCGTGGGAGAGGCTGAACGGCGGCTCATCGCTGCAGCCGAAGGGCGGGCTACAACACCACCAGAGCGTGGACGAGAGCAGCCGTTCATGATCGTCATGTGCTGTTTGTTCTCGGTGGGTCGAGCGGGGCGGGCAAGTCCGCGATTCGCCGGTTTCTGTCAGGCGAAGGGGCCTCGCTCGTCGCCGGGTTGCGATTGCGAAGTCACGATTTCGACGAGGACGGCGTCCCGCCCGACGCAGACAGCAGCTGGCGGCAGCGGACAGGCGCGGCCTGGGTTCGGCGTGCACTCGAATACCAAGACCACGGCGAACACTTGCTGCTTTCAGCCAACTGGCCGCTGGGTGAGATCCTCGCAACTCCACGCGCTCCGCCCTTGGACGGTATGGCCGTCTGCTTGATCGATTGCGCCGACCTAGCGCGCGTTGCACGCCTCCGCGCGCGCAATCACCCGTCGTACACCGATGCGCGCATCTGGGACTTCGTTCTCTTCGCGGCGTGGCAGCGCCTTCATCACGCTGACCCGCAGTGGATGCCGGAGGTGATTCTTGACCATTGGCCGGAGATGGTTTGGGAACGGTGGAGATCCTGGCTACCCGAAGATCCACGGTGGTCGGTCCCGGTCTTCGATACGTCAGGTGAGCCGATCGCGGCGTCGGCGTCTCGGGTCGCAAGGTGGATCCGCGAGCAGAACGACGCTCGCGACCGCGGTGAGCTCATGCTGCGCCGCGGCAACTGGTAGTCACAATCTCGCTTGCGCCATTGTTCCGGAGTGACGCGTGAGTCGGACGCGTTGTGCGGGCGGTGAAAGGATCCCGGGGTGGCTAAAGCTGCGCCGTTCGAGGTGCGTCGTGCGCGCGACGAGGATCGGATGCCGTTGGCGATCGTTTTTGCGACGGTCGCGGAGGAGCGGGACGGGATCGCAACCGAGCCGCCGGTGGACGTCGATGCGCGCGCAGCAAGCTGGACGCTCGAAGGAACGTTGGTCGCCGTGGCGGACACGGAGCTTGTTGGCTCAGTGCACGTCGCTGTCAGTCGGTTCGGGTTCGGCGAGATCGGAATGGCCGTCGCGCGTGAGTGGCGCGGTCGCGGCGTCGGCAGTGCGTTGCTCACGGCAGCGATCGAATGGTCACGAGGCCAGGGCCTCCACAAGCTGAGCCTCCAGGTCTTCCCACACAACGTCGCTGCGATTGCGCTCTACCGCAAGTTCGGGTTCGTCGAAGAGGGTCACCGCATCAAACAAATCCGTCGTCAGAGTGGCGAGCTGTGGGACGTATTAGATATGGGCCTGTTGCTCTGACGCGGCAGTCGGCTGCGTCACTCGTTGCGCCAAGCTGTGTAGCCACTCGCTGACGTTCCCCGGCTGCGGCCTGCGCCGCACTGCAACGTGACCGACGACGGAGGTTTGACTGAGCGCGGTAAACGAAAGCTCTTGGATCATGTCGTCGCCGCGCGCTCGCGTGCGTCAGTGGTCGGCAATGTCACCCGAG
>DASYPH010000216.1:0-2968 GCA_036006925.1 Gaiellaceae bacterium
CCCCTCCAACGTCGTCGCGGCCAACCGCATATCCTCGCCACCTCCCTCGAGTGCCAGCCGATAGACTGCGAGGGTCGGCGGGCCAGATGCCGCGATGGTCGTGGTCGGCGCGAATCGCAGCGTCAGGTGGTGGGTTCCGGCGTCGAGAGGGGGAAGCGCGAACGCATACGTCCGGAGCGAGTCCGTGAGGGGTCCCCCCACAATCGCGACACCATCCACGACGAGATCCACGCTTCGGCACCCACGCCTGAACTTCCGCAGCGGGCGTCCGACGACCTTCAGAACGAGGCCGGACTCCGTACCGGTCGTGATTCCTAGCGCCATCTCCGTACCGGTGAACCGAAGGAACCCAGTGTCTCGCCGTGTGCGGCCGGGCACCCAGCCGGCCTGGCTGGCCTCGTCGAGCCAGCGTTCGTGCCGGTGGAGCGGCCACGCGAGGGTCACACGCGAGCGCAGCGTCGTCGGCGACGGCAGCTCCGGGCGCTCGCCGAGGCCGATCGCACAACACGGGATGATCAAGGCACCGGCCAGGATCATCCCACCTCGCCAGCCGAGGACCGGGCGGCGCACGTCGTCGACCATCGCCCAGAACCAAACGCCGAGGAGGATGCTGCCCACGACGTCCGTGGCCCAATGACGTCCGAGGTAGATCCTGCTGAACGCGATCCCCGCCACGAGAACCACCCCGCCCAGCAGGACGATCCAGCGCAGCAGGGAGCGCCAGCCCCGAAGTCCGGCGCCGATTCGCAGAGCCGCTCCCACGCACAGTACGGCGTTCGCCACGTGCCCACTCGGGAAGCTCGCTCCGTCCATCGTCCCGGGCGGCATCCCAGGTCGTGCTCGCTCGAGCGACAGCTTGAGGACCTGCACCAACACCAGAGCGATCCCGAGCCACACGATCGATCGCATCGTGCGCTGGCGCTGCTCGTCGCCCCCGCCGGCGAGAGCCACGACGATCACCACGCCCGCCGCGGTGATCCATCCGGCGAACGACGAGAGATGGAATACGATACGGCTGGTGTCACATCCACGGAGCCGCTCGAAGAACACCGCGATCGCGGCGTCGTACCATTCGAGGGATCCGAGTGAGACGACGAGGAGGCCGAAGCCAACGGCAGCCAGCGCGCCTACGGCGATCGAAACGCGGGACGTGGGGATCTCGCCGTAGTCTCGCAACCAGCGAGCTGATGCAGCCCGCGTGCCATCACCGCGTGTACGCGTGGCCTGGCCTGTGGCGGTTCGATCCGTCGCCTCTCGTCGGATCTACGCAACAAGTTGCGGGCTTCTGCGCACGGGCCTTCAGTGCCGGCCGGTCGCGATCATTCTCGCGTGATGGACACCAACGTGGCGGTCTCGCCCGCCGTCGATGATCCCTTCACCATGCCCACACCCCGCAGTACCACTTGTTCTCGACGCGGGATGCGAGCGGTGACCACTCCTTCGTCTTCACACAGTCGGCGAAGGTGCCGGCGGGGACCTTCACCAACTGGCCAACTTCCACGATCTGATTCACTGGATCTCCGAAAGCAGTTGCCATGCCAGATCGCCTCACCCGCGTTTCATGGGGGGGCGTGGGCATGCAGCGTCGTTCCGGACGGAAACACGCAGGAAATTGCGCGGGACACCCGGCTCAGGTCAGACCGTGCTTGCGGAGCTTGTACCAGAGGCTGCGCTCGCTGATGCCCAGCAAGCGCGCCGCACGCACCTTCACGTGCTTCGTTTCTTCGAGCGCTCGCAGGATCATCTCGCGCTCGACCTGATCGAGGGCATCGTCCAGCCGGATGCCGGGGTGCTGCTCTCGCTGCCCTTCCCCGGGCGTCTTCAGGTCCAGGAGCCCCGCGCCGACGGTATGCCCTTCGCACAACACGACGGCTCGCTCGATGACGTTCTCGAGCTCGCGAATGTTGCCGGGCCAGGAATAGCCCTCGAGCAGACGCAACGCGGCCTCGGTGATTCGAGGAACGCCGTTCGCTCGTTCCTGGCCGAACTTCCGAAGAAAGTGCGCCGTCAGATAGCGAATGTCCTCGCGGCGCTCGCGAAGGGGAGGCATCGCGATCTGAATCACGCGGAGGCGATAGTACAGATCCGCGCGAAATCGTCCGGCAGCAATGAGCTCCTCGAGATTGCGATTCGTGGCGGATATCAGTCGGACGTCGACCTTACGACCTTCGCTCGCCCCGACGCGCTCGACGACACCGTCCTGGAGGACGCGAAGGATCTTCGGCTGGAGCGCCAAGGGAGCATCGCCCACTTCGTCCAGGAAGAGCGTTCCCTCATGGGCCAGCTCGAAGCGACCCGTGCGCTCGGCGACGGCCGACGTGAATGCGCCCCGGACGTGCCCGAACAGCTCGCTCTCCAAGAGCTCGGTGGGGACGGCGGCAAGGTTGACGGGGACGAGCAGTCGATCCTGTCGAGGGCTCCGGCGGTGAATCGCGCGTGCGACGAGCTCTTTGCCGGTGCCCGTCTCGCCGGTGATGAGCACCGAGGCCTTCGATGGCGCGACTTGCTTGACGAGCTCCACGACCTTCTGGAGCGCCGGTGATACGCCGATCATCTCGTCGATGGAGCTGCCCTGCTCGATCTCCTCACGCAGAAAGGCGTGCTCGGTCTGGTAGCGGCGATAGGCCAACGCTCGCTCGATGCGCACCTCGATCTCCGAGGTCTCGAACGGCTTCAGAAGAAAGTCGAACGCCCCCTTTCGCATGGCCTCGACCGCGGTCTCCACGGTGCCGTAGGCGGTGAGCATGATCACCGGGGTCTCCCTCCCGGAGCGCTTGATCGACTCCAGGAGGTCGATTCCGCTGCCCCCCGGCATGCGGAGGTCGCTGATCACGACGTCCGCGTCGCGTTTGCCCAACACGAGCTCCGCCGATTCGACGTCGGACGCGAGCAGCACCTCGTGGCCGAGGTTGCCGATGAGCATCTCCAGGGTCGCTCGCAGCCGATCATCGTCGTCCACCACGAGAAT
>DASYPH010000217.1:0-3055 GCA_036006925.1 Gaiellaceae bacterium
GCCGAGCTCGTCTACGCCTGGGAACGCCCGGTGCAGCTGAGCGGCGTCGGGCTCGGCCTCTTAGCTAAGCGAGCGAAGGGCTGCAGCCGAACGAGTAGTTCCTCCTGTTTCACTCGACGCAGCGGCGGCATCGGGCCGGGCACGGTTCGCGAATCGCTAGACCCGGCACTGTCGCGCCGAGCGCCGGCCCGACGAGCTGCCGCGTCTCCAGGTCAGGCCTTCGAGATCTCGACCATATGGGATTTCGTCGTCGCGAGCTTCGGTGCGTGCACCTCGAGGATCCCTTCCTCGAAGTGTGCTGTCACGTGTTCCCTGTCGGTTTCCGATGGCAGCCGGAACTCCCGCCTGAAGGTCCGCTCGAGCCGCTCCTGGAGCCGGTACGCCTTCTCGGTCCCCTCCTTCTCCTCTTCACGCATACCTGCTACGACGAGCGTGTGATTGGAGACCTCGACGCTCAACTCTCCCTCCTTGTAGCCCGGGACCTCCAGCTCGACGACGTACTCCTCCGCCGTCTCGTACACATCGGCGGCCGGAAGGAACACGGGTACGAATGCCGTGAGCGGCGTGCCTTCGAAGATGCGGTGGAAGCGACGTTCCATCGACTCGAACTCCGGCAGGTGCGACTGCTTGACGAGGGTGGCCATGATTCACCTCCTCCCTTCGATTAGCGCCATGATCATCCGCGCGGTCTCGAGCGCCGGCATCGGGGACAGCGCTGAACGTCGAGCGGGGAAGTACGCGGCGACCGCGTCGCGAAGAACTAGAGCGGGTACTGCGCCCGTTCGCGCGATGACTCTCGCCAGTTCGAATCGTCCTCGACCCAGCTCAACTCCGACCGTACGCCGACGACACCCGGCACCCTCGCCACCAGGGCAGGCAGCCCCTCGGCGACGGTGCGGCGCCTCACGCGGCCGCGAAGCGTCACCTCGCCGCTCTCGATCGTCAGGTCGGGCTGCGAGAGGTCGGCATCGAGCGCCAGCGAAAGCTCGATCTGGTCGCGGGCCTCGCGACCGACCTCTGCGTCGGAGCGGGCGAACGCCCGCACCAGATCGGCGCGGCTGACGATGCCGACCAGCCGGCCGTCCCTGACGACCGGCAGCCGGTTGATGCCGTGATCGAGCATCTCCCGCGCCGCCGCGGCGACCGACCAGAACGGCTCGATCGTCACGGCAGGCGTCGTCATCGCGTCGCCCGCAACATGCGCCGCACGCTTTGCCTGCTCCTTCGAGGCGGCCCGACCGAAGAGCGGCGCGCGGCGCCGACGGCCGACACTCGAGTCTCGCTCCTTGACCAGCACGTCGGCCTCCGAGACGACCCCCACCACCCCGCCGGCCTCGTCCACGACCGGCATCCCCGACACCCGCCGCTCGACCAGTAGCCGCGCTACCGCCTTCAGCGGAGTGTCGAGACGGGCGGTGACGACGTCGGTGGTCATCACGTCTTCGACCGTCATGACTCCTCCCTTCCCTTTCTCGCTCGCTCAGCGTCTCAGTCTCACGCGTCAAATCTCGCCGCCCGCCGCCGCGCGCGCATCCGGAAAAGCCCTGATAGCCGTCGCCGGTGAAGGTGGAGGCGGCGTCGCAGACCTACCGGCGTGGCTGGAATGGCTGCCGTCGCACTGGGCCTGCGCGCTACGGGTATCCCGCACTCCAGTTGCGTCCTCGCCCGGAGGCGAGCCGGGCGACTGGAGCGGAGACTCGCGTTATGTACGCCTGGGAGATAGAAGCGGCGAGCAGCGAGCTGAGAGGGTTGCAGCACGAGGAATGGGAGGACACCGCCCTCGCCGCCCTGACCTTTGTCCTGGCGCTCGCGGCCACACAACTGTTCCCCACGCTCGCGGTACCGCTCGCGATCGGTGCGCTCGCCGTCGCCCTGCTCGCACTCCGCGCCTTCTGGCGGCACTGGGAGCTGCTCGATCGGCTCCTGCTCGACCAGGCCGCGTACCAGATCCAGGAGGTTCGCCGGCGTGCCGAGCGCTCGGCAACGATGAAGAACCGACACTGGTTGGCGGAGTCGATACGGTCGATGCTCAAGGAGCCGGGATACACGTTCCCAGGGCGGGTCGGCGCTGCCGCCGAAGAGCTCGGGACGCTCGCGCGCGAACTCGACGACGCCGCGCTCTCACTCGACCCAGCTTCTGCAGTCGCCTGCGAGCGGTTGCTCACCGACGGCGGTCTGAGCCCGCTGTTCAACCCGGCCCTGCCTGCCGACGACACCCGCGCATCCCTCCGACAGATCCGCGCAGGCTTTGACCAGCGGCGAGCCACTGTTTGAAGGCGGCCCATGAGGAGCGGCTGCTCGTTGCCGGTTCCCCTCTCGCAACCGACGACGAAGAATTGAATTGAAGCGCTCGTTCGTGTCAGCCTGCGGCAGGTGCCGATTCCAACCGACCCGATCGGAAGGGCGCATCGGGTAAGACCGCCTACCCCCGGAGGTACTACGGAGATGGTTGCAGCGGCGCAGTGAAGCTACGTCGCGGCGCGTCTGACGACGAGCGCAAGCTTCGTCTTGACCTGTTCGGCGACCGGAGTGAGCTCTTCGTTGCCCACGATCGAAAGCATCCGCTCGGCGTCGATCGCGCTGATGTGGGTCTCGCCGTTTCGTAAGTAGACGACGACGTTGCAAGGGAGCAACGCACCCAGTTCGGGCTCGGCCTCGAGCGCCCGGTGGGCGAGTGGCGGGTTGCAGGCGCCGAGAATCGTGTACGGCTCGCGCTCGACGGCGAGCTTCTCTCTCAGCGTCGCCTGGACGTCGATCTCGCAGAGGATGCCGAAGCCTTCCGCCTTCAGCTCGTCGCGGACGCGCTCGACGGCCATGTCGAACACCGCAGTCGTCGTGGTGCTCAGTGTGTAGCGGGTTGCAAGCATTCGCATTCCTCCTCGAGGTAGCGGCGACGGGCCTTCGCGGCCTTCAGCCGGTGTGCCTGCGCCTCGGCGGGCTCCGGGATCTCCTGATCGAGGTAGCACCGGATCGCCTCCTCGCCTGTGACGACGGCACTTCCGTCGACGAGTACGGGAATCGTGTCGCTGCCGGTCGCCGCGCGTAGGGCGTGCCG
>DASYPH010000218.1:0-2482 GCA_036006925.1 Gaiellaceae bacterium
GCAGTTCGGGCTCGACAAGTCGAAGTGGCAGCAGTACGTCATCTACCTGAAGCAGCTGGCCCACGGGAACCTCGGCATCTCGTATGCCAACGAGCAGCCCGTCTCGACGAACCTCCGCATCGCCCTGATCAACACGCTGCCGATGGTCACGCTCGGCACCGTGTTCGCAATCGTCTTCGGCACGTTCACCGGGGTCATCGCGGCCTGGCGGCGCGGGACGAAGACCGAGGGTCTATCGGTCAGCACTGCACTCGGCTTCTACGCCATGCCCACGCAGTGGCTTGGGTTGATGCTGATCATCATCTTCGCGGGGGTCCTGCCGACGGGCGGGATGACGAACGAGTTCCTGCTCAACCCGCCGTTCTGGGCGCACGTGAAGGATCTCGCGTCGCACATCTTCTTGCCGGCGCTCACGCTCGGGCTCGTGCTGTACGGCGAGTACACGCTCATCGTGCGCTCCGCGATGCTCGAGACGCTGGGTGAGGACTACATCCTCACCGCCCGCGCGAAGGGGCTGAAGCCGCGGACGATCGTCAGGAAGCACGCGTTGCGGAACGCGATGCTGCCGATCACCACGCTCATCGCACTTTCCCTCGGTTACATCGTTGCCGGCGCCATCCTGATCGAGACCGTCTTCTCGTGGCCGGGAATCGGCCGCGCCGTCTACGAGGCGGTGCTGCAGCGCGACTACCCGATGCTAGAGGGAGCCTTCCTCGTGCTGACGGTCTCGGTCATCTTCTTCAACCTCGTCGCCGACCTCCTCTACTTCAGGCTCGACCCGAGGATCACGGATTGAGCGAAGCTTCGCTCTTCGTCGAGGCGCCGATCGAGGCCGTCACGAGCGGTCCGGGCTTCGTGCTCCGGACGCTCCGCCACCAGCGAGTCGCGATGGCCGCGGCTCTGTTCCTCATCGCCGTCACGGCCACAGCGATCCTCGCGCCGTGGATTGCGCCGTACCCCCTCCATGAGCAGGTCGGGCCGGTGTTCGGCGCACCGTCGTGGCACCACCTGCTCGGCCTCGACGACGGCGGCATCGACATGGTCACGCTCCTGATCTGGGGCTTGCGCACCTCGCTCATCGTCGGTTTCGCGGCCACCTTCGTCTCGATGGTGATCGGGGGCACCGTCGGTGTCGTCGCCGGCTACTTCGGCGGCGGGACCGACACCGTGCTCATGCGCATCACCGACTACTTCCTCGTCATCCCCGATGTCCCGTTGATGATCGTCGTCGCCGCGATCTGGGGGCCGAGCCTCTTCCACATCATCATCGTGATCGGGATCCTGCTCTGGACGAGTACGGCGCGCGTGATCCGGGCGCAGGTGAAGAGCGTGCGCGAGCGTGTGTACGTGAAGCGGGCGCGGGCACTTGGCGCGGGCCACACGAGGATCGTGGTGCGGCACGTGCTGCCGCAGGTCGCGCCGCTGCTGATCGCGAGCACCGTCCTGACCATCGCGGTCGCGATATTCGACGAGACCGCGCTGTCGTTCCTCGGTCTCGGCGATCCGAGCACAATCTCGCTCGGCCGGATCATCGAGAACGCATTCGAGCGGGCCGCGATCTCCACGGGGGCCTGGTGGGCGATCGTCCCGCCGGGCGTGCTGGTCGCGATGCTCATCCTCGCGTGCAGCCTCGTCGGCGGCTCCTTGGAGGACGCGCTCAACCCGCGGCTGCGCGTGGCACACCTGTCGGCGCGCACCTTCCGGCTGCGGCCACTCGTCGGTCGCGGAAAGGACGCGTTGTGACCGCGCCGCTCCTGCAGGTCGAGGACCTCCAGGTCTGGTTCGACCTCGAGGGCGGCGGCGAACTCCACGCCGTGCAGGGCGTGAACCTGTCGCTCGAGCCGGGCGAGCGCCTCGGGCTCGTCGGGGAGTCGGGCTGCGGGAAGACGACCACGGCGCTGGCGATCATGGGCCTGCTCCCACCGAACGCCAGCGTCTCGGGTCGCGTCCTGCTCGGAGAGGACGACATCCTCGCCGGCGGCGAGGAAGCGATGCGGCCGCACCGCTGGGTGGACATCGCGATCGTCTTTCAGGGGGCGATGAACGCGCTGAACCCCGTGCGCACGATCGGCCACCAGATCGTCGAGGCGCTCGAGCTTCACAAGCGCGGCAAGGGGGCAACCGCGCGCGCTCGGACGGGGGAACTGCTCGAGGCGGTCGGAATCCCGGCCGGCCGGGCTGGGCGCTACCCGCACGAGCTGTCGGGCGGGATGCGGCAGCGGGCGGCGATCGCGATGGCGCTGGCCTGCAACCCGAAGGTGCTGATTGCCGACGAGCCCACGACGGCGCTCGACGTGATGGTGCAGGCGCAGATCCTGGAGCTGCTCGACGGGCTCTGCCAGGACTTCGGCCTCGCGCTCATCCTCGTCACGCACGACCTCCCGGTAGTGGCCCAGCTCTGCAACAGCTGCGCCGTGATGTACGCCGGCGAGATCGTCGAGCGCGGCCCGCTCGAGGCGATCTACCACACGCCGGGACATCC
>DASYPH010000219.1:0-5637 GCA_036006925.1 Gaiellaceae bacterium
CCCAATACTCGGTACTGATCGCGTATGCGCTGGTTTCTTCGCCGACTCGTCTTCTATGTGTTCGCCGTGTGGGTCGCCCTCACGCTGAACTTCCTGCTCCCGCGGCTGATGCCGGGCGACCCGATCGGCGGCGTCCTCCAGCGACTGTCACCCGCGCAGATCGCGGCCAACCCGGGAATCGTCCAGACCTACCAGGCACTGCTCGGCGGCGGCAAGGGGACGATCTGGCACGACTACGTCGTCTATCTGCACCGGCTCGTGCATCTCAACTTCGGCATCTCGACGTCCAACTACCCCGCCCCTGTGTCCGAGGTGATCGGGCGAACCCTCCCCTACTCGATCGCCCTCGTCGGCGTTGCCTTCCTGCTCGCGTTCGTGATCGGCACCACCGTCGGAATGATCGCCGCCTGGCGGCGCGGGGGCGGTTTCGACACGTTCGTCGTCCCCTCGCTGATGGCGCTGGGCGCGTTTCCCGCGTTCTTCACAGCCCTCCTCGGCGTGTACTTCCTCGGGCTCAAGCTCCAGTGGTTCCCGATTCAGCACGCCTACGACAGCGGGCTCGTCCCCGGTCTCAACTGGGCTTTCCTGAGCAGCGCCGTCCGGCACGCCGAGCTCCCGCTGCTGATCATCATCGCCGCCTTCACCGGCGGCTGGGTGCTGAACATGCGCGCCGTGATGATCACCACGATCAGCGAGGACTACGTCGCGATGGCTCGTGCGAAAGGGTTGCGCGACCGGCGGGTGATGACCCGCTATGCGGGCCGCAACGCGATCCTGCCGCCGCTGAACGGCTTTGCGGCCCAGTTCGCAGGCGCTGTCGGCGGTCTCGTCTTCATCGAATACGTGTTCAGCTATCCGGGCGCGGGGTTGACGCTGCAGCAAGCGGCACTCGGCAACGACTACCCGCTGACCCAGGGGCTGCTGCTGGTCTTCTCGCTGTGCGTGATCGCGGCGAACTTCATCATGGACCTCCTCAACTTCCTCCTCGACCCGCGCGTGCGCACCTCGTAGCCGTGTCGCAACTGCAACCAGCGCTCACAGAGCACGACGCGATCGTCCCGCTCTCGGTCGCCGCGCCGCCTAGCGGCGGCCGACTGCACCTGCCCGGTTGGCTGAGGCTCCTCCTGAGCAATCCGAAGTCCCGGTTCGGCCTGACGCTCGTCGGCTTCGTGGTCCTCGTCGCGCTGATCGCGCCGTGGATCTCCGTTGCGCACCCGACCGACTTCAACATCCTCGCCACCCGCCAGGCGCCGTCGTGGCACCACCTGTTCGGGACGACCGACCAGGGCAGCGACATCTTCTCGCAGGTCGTGCTCGGCGCGCGGCGCTCCCTGATCCTGGGTCTTGGCGCTGCGCTGCTCGCGACCACACTGGCCACCGTCCTCGGTGTCGTCGGCGCCTATTCGGGCGGGATCGTCGACGAGGTGATCAACTTCCTGACCAACATCTTCCTCGTCATCCCGACGATCCCGCTGCTGATCGTGATCTCGGGCTACCTCAAGGCCCGTGGGATGGGGACGATGATCCTCGTCCTGGGCTTGAGCCTCTGGGCGTTCGAGGCACGCATCCTGCGCGGGCAGGCACTGTCGTTGAAGAGCCGCGACTTCGTCCAGGCGGCGAAGGTGGCCGGCGAGTCGACCTGGCGCATCGTCTTCGGCGAGCTGATCCCGAACATGATCAGCCGCATCGCCGCTGCGTTCGTGCTGGTGTTCTACATCGCGCTGCTCGTCGACGCGGGGCTCGAGTTCCTCGGTCTCGGAGACAACTCGCACGTCAGCTGGGGGATGATCCTCTACTGGGCGCAGACCAACTCGGCCGTGTTGCAGGGTGAGTGGTGGCCGTTCCTGTTCCCGGGACTCGCCCTTGTGATCACCGTGGTCGGGCTCGTCTTCCTGCTCGCAGGGATCGACGAGCTGAGCGATCCGCGGCTCCGCAAGGTCCGGAAGGCGAAGTGACGGCCGTCGTCGGCGAACCTCGGCGCGAGCTCGAGAGCACGGACGAGACGCTCGTCGAGCTCCGCAACCTGTCCGTCGCCTATGGCGACGTGCGGGCCGTCGACGGAATCGACCTGACGATCGGGACGAGCGAGATCCTCGGACTCGCCGGCGAGTCCGGATGCGGCAAGAGCACCGTGGCCAACGCCGTCATGCAGATCCTCAGGCCTCCTGCTCGCATCGTCGACGGCGCGGTGCTCTTCCGAGGCGAAGACTTGACGCGTCTCAACGCCGAGCAGCTCCGCCGCTTCCGCTGGCGAAACGTCTCGATGGTCTTCCAGAGCGCGATGAACGCCCTGAACCCGGTGATGCGCGTCGGCGACCAGTTCCTCGACATGATGCGCGCGCACGAGCACGTCTCGAAGCGCGACGCGTTGGCCCAAGCCGGCCAGCTGCTCGACCTCGTCGGGATCGACGCTCGCCGCCTGCGCTCGTATCCCCACGAGCTGTCCGGTGGCATGCGCCAGCGCGTGATCATCGCAATGGCGCTTGCGCTCCGCCCCGAGCTCGTCATCCTCGACGAGCCGACGACCGCGCTCGACGTCGTCGTGCAACGCGAGATCCTCCAGCAGGTCGGCGATCTGCAGCGCGAGTTCGGCTTCGCGGTGCTCTTCATCACGCACGATCTCTCGCTCCTGTTCGAATTCGCTCACCGGATCGCGATCATGTACGCGGGCGAGATCGTCGAGGAGGCGTCGGCAAACGTGCTGCACCGCCAGCCGCTGCACCCGTACACGCAGGGCCTGATGCACTCGTTCCCGCCGCTCCACGGACCACTCGAACGGATGACCGGCATTCCCGGCTCGCCGCCTGACGCCGCGAGCCCGCCCGCTGGTTGCCGCTTCCACACGCGCTGTGCCCACTGCGTGCCGGGCGACGCTGCTCTCTATGCACGCCAGACCATTGAGCGGCCACAGCTGCACGAAGCCGAGCCGGCGCACTTCGTCGCGTGCCATCTGGTGGAGCAACGGCGATGAGCACCGCCGCCGCCGCCGCGCCCGTCGAGGTACGCGGGCTCACGAAGCACTTCCCAGCAGGCAACGGGCTGATCCGGCAAGGACGCGTGCACGCGGTCGACGACGTCACCTTCGCGCTGCGCCCGGGGACGATCACGGCACTGGTCGGCGAAAGCGGCAGCGGCAAGAGCACCGTCGCGCGCCTGATCGCACGCCTGTTCGAGCCGACCGCCGGACACGTGCTCTTCGACGGTGCCGACATTGCGAACGACTCACGCCGGCGCGACCTCCTGCACTACCGCTCGAACGTGCAGATGATCTTTCAGGACCCGTTCGGTTCTCTGAACCCCGTCAAGACCGTCCGCTACCACCTGTCCCGACCGCTCAAGATCCACGGGCGCGCGTCGCGCGACGCCATCGACGGCCGCGTCAACGAACTGCTCGAGACGGTCGGGCTCGTTCCGGCCGAGCAGTACGCCGCGAAGTACCCGCACGAGCTCTCCGGCGGGCAGCGCCAACGCGTTGCGATCGCCCGTGCGCTGGCGGTCGAGCCGACGGTGCTGATCGCAGACGAGCCGACGTCGATGCTCGACGTCTCGATCCGCATCGGGATCCTGAACCTGATGCTCGACCTGAAGGAGCGCGAGCGCCTCGCCTTCCTCTACGTCACGCACGATCTCGCGAGCGCCCGCTACGTCGCCGACACGGTGCTCGTGATGTACGCGGGCCAGATCGTCGAGCAAGGGCCGTCCGAGCAGGTGCTGCAGGAGCCGCTCCACCCGTATACACAATTGCTGCTCGCGTCGGTTCCCGATCCGGCCGCGGCCCGTGAACCGATCGTCATCCGCAAGGGCCTCGCGTCGGCCGCCGTCGACCCGCCGGAGGGCTGCCGCTTCGCCGGCCGCTGCCCGCTCAAGATCGACGTCTGCACGACGGTCACGCCCGCCCTCGTGGCGGCGCGTCCGGCCCAGAGCGCCCGCTGTCATGTCACAGCCCCCGCCCCAACCATCCGAGAGGAACTCGATGCCAGACCAACTGCATAGACCGCTCCCGTCCGACTTCGTCTGGGGCACGGCGACCGCGTCGTACCAGATCGAAGGGGCGACGAACGAAGACGGACGCGGCGAGAGCGTCTGGGACCGGTTCGCGGCGACTCCGGGCAAAGTGCGGAACGGCGACACCGGGGCCGTCGCGTGTGACTTCTACCACCGCTACCGCGAGGACATCGCCCTGTTGCGCGAGCTCGGCGTCGATGCCTTTCGTTTCTCGATCGCCTGGCCGCGGGTCATCCCGGCGGGCCGAGGTGGCGTCAACACGGCCGGGCTCGACTTCTACGACCGCCTGGTCGACGAGTTGCTCGGCAACGGGATCGCACCGTACGCGACCCTCTTCCACTGGGACACGCCGCAGCCGCTCGAGGATGCGGGCGGCTGGCCGGCCCGGGACACCGTCGACGCCTTCGCGGAGTACGTCGAGGCCGTCGCAGAGCGGCTCGGTGACAGGATCGAGCACTGGATCACGCACAACGAGCCCTGGGTGGTCTCCTGGGTCGGGCACGGTTGGGGCCATCACGCACCAGGACGCACGTCCGACGCAGACGCGCTCGCGACCGCACATCACCTGCTGCTCTCGCACGGACGGGCTGTCGAGATCCTGCGGCGCGCATCACCCGCGTCACAGGTCGGGATCACGCTCAACCTCGACAATCCGTATCCGGCGAGCCCATCGGACGAGGATGCGCAGGCGGTGCGCTGGGTCGATGGACTGCACAACCGGTGGTTCCTCGACCCGATCTTCAAAGGCTCGTATCCCGCGGACATGCTCGAGGCCTGGGCGGCGATTCTGCCGGAGATCCGCGACGGCGACCTCGAGACGATCGCCGCTCCGATCGACTTCCTCGGGGTCAACAACTACACCTCGCCGCTCGTCGGGGCCGACGAGAACGGCGGGCGCTCCCGCATCATTCGCCGCAACGATGTCGATCGCACCGACATGGGCTGGGAGGTCGTCCCGGAAGGACTGCACGACCTGCTCGTCCGGCTCGACCGCGACTACTCGCCCGCTGCGATCTACGTGACGGAGAACGGGGCCGCGTTCCCCGACGTGCGCGGCCACGATGGATCCGTGCACGATCCCGAGCGCGAGTCGTACCTCCAGGGTTACCTCGATGCCGCAGCCCGGGCGATCGCGGACGGCGTGCCGCTCCGCGGCTACTTCGCGTGGTCGCTGCTCGACAACTTCGAGTGGGCCTGGGGCTACTGGAAGCGCTTCGGTCTCGTCTACGTCGACTACGCGACGCTCGAGCGGATACCGAAGGGCAGCTTCTACTGGTACCGCGACTTCATCGCCGCGCAGCGCGCAACGGCAACGGGCTCGGAGGCCGCGGCGTAGGCGAGCGAGCGCCCTACTCGGGGCGTTCGTCGCCCGGCCGCATGCGGTAGACGATCCGACCGCGTCCGAGGTCGTACGCGCTGAGCTCGATGCGCACGCGGTCGCCCGGGTTCATGCGAATCCGGAAGCGGCGCATCTTGCCTGCGGTGTAGCCGAGCGTCTCGTGACCGTTGTCGAGCTGGATCCGGAACATGCCGTTCCGAAGCGCCTCGACGATCTCGCCGGTCATCTCGACCTTCTCTTCTTTCTGAGCGATGACGAGCTCCTTTGGTAGCTGGTGGTCGGCGGGGGGGGGG
>DASYPH010000220.1:0-3542 GCA_036006925.1 Gaiellaceae bacterium
ATCGGCCGACGAACTCCGCGGCGAGGTGCTGAGCGTCCGCCGCACTGCCGCCGTTGCCGAAAACGAGCAGTTTCCCGCCACGCCGAAAACATGCGACGAGATCGGCGACTGCGTTCTCGAATGCGTCTGAGGGGATTCCCAACGCCCCCAGGCCCTCGCTGTTCGCCGCCACTACGTGCCAACCGCGTCGACCACGGCCTGCAGGACACGATCGGGCGAGATCCCTTGCATGCAATCGCGACGCTTGCCTTTGTACTCCCACCCAAAATCCAGATAACCGCAACCCGCGAGGCCCGAATCGACACCGACCGCGCGAGGGCCGATCGGACCCCAGCGACGACCGGCGGTTGGGCCGTTGAGTGTGATGGTCGGCACCCCCACGGCGGCGGCGAGGTGTGCGATCCCGGTGTTAACGCTGACGACACAGGTGGCCGCCCCGAGGAGGTCTGCCAACTCCTCGAGTGAGTGCTTGCCCGCCGTATCGGTCACGGCTCCGGGAGCGCAGGTGGCGGCAAACGCCGCCGAGCAGGCGACGTCCGCGGGGCCACCGGTGAGCACGACGTGTTGGCCACGACCGTGCAGGTCATCGATCAGCGCCCGCCAGGATTCGCTGGGCCACTCCTTGAGACGGGACTCGACTCCAGTCGGCCAAAGATGCAAGACGACGAAGGGCTCGCTCGGCAACGAACCGGCAGTCAGCACGCCCGGAGGTCGGAAAAACGGCTCGGTAGTCGACGTGACACCGACGACCTGAGCGAGTAGGCGAAAGTTGTCGAGCTCGTGCCGGACCGACGACCGCTCTACCGCGGCATCGAACGCGTAATGCCGGTGTTGCCCCTTTGCGCTGAGCCCGACGGTGTAACGCGCCCCTGATAGGACGGCGTACACCGCCTCGACCCGCGGCCACGACCCGAAGTCGATCAGGACGTCGAAGCGATGGCGCCGGAGGGCGCCGATCGCCGACAGTGGACTGGCCATCCGGATCGGCTCAGGAGTGATGCCCTCGATCTGCCGCAGCAATGGGACCATCGCTGAACTCGCGAACAACACCGTCTCGGCCTCGGGATGTGCCGCAGCGATATCTCTGACGACGGCCGAAAGAACAATCGTGTCGCCGATGGCGGTGCCGTTGATGATCCCGATGCGCTCGATCGTCTCCGGCAGCCGTCGCCGCCGCCGCATCACACCCGAGGCCGCGACGAGAGGAATGCCGACGTACCGGTCGAGCGCCCTCAGCGTACCGTTACCGCGCTCTCGTTCCCCACCGTTCGGTGTGTCGGCACGGTAATTCAGTGCGCTGTCCGCAGGCAGAGCCATTGCGGCTAACCATAACGCGGCTCCAGTCGTTGTCGGCCGCCGCGCTGAGGACGTGAAGTTCTGGGGAGGCGTAGAGTCGCGAGGGACATTCCCGGTGGGAAGGAGACTCGAGATGCCGCTGTTCAGGGGCCGCCGCGGCGACGACGGTGGGACGAAGTACCAGATGCGCGAGAAGATGTTCGCGATCGGCGACGACTACTGGATCGAGACCGACGGCGGCGAGCGCGTCTTCAAGGTGAACGGCAAGGCGCTGCGGATCCGCGACACACTTGTGCTCGAGACCCCGAGCGGCGACGAGGTGTTCACGATCCAGGAGAAGAAACTGAGCATGCGCGACAAGATGGCGATCGAACGCGACGGCAAGACCGTGGCGACTGTGAAGAAGGCGCTCATCAGCCCGTTGCGCGAACGCTTCTCGATCGACGTCGAGGGCGGCGAGGACATGGAGGCGAAGGGCAACATCCTCGACCACGAGTACAAGATCGAACGGGGTGGCGACGATGTTGCCGAGGTGTCGAAGCGCTGGTTCAGAGTGCGGGATACCTATGGGATCGAGATCGACGCCGAACAAGACGACGCGCTAATCCTGGCGATCACGGTCTGCATCGACCAGATGACACACGAAGTGGGTTAACCGCAGACGACGTCCTTCGCCGACCCCTATGACGGAACGCATCGGGGCGAGAAGGCCGTCAAACGCCAGCTCGAAGCACTCCCCGCGTTCGGCCGAGGGGGATCGAGTGATCCTCTGTTGATGGCCGAACGCAGCTCTGTTCTACTTGGCCGATGACCCGTCTCGCTGTGGTGCTGGCCGTCGCCGCCGCGCTGGCCGGCGCCTCCGAGGCGGCCGCGCCGCGACAGCTTCTGCTCACCCAGGACGGCGTCGCTGGCGTGAAACCGGGCATGACGGTCGTCCAGGTCAAGCACCGACTGCGGGCGACTGTCGCCGGAGACCGATACGGCAACGATCTCGACGTTGCGGTGTGCGGGCCGAAGATTCGAGGTGAGGCGCTGTTCCACATCCGCGCCGGGGTTGCCAGGCTCGATCGGATCGCCTTCGCAGGCGGTGTCAGGACGACGGAAGGGATCGCGCCAGGCTCGACGTTCCGCGCGCTGCGGCGGGCGTACGGGAAACGGCTCGTCCTCGATAACGACCCTGACATCCACGCGGCTGACGCCGACGTCGTTCACCCGACCCATCGCGGCGGAATCGACCTTGTGTTCACGGTCGACAACGAAAGCGGACGTGTCGTGTCGATCGGCCTTGGTTTCGGCGGCCTCCTCGCCGTCCACTGCCCGACGGTCACCGCGCCCCCGCCGGCCACCATCGGCGCTCTCAGCCTCACCGGCGTCGCGTCCGGCATCCGTCCGATCATGCCGGAGAACGAGGTATTCGCCGTCTGGCCGTGGTTTCCGCAGCTCACAGACGCGGCTGGTAGCGGCTGGGTCTCCTGGATGCCCGTCTGCGCAGGTGCGACACGCGGATACGCGCAATTCCACAGTGGCGACCTCACAAGCGTCTGGTTCAGTTCGGGGGCGTCGACAGACGCCGGCATCGCGATCGGCTCCACGCTGGACGACCTGCGGGCCGCGTACGGCACTGACCTGCAGGGGCCCGAGGCAGGCGACTACTACGTCGCCGCGAAGGGGCCACCGCCCGTCGCCACGCTCGGCTTCCAGCTCGCAGGCGCGACTGTGACGGCAATCGGGTTCGGGGGACGGCAAGAGATCGGCGCCCCACTGGTCAGTCAGATCTGGTGCTGACCCGAAGCCGCCTGGCATGTCGCCCGCCTGCGAGAAAGACTGAAGTCGCTAGCCGCTGAGGTGGCGACAGCTTCGGCGGCTTTGAGGCTGCCGTACCGAAGCGGGCCGGCGACACCCTGTTCACCGCGCCGGCAACGTCCGGTGGTGGAAATCCGCCGGGTTAAAGTGCAAAAGAACACTCATCGCGCTAACGCGCATCGTTGAGCCAAAACGCCCCCGTAGCTCAGTGGATAGAGCAGCGGTTTCCTAAACCGCGTGCACAAGTTCGATTCTTGTCGGGGGCATAGGGTCCGAGACGGAGTCGCAAAGTTGTTCGCCGCCTTCCACAGCCCGGCCCGGCTCACCAACCCCTCATAGAGACGCAATACGGTGGGCGTCGGCGGCGTGGACGCGCCGCTCTCACGCTCAACGGAAGGAACCGAATGAGAAAGTTTTCCACGCCCGTGATTGGGATTGTCGCC
>DASYPH010000221.1:0-10550 GCA_036006925.1 Gaiellaceae bacterium
CACTGGGGGATTCCGCGGCTCGACCACCTCGGCGTCGTCCTCGACGACGACGGGTTCCAGGACGTGCTCGCACGGGCCACGCAGTGGAACCTCCGGATTCAAGAGCACGGCGGCAGACGGACGTTCGTGGCGACGAACGCCGGCTACCGGCTCGAGGTACATCCGCCGCGCGACTGGATCGACGAGTTGCTCGGGCGCCGCGACATCCTCTGGCTGAGCGAGCTGCAGCTGCGGGCGGACGAGCCCGAGGTGAAGGCGGCCGCGCTCGGCGACCTGCTCGAGGCAGAGGTGTCGCGCGGCGACGTCCAGGTCGGGGAGACGCTCGTGCGGTTCCTGCCGGGAGGACCTGAGGGGCGGCCCGAGCTCGTCGCCGAGCGCTTTGCGTGAGCACGCCGGGCCGGGCCGTAAACTTTCCGGCCTCGTGACCCCGCCACGCAGCTACGGCGCTGCCGGTGTGTCGCTCGACCGAGCGGCGTCGGTGGTCGAGCGCCTCCGCGCCGCCGTCGAATCCACCGGAGCACGCGGCTTCGGTGCCTTTGCCGGGCTGCATCCGCTGGACTCGGACCGACTGCTCGCCGCGTCGATGGACGGCGTCGGGACGAAGCTGATCGTCGCCCGCCGGCGCGGGCGGCTGCGCGACTGCGGGGCCGACCTCGCGGCGCACTGCATCAACGACGTCGCGACCTGCGGTGCCGAACCGCTCCTGCTGCTCGACTACGTGGCGGCCAACGTGATCTCGCTCGAGGAGGTCGCCGAGCTCGTCGACGGCGCGGCTGCGGTCTGCCGCGAAGCGGGCGTCGCACTGATCGGGGGCGAGACTGCCGAGCTGCCGGGCATCTACGCGGAGGGCGAGCTCGATTTCGCGGGTACGTGCGTCGGCATCGTCTCGCGGGCCGACGTGATCGACGGGAGTGCGATCGAGGCGGGCGACACGGTGATCGGCTTTCCGTCCGCAGGCGTCCACGCGAACGGCTTCACGCTCGTTCGCCGTGTGCTCGAGGAGGAAGACTACGACGGCGACGACCTGCTCGCGCCGACTCAGCTCTACCTCGAGACCGCCCGAGCGCTGCGCGGGCGCGCCAAGGCCTTCGTCCATGTCACAGGCGGCGGCCTGCAGGGCAATCTCGAGCGCGTGCTTCCCGACGGCCGCAGCGCCGAGCTCGCCTGGGACTCCTGGCCGCGGCCGCCGGTCTTCGGGTGGCTGGCCCGCCACGTCGACGAGCACGAGCTGCGGCGCGTCTTCAACCTCGGCATCGGCTGGTGCGCAGTGGTCGCGGAGGCCGAGCCGGGCGAGACCGTGATCGGCAGCATCGCGTGATCGGCGTGCTCGTCAGCGGCGACGGCACGAACTTGCAGGCGCTCCTCGATGCGGAGCTCCCGGTCGTCGCGGTTGCAGCCAACCGAAACGACGCCTACGCGCTGATCCGGGCGCGCGAAGCCGGCGTGCCGACGGCAACGTTCAGCCTCGACTGCCACGCAGACCGCTCCGAACGCGACCTCGTGATGGCGACGTGGTTGGAGGAACACGGCGTCGAGCTGGTCGTGCTCGCCGGGTATATGCACCTCCTGACCGCCCCGTTCCTGGCGCGCTTCCCCGATCGGGTCGTCAACGTCCACCCCTCGCTGCTGCCGGCCTTCCCAGGTGCGCACGCGATCGACGATGCGCTCGCCGCGGACGCCGAGACGACCGGAGTCACCGTGCACTACGTGGACGAAGGGCTCGACACCGGCGCCGTCATCCTCCAGGAGGCGGTCGCGGTCGAGCCGCGCGAGACGCTCGGGGAACGCATTCACGCGGTCGAGCATCGGCTGCTTCCCGAGGTGGTGAGCGGCCTCTGCCTCGTGCGCTGATCAGCGTCTGGGACAAGGATGGCGTCGACGATCTCGCACGCGGCCTCGTCGAGCTCGGCTGGGAGCTCGTCTCGTCGGGCGGCACGGCGGCATTTCTCACCGAGCACGGCCTCGCCGTGACGAGCGTCGAAGAGGTGACGGGTGCGCGTGAGCTGCTCGGCGGGCGAGTGAAGACGCTCCACCCTGCGATCCACGCCGGAATCCTGGCGCGGCGCGACGTACCGGAAGACCTCGAAGTGCTCGCCGAACAGGGAATCGAGCTGATCGACCTGGTCTGCGTCGACCTCTATCCGTTCACCACGGCCGCCGCACGACGTGACCGCACGGAAGCCGAGATCGTCGAACTGATCGACGTCGGCGGCCCGACGATGCTGCGGGCCGCAGCGAAGAACTTCGCGCACGTGGCTGCCGTCTCGTCGCAAGCGCAGTACGGCCAGGTGCTCGACGAGCTGCGCACACACGGCGAGGTCACCCTCGCCACCAGACGACGGCTGGCGACGGAGGCGTTTGCGACGAGTGCCGCCTATGAAGCGGCGATCACCCAGTGGTTCGGCGGCAACGATGCCTTCCCGGCACAGCTGACGCTGACCTTTCGCAAGGTTGCCGACCTGCCGTACGGCGAGAATCCACACCAGGCGGCGGCGTTCTACGTCGAGCCCAGCGGCCGCAGGCACCTGCTTTCGCGCGTCGAGCAGCTCGGCGGGAAGGAGCTCTCGTACAACAACCTGACCGATCTGGAGGGCGGCCGACGCATCAGCCAGGAGCTCACCGACCCGGCCGTCGTGATCGTCAAGCATGCGAACCCATGCGGCGTGGCCGTCGCTGAATCGCTCGACGTCGCCTGGGAGCGCGCCCTCGCCGCCGATCCGGTCTCGGCCTTCGGCTGCATCGCTGTCGTGAACCGGCCGGTGTCGGCCGACCTCGGCCGGCGCATCGCCGAGCATTTCGTCGAGGTGCTGCACGCTCCGGCGTACGAGGACGGCGCGGTCGAGGCGCTCCAGGCCAGGAAGGCGCTCCGCATCCTCGCCGACACCGAACGTCGCTCCGAGACGCGCGGCGAGCGGGATTTTCGGCGTGTGCTCGGTGGCATCCTGCTGCAGGACCGCGATCACGGATCGGTCCAGCAGAGCGCGATGCGCGTCGTCGCCGGCGCGCCCGACGACGAGCAGTGGGCGGATCTGCTGTTCGCCTGGATGGTGTGCAAGCACGTCTCGTCGAACGCGATCGTGCTCGCGAAGGGCCGCCAGACGATCGGGATCGGAGCGGGCCAGACGAGCCGCGTCGACGCGGTGCGAATCGCGCTCGAGAACGCGAAGCGGCATGGCCACGACCTCGCCGGCGCGGCACTCGCCTCAGACGCGTTCTTCCCGTTTCCGGACGGGCCCGAGCTCGCGCTCCAGGCTGGGGTCACCGCGCTGATCCAGCCGGGCGGTTCACGCCGCGACCCGGACGTGATCGCCGCCGTCGCGGCTGCCGGCGCGTCGCTGGTCCTCACCGGGCGGCGGCATTTCAGGCACTGAGCACGCACGCCTACGTGCGGTTCAGCTGGCCCCACCCGAGCCCGTTTTGACACGATCAGGCATGGCCGTCGACGCCACCAATCGCAGCGGACGCGACGAGGTCGTCTGGGCCTGGCCCCGATCAGCCGAATGAAGGAGTAGCCGAAATGACCGGACCCGATCCTCTGAGGTGGAAGGCGTTGACGATCGTCTGCGCGGCGTTCTTCATGACCGTTCTCGACGTGTCGATCGTCAATGTCGCACTCCCCTCGATCGGTGAGGCCCTCTCCTTCTCGCGCGACAACCTCCAGTGGGTGATCACCGCCTACTCGATCACGTTCGGGGGCTTCCTCCTGCTCGGCGGCCGGGCCGCCGACCTGCTCGGCAGGCGGCGAATGTTCCTCGCCGGCGTCGTGCTGTTCACGCTCGCCTCGTTCCTCTGCGGCCTCGCGTGGTCCGAGGGTGTGCTGATCGGCGCGCGCGCCCTGCAAGGGTTGGGTGCAGCGCTCATCTCGCCGGCAGCACTCTCGATCATCATGACCACGTTCGAAGAAGGCCCTGAGCGCAACAAGGCGCTCGGCATCTGGGGTGCGATCGGCGGCGGCGGAGCGGCGGTGGGCGTGCTGCTCGGAGGCGTCCTGACGAAGTATTTCGGCTGGGAGTGGATCTTCTTCGTCAACGTCCCGGTCGGCGTGATCGCGTTCGCACTTGCGCCCCGCTTCGTCCGCGAGAGCAAGGTCGAGCGCGAGTCGACGCCCGACGTCGCCGGTGCCATCACCGTCACAGCCGGGCTCGCCCTGCTGGTCTACGCCGTCTCGAAGGCGCCCGCCAACGGCTGGGCGTCGGGTGAGACGCTGGCCCTCCTCGCGATTGCGGCGGGCCTGCTGATCGCCTTCCTGGTGGTGGAATCGCGCGTCAAGGACCCGCTGATGCCGTTCGCGATCTTCCGTGTCCGGACGCTGGCGGGTGCCAACTTCGCCGGCTTCCTCCTCGGCATCGCGCTGTTCGCGAACTTCTTCCTGCTCACGCTGTACGTCCAGCAGGTGCTGGGCTGGTCGGCACTCAAGACCGGGCTCACCTTCATCGCCACGGCAGGCACCGCTGTCCTCTGGGCGGGGGTCGCGCAAGCGCTCGTCACACGGATCGGCGTCAGGATCGTGATGGCCGTGGGGTTCGCCGCGATGATCGCCGGGATGCTCTGGTACACGCAGATCCCGGTCGACGCCTCGTACTGGTCCGACCTGCTGCCCGGCTACCTGCTCGTCGGCTTCGCGATCCCGTTTGCCTTCATCCCGGTCTCGATCGCGGCGCTCGCGGGCGTCGACCGCGACGAAGCCGGGCTCGCCTCTGGTCTGATCAACACGGCGCAGCAGATCGGCGGCGCGATCGGAGTCGCGGTCGTCTCGTCGGTCTCCCTGAGCCACTTCAACCACCTGGTGAAGACGGGCGTGCCCGTGCCGAGCGCGTTCACCGAGGGCTCGCAATGGGGGTTCTGGGTCTGCGTGGGGGTCAGCATCGCCGGCCTGGTGGCGACGATCCTCTTCGTCCGCGACTCGGAGCTCGCGCGCGCCCCGGAGGAGGCGGCCGCGACCGCATAGCGGCGAGAGGACCCCGGTAGGCTTCGGCCGCCGATGGCGCGCGAGTACCCAACCGTGATCGACCTCGTCGGGCACACGCCGATCGTGCGCCTCGACCGCATCTCGGAGGACGTGCCGGGCACGATCCTCGCCAAGCTCGAGTTCATGAACCCGGGCGGCTCGAACAAGGACCGGATCGGCCTGGCGATGATCGAGGCGGCCGAGCGCGACGGGAAGCTCCGGCCCGGCGGCACGATCGTCGAGCCGACCTCGGGCAACACCGGCGTCGGGCTGGCCATCGCCGCCGCGCGCAAGGGGTACCGCTGCATCTTCGTGATGCCGGACAAGATGAGCCAGGAGAAGATCTCGATGCTGCGGGGCTACGGCGCCGAGGTCGTGATCACGCCGACGGCGGTCGAACATGACTCGCCGGAGTCGTACTACTCGGTCTCCTCCCGCCTGGCGGAGGAGATACCCGGCGGGTTCAAGCCGGACCAGTACTCGAACATGGCGAACCCCGAGGCGCATTACCGCACCACGGGGCCGGAGATCCTCGAGCAGACGAGTGGCGAGCTCGACGCGATCGTCATCTCTGCCGGCACCGGCGGCACCATCAGCGGAGTCGGGCGCTACTTCAAGGAGCACGCACCGGAGGTGCGGATCGTCGGGGTCGATCCCGAAGGCTCCGTCTACACGGCGAAGGGCGAGTCCGACCTGCATCCGTACCTCGTCGAAGGGATCGGCAAGGACACCTGGCCCGAGACGATGGACCCGAAGGTCGTCGACGAATGGGTGCGGGTCTCGGATCGCGACTCGTTCCTGACCGCGCGGCGGCTCGCCCGCGAGGAAGGACTGCTCGTCGGCGGCTCGGCGGGCTCGACGATCGCAGGCGCTCTCGTGTACGCCGCCAAGCTCGGGCCGGCGTCGCAGGTCTTGACGGTGCTGCCGGACTCGGGACGCTCTTACCTGTCGAGGTTCCTCGACGACAACTGGATGCTCGAGCACGGGTTCCTCGAGCGCTCGACGAAGACGCCGACGGTGCGCGAGCTGCTTCGCGCGAAACAGGGCGAAACTCCAGGCTTCGTGACGATCTCCGCGCACCAGAAGGTCGCGGAGGCGATCGGCGTGATGGAACGGCATTCGATCTCGCAGCTCCCTGTCGTGCGCGACGGAGATGTCTCGTCACTGGCCGACGTGATCGGTTCGCTGCAGGATCGCGCGCTCCTCGATCGCGTCTTCAAGAACGCCGACGCGCTGCACGAGGACGTCGCCTCTGCGATGCAAGGACCGCTCGCGACCGTCGAGGCGGACGCCTCCGTCGACGAGATCGTGACGGCGCTGACCGGCGGCTCGAACGCCGTCGTCGTCGGCGATGCAGGCAAGCCGGTGGGGGTCGTCACGCGCTCCGACCTGCTCGATTACCTCGCACACGCGCGCTGAGGCCGCCGTCGCTAACGTCGGCTGACGTGAACGAGGTCACGCTCCCCCAGGCGCGTCGGATCGCGGTCCGCGCCCAGTTGCTCGACGGCAGCGCGACGAGCGTGCTCGACACCGTGCGCCGACTCGGCAGTCTCCAGCTCGATCCGACTGCGCGCGTCGCACCGACCCAGTTCCTCGTCCTCTGGAGCCGCCTCGGACAGTACGACCGCGCCGAGCTGCAGCGCCTGCTCGACGAACGCGAGCTCTTCGAGTGGATGGCGTTCGTGTACCCACGCGAGGCGCTACCGGCGCTGCGCTCGCGCATGCAACGGTGGCCCGGGAGCGGCGTGTGGCCGCAGCGCATCGCGGACTGGCTGCAGGCGAACGCCGCGTTCAAGCGCTACGTGCTGCGGGAGCTCGACCGGAACGGCCCGATGCTGTCCCGACAGTTCGAGGACCGCGTGAAGGTGCGATGGCCGGCGAGCGGCTGGACGGGCGAGCGCAACGTCGGCCGGATGCTCGAGTTTCTCGGCGCACGCGGCGAGATCGCAACCGTCGGCCGGCGCGGCAAGCAGCGGCTCTGGGATCTCTCCCACCGCTGGTACGGCGACGTCGCTGCGCTTCCCCACGACGAAGCAGACGCGTACTTCGCCGAAATGCGCTTTCGCACGCGCGGCGTCGAGCTCCGCACCGGGCGCTGGATCGCCCATCCCGACGCCGACGACAGGCCCGTGCGGCGGACGACGCTGCTCTCGCCGTTCGACCGGCTGATCCACGACCGCGACCGAATCCAGGCGCTCTACGACTTCTACTACCGGCTCGAGATCTACGTCCCGAAGGCAGAGCGACAGTACGGGTACTTCGTGCTGCCGGTGCTGCACCGTGACCGGCTCGTCGGACGCATCGATCCCGAGGTCGACCGTGAGCGCGGCGTCCTCAAGCTCCATGCCGTGCACTGGGAGCGCGACCCCGTCGAGATCGAGCGTCCGGTTCGCTCACTCGCGCGGTTCCTGGGGGTCGAGGAGATCGAATGGCCGTGAAGCTCGCGGCGATCCGCCGCCTCGTCGTCGGCAGCCAGGGCTACGCGTCGCGATTTCGCCGCGCCGCCGATGGCGACGTCGAGCAGGTGATCCGCAGGCTGACCGCGGTGCAGCTCGATTCGATCTCCGCGGTCGACCGAGCGCACCGGCTGACGATCGCGTCGCGGATCGGAGCCTTCAGCGACGACACGGTGCCGGCTCTGTTACGCACCGGCCAGATCTTCGAGTACTGGGCGCACGAAGCCTCACTACTGCCGATCGAGCTGTGGCCGCACTTCCGCTCCGTGATGGAGGGCGCGGGCCACTGGGGCGCGCACGACCGGGCGATCCGCGACCATCCGGAGCTCGTCGAGCCGGTTCTCGAACGGATCCGCGCCGAAGGGCCGCTCGGCTCGCGCGACTTCGAGGGCAACGGCGGCGGCGGCGGGATGTGGAACTGGAAGCCGGCGAAGATGGTGCTCGAGGCGCTCTGGGATCGCGGCCACCTCGCGATCGCCGGCCGCAAGAGCTTCCAGCGGCAGTACGACCTGGTGGAACGCGTGATCCCGAAGCACGTGCTCGAGGCGCCGACGCCGACGGAAGCAGAGACGCTCCGCACGTTCGCGCTCCTCGCCGTCGGGGCGCGCGGCGCGCTGACCGAGGCTGCCATTCGCGAGCATTGGCGGCTGAAGGGCGGCAAGGCGCGCCTGCACCAACACCTGCTCGCGCTCGTCGACGACGGTCGCCTGATCGAGATCGTGCCGGACGACGGCGGCGCACCGTTCTATGTGCTCGCGGGGACCGAGCTCGACGGCGAGCTCGCCCCACCCGTGCTCGTCTGCCCGTTCGACAACCTGGTCTGGGACCGGCCGCTACTCGATCGCCTTTTCGGGTTCCGGCACGTGATCGAGGTGTACAAACGCGAGCACGAGCGGGCGTACGGCTACTACGTCCTTCCACTCCTGGCCGGCGACCGCTTCGTCGGCCGAGCCGACCTGAAGGCGGATCGCGCCGAGGGCGTGCTGCGCGTCCGCCGGTTCACGCGCGAGCCGCGCGTGCGCGGCGACGTGGAGGCGAAGCTCGAGCGGGCCGCGGCGAGACTCGCCCGCACGCTCGACCTCGAACGCGTCGAGCACGACTGACGGGGCACTCACGCACGGCCGGTCGGCACGAACCGCTTGCGAGCTAGGCTCCCGCAATGGAGTTCGAGACGCGCGCGATTCATGTCGGCCAGGAACCCGACCCGACGACCGGCGCGATCATCACTCCGATCTACCAGACGTCGACCTACGTTCAGGAAGCGGTCGGCGTCCACAAGGGCTACGACTATGCGCGGGTTGCGAACCCGACCCGGAGCGCACTGCAGGAGGCGCTCGCGAGCCTCGAGGGCGCGAAGCACGGCGTGGCGTTCAGTTCCGGTCTCGGCGCGACGACGACCCTGATGCACCTCGTCGACCCTGGTGACCGGGTGGTCCTGATCGCGGACGTCTACGGCGGCGTGTACCGGATGACGTCCCAGATCTACGAGCCGAAGGGGTACCGCTTCACCTACGTCCCGGCGAGCGAGTTCGACGACAATCTCGCCGCGTACCTGGACGACGACGTGCGCATGGTGTGGGTGGAGACGCCGTCGAACCCGATGCTCAACGTCGTCGACATCCGCAAAGCGGCGGCCGCCGCGCACGCTGTCGGCGCGACGCTGGTGGTCGACAACACGTTCGCGACGCCGTACCTGCAGCAGCCGTTGTCGCTCGGGGCTGACGCGGTCGTCCACTCGACGACGAAGTACCTCGGCGGGCACAGCGACACGGTCGGCGGCTTCGTGGCCACGAGCGACGACGCACTCGCCGAGAGCCTGCTCTTCCTGCAGAAGTCACTCGGCGCAGTCCCCGGTCCGTTCGATGCCTGGCTCGTGCTGCGTGGGATCAAGACGCTCGCCGTGCGGATGCGCCAGCACTGCGAGAACGCGCGCCGCGTCGCCACGTTCCTCGACGGCCACGACGCCGTCGAGCGTGTGCTCTACCCCGGCCTGCCGGCCCACCCCGGCCACGACGTGGCGCGAGCGCAGATGCGCGACTTCGGCGGCATGGTCTCGTTCCTCGTCCACAGCGAGGAGGAGGCGCTCGCGCTGGTCGCCCGGACGAAGCTGTTCAAGCTCGCCGAGTCGCTCGGGGGCGTCGAGAGCATGATCGAGCATCCCGCCCGCATGACGCACGCCTCGACGGCCGGGGCTCCGTTCGCACCGCCGTCGAACCTCGTGCGACTCTCGGTCGGCATCGAGTCGGTCGACGACCTGCTCGCCGACCTCGAGTCGGCGCTCGTCAGACGGGCTGCGACCGCGCCCGCGTGATCGCCGGCGTGCGCGGCACGTCGGGCCACGGCAGCAGGCCGAAGCGGGCGAGCGCACGCGGCAACCGTCGGCGCGAACGCATCTCGGCCGTGTGCGCCCACTCGCCCTCGAACTCCCAGAGCTTCAGCCGGGGGTTGGCACGCTGGAGCTCGGTGGACAGCGCACCCGCCTCGGAGTACTGATCCGTGATCACGCGATCTCGCGTGCTCCAGAAGATCTGCAGCGGCACGCCCGCGGACGCGATGCGCTGAATGTAGTGGTCGGGGCTACGGAGTGCGTACGCCTGCGGGACCTGATCCGGAGTCCCGCCCACTTCCTCCCGGGCGAGCCGCTGCAACGTGCGCCCTCCTTTGAGCGCAGCGAAGTCGTAGTAGCGACGCCGCAGGTCGGTTGCGGGGTCGAAGGCGGCCGCCCCGGCGAGCAACCTCGGGTGCCGGGCGACGAGCAAGAGCGTCTCCTGTCCACCCATCGAGCCGCCAAAGGCGTAGATCCGGTGACGGTCGACGTCGACGCCGTGGGCGCGCGCGACTGCCGGCATCCTGGCGAGGTCGGAGATCTGCCCCGCCGCGCCCCATGAGAACCAGTGCAGCCGCCGGCCCTCTCCCGCCGGATTGATCACGGCAAAGCCTCCCTCGCCGGGCAGGTCGCCCCAGATCAGCGCGTTCTCGTCGGCGCCGACACCTCGCCCGTGCGGGGAGATGATCAACGGGATCGGACCGTGCGTCCCGATTGGCAACAGCAGCCACGCCGTCCGCCGAATCCCGTCGTGCGCGATGTAGTGGATGAGGCGTGCCTCGGTGTTGGCGAGCGGCTGGGACGGTGCGAATTGCGCGCT
>DASYPH010000222.1:0-10849 GCA_036006925.1 Gaiellaceae bacterium
GGGCTTGTGGAAGGCGAGCTCTGCGTCCTCGGACCAGATTCCGTAGGGATGGAGATGGAACCGTGGCTCGTCCGCGCCAGCTTTCAGGGCGTACCTCTGCGCCTCCGGGACGGGGTCGAACGTGTGGATTTCACAGCCAAATCGAGTGATCAGGGCGCGATCGAAGCTGATGTCCGTGCCCGCACCAATCAGGTAGCAGACAGAAGCGCTGCTAAGCACACCAGTCGGAATGACCCATTGTCCGTACGGGCTGCCGAATACCTCCAGATCGCTGCGAGGGGTAAGCCTGACGTGGCGTTCGAACTTGCGGCTCCGCCAGAGCAAACGACCACTTTCGAGCGTGCGTCCAGCAGTTGAAAAGACGTTAGGCATAGCGTTCGCCTCCATTCGGATGTGAAAGAGCACGACAACGAGCCCGCGGCGATGCGCGGGCTAGCAGCTTTCACAGTCTAAGCGACGAAAGCTGAACTGGCGGCGAGGCTGGAGTGTCGAAGCTCAGGCGGCGGGTCCAGACGTCAAGCGCCGGCCAGGAGATGCCGCGGACGACGACTGAGCGCGGCTTTCCTGGATGGATGGGCGCACCTGGGATCGAACCAGGGACCTCTCGCGTGTGAAGCGAGCGCTCTCCCGCTGAGCTATGCGCCCCGAGGGGTGATTGTAAGCCGGGAACGACGACGGCCGCTTGTGCGGCACGTCGATTTGCCAGCCGTTGTCGGACCGGGCGGGGCGCGGTTCGCTTCTCCCGGCAACCTTCGGCGATGCCGCTCAGTCGAGTCGAAATACCTCCTGAAGCGGCGGCGGGCCGCTGTCGGGGACGCGCTCCTCGAGCAGTTCGGCCATGTGATCCTGCCAGCGGCGGTTGACCTCCTGGGCGTCGAGACAGCAACCCGCCGCCTCGAGATCGTCGCACTCGAAGTAGCCGAACACCTCGCTACCCGATCGGAAGATCGAATAGTTCCGGATACCCGCCGCTCGCAGGGCCTCGAGCATCTCGGGCCAGACCGCGCGGTGCGCCTCGACGTATTCGTCGATTCGCTCCGGGCGCACTTTCAGGACGAACGCAGATCGCTGAGTCATGAGGCCTCCTTGGCGACGAGAACGAACAGGTTGCGCGGCCCGTGCACGCCTTCGACGCGGCTGAGCTCGATGTCCGAGGTTGCCGACGGGCCGGAGATGAACGTGATCGGGCGGCGCGCACGCCCTTCGGACGCGATCCGCGCGAGCGCCTCGGGGAGCAGTTCGCAGATCTGCGTCTCTCGGACGAGGCAGATATGGAGATCGGGCACGAGCGTCAGCGCGCGGCGTCCCTCGAGTGGTCCACCCGTCAGGATGATCGTGCCGGTCTCGGCGACCGCCGCGGTGCAGCATGTGAACGCGCCGTCGATGCGGTCCAGCTCGTGTGCGGTCAGCCCGTGGTCGGCCACGAGCTCGACGCCGGCGGGTCGAAGGGTGAGCTGCGGCGGGATCGCGAGCGAGCGAACGGCGCGTTCGGCACAGATGCTCTCGGCCACTGTCTCGACGTCCGCGGCGTCGATCCGCAGGACCACTGCGCGATAATCGCCGACGCGCTCGCAGAAGAGCTGCGTCCTCGCCTCGGCATCGAGTGAGCCCTCGCGGCGGTACAAGCGGCTCGGAGCGGCAGGAGGCTCGCCGTCGATCGCGCTCCGCACGCGGTCGAGCAGCTCGGTGCGGGGGTCGGTCAACGCCGCCTCCACCAATCCCGAAAGCTCCCTTGTGCCGGCCACTTCAAGTCACGCGTCCGCGTCCAACCGGACAGCGGGAACGGCAGCTTGTGCAGCGAGCCGGTCTGTGACCGGAGGCGCGTCGGGGGCGGCGCGAGGCGCTGCGCCAGGGCGTAACGGCGTTTGCTCCGGAATGCCCAGCCGGCCAGACCCATCGCGATCCCTTCGGCGAATCCGCCCTTCGCCTCGACGGCTTTCTCGCGCAGGTGCAGCAGCACCCGCGGGATATCGATCTTGACGGGGCAGACCTCGTAGCACGCGCCGCAGAGACTCGACGCGAAGGGCAACGACGCGTGCTTGTCGATTCCCTCGAGTTGTGGCGTGAGGATCGCGCCGATCGGCCCCGGATAGACGGAGCCGTACGCGTGCCCGCCCGTACGCGAATAGACCGGGCAGACGTTGAGGCAGGCACTGCAGCGGATGCAGTGCAGCGCCTGGCGGCCGACGTCGTCGGCCAGGACGCGCGTGCGACCGTTGTCGAGCAGCACGACGTGCACTTCCTCGGGCCCGTCGCCGTCGCTCACGCCTGTCCACAGCGACGTGTACGGATTCATTCGCTCACCCGTCGACGAGCGCGGCAACAGCTGCAGGAAGACCTCGAGGTCCGCGAACGTGGGGAGGAGCTTCTCGATCCCGAGGATGGAGACGAGGACGGGCGGCAGCGTTGTGCACATGCGGCCGTTGCCCTCGGACTCGACGACGCAGATCGTCCCGGTCTCCGCGATCCCGAAGTTCGCACCGCTGACCCCGACGCGTGCGTCGAGAAATCTCTCCCGCAGGTGCAGGCGCGACGCCTCGGCGAGGTCGGCCGGGTCGTTCGACTCGAGGCCGGGGGCGATCGTCCGGGCGAAGAGGTCGCGGATCTCGGTTCTGTTCCGGTGGATCGCCGGAACGAGGATGTGCGACGACCAGTCCCCGTCGAGCTGCAGGATCAGCTCCGCGAAATCGGTCTCGAGGGCATGGATGCCGACGTCGGCCAGCGCCTGGTTCAGCTCGATCTCGTCGGTGGTCAGCGACTTCACCTTGACCACCTCGGTCGCATCGTGAGCTCTTGCGATCTCGACCACGACTGCGTTCGCCTCGGCCGCGTCGCGGGCCCAGTGCACCTGCCCGCCGGCGGCAACGACCGCGCTCTCGAACTCGACGAGGTAGCGGTCGAGATTCGCAAGCACGTCCTCCTTGATCGCCTTGCCGGCGTCGCGCAGCTCCTCCCAGTCCGGAAGCTCGCCGACGACGCGTGCGCGTTTGGCTCGAATCGTCTCGGTTGCATGCCGCAGGTTGGAGCGCAGCTGTGGGTTCGCGAGCTCGATCCGAGCCGCTTCCGGAAAGCTCGTCACGTTGCTGCGAGAATCTCGGCGAGATGGATGACGCCCGTCGGCGATCGTCGCCGCGAGAGTCCACCGCCGATGTGGAGCAGGCACGAGCTGTCGAGCGCCGTGCACCACCTGGCACCGGATGCTTCGAGTGCGGCGCACTTGTCCTCGAGCATGGCGCTCGACGTGTCTGCGTTCTTGAGCGCGAACGTGCCGCCGAACCCGCAGCACTCCTCCGGATCGGCCTGCTCGACCAGCTCGAGTCCTCGAACGTTCTGGAGCAGCCGCAGAGGTGCGTCGCCGACCCGGATCGCGCGGAGTGAATGACACGTCGGGTGATATGCGACCTTGGCCGGGAACCTGGCTCCGACATTCTCGGCGCCGAGTTTTTGCACGAGCAACTCGGAGAGTTCGAAGACGTTCGACATGCCCCATTCACTCCGCACGGTCCCGACGCAGGACGACGACGGGGAGACCACTGCGTCGAATTCGCCGAAGATCGATCTGAAGCGACGACCGAGTTGCTCGGCGTCCCTGCGGTAGCCGCTGTTCAGGTGCATCTGTCCGCAGCACGTCTGCTCGGCCGGGAAGACGACCTCGTGGCCGAGGCGTTCGAGCAGCCGAACCGTCGCCTGCCCGACTTCGGGGAACAACGTGTCCGCGACGCAGGTGATGAAGAGCGCGATCCGCACTCAACCGTTACAGCTGCTCGTACGCGCTCTCGACCGAGCTGACGCCGCGCTCGCCGGCCAGCGTCTCGGCGTAGCCGCCCGCCCGGAACGCCTCGACCGGGTCGTCCTCGAGCCCCCGCTCCCGCCGGAAGCGCGCGAGTAGCGGACGCACGTCGGTCTCGAAGGCCTCGAGGACGATTCGGTGCCCGCCGAGCACGTCGCCGTCCGCGCGGGCGGCCGCCAGTCGAGACTCGTCGACCAGCAGCGCCTTCGCATACGCGGTCTGGATGTTCTGCACCGACTGGATCATGGCGTCGATCTTTCCCTCGATGTTGTGGGACTGGTCGATCATGAACGCGATCTGCCCCAGATCGCCGACATGGGAGATCTCCCGCATGATCCGAAACAGCTCGAACGGATCGATCGAGCCGGCGATCAGATCGTCGTCGGCGTACTTGCGATTGTTGAAGTGGAAGCCGCCGAGCAGTCCCTCGCTGAGTAGCAGCGCGACGATCTGCTCGACATTGGTGCCCTGTGCGTGGTGGCCGGTGTCGACGAGGATCTGCGCCTGCGGTCCCAGCCGCCGGCAGACGATGGCGGCCGTTCCCCAGTCGGGAAGATCGGTGCTGTAGAAGCCCGGCTCGAAGAACTTGTACTCGACCAGCAGCCGCATGTCGGCGGGGAGTGCGGCATAGACCTGCTCCAGCCCGTCGAGCAACCGCCTGTACCGCTCGGTCAGGTCGTCCTGGCCCGGGTAGTTCGTGCCGTCGGCCAGCCAGAGGCTGATCAGATTCGAGTCGACGTCGTCGGCGATCGCGATGCACTCGAGGCAATGCTCGACGGCACGCGCTCGGATCGACGGGTCGGGATTGCAAAGGCTTCCGAGCCGGTACTGGTCCGAGCCGAAGAGATTGGGATTGATCGCACCGATCCGAAGCCCGAGGTCGTCCGCGAAGTGGCGGAGGGCTCCGTAGTCGTCGGTCGCGTCCCAGGGAATGTGCAGCGCGACCGAAGGGCAGCAGCCGGTCAGGCGATGCACGAGCGCTGCGTCCGCGATGCGCTCGTGGACGGTGCGCGCCGCCCCCGGCCACGGGTACACGTGGAAGCGCGTGCCCGAGTTGCCGTAGCCCCAGGAAGGCGTCTCGATCGCGAGTTCGCCGAGGCGCTCGAGAACGTGCTGCTCGTCCATCGTCCGAGAGTCTGCACCATCCGCGCCCGATTTACGAACGGACTTTCGATTCGAGTCTTACGAAAGCCAGTGCAATTCCAGCATTGACACATCACGGTCCGCGGCGTAGGGTCGGCCGCATCGAGAGTCCACGTGAGTTCCCCGGTTTGTCGCAGGACGAACGGATGCGGCAGGTGCTGCAGATGCTCGAGAAGCGTGATTCGGTTGCGGTTACGGAACTTGCGGAAGTGTTTTCGGTTTCGGAGGTCACCGTTCGCAGCGATCTCTCGCTGCTCGCCTCGCAGGGCCTCGTCTCGCGGGTGCGGGGCGGCGTGCGCCCGCTCGCCGACGGGCAGTCGGAGATCGGGTTCGACTTCCGACTCCGGCTCGAGGTCGAGCGGAAGCGCGCAATCGCCCGCGCAGCGGCGGCGATGGTCGGCGAAGGCGAGGCCGTCGCGCTCGACGCGAGCACGACGGCGTACTACCTCGCGCTCGAGCTTCGTGCGAAACGCGAGCTGGTCGTCGTCACCAACGGCCTGCTCGTCGCGACCGCGCTCGCCGATGCCGCTGGGATCACGGTGCTCGTCACCGGCGGGACGCTGAGGCTCTTCGCAATGTCGCTGGTCGGCGACCTGGGTACCGAGGTGCTCCGAACGACACGGATCAACAAGGGCTTCCTGGGCGCGCGTGGCATGAGCCCCGAGCGTGGGCTCATGGACCTGAACCCGGACGAGGTCCGCATCAAGCAGGAGATGGCCGACGCCTGCGAGCAGGTGTACGGAATCGTCGACAGCACGAAATGGCATCGCAGCGCGCTGCTCTCCTTCGTCCCGACCAAGGAGCTGACCGGAATCGTCACCGACTCGAACGCGCCGGAGGAAGAAGTGCGGGCCTGGCGCGCCGAGGGGGTGGACGTGATCTCCGTCGATCCAGGACCCAGGGAGGCTTTCGCCGTGCGGCCTCGCGACCTTCGCCGAGCCGTTCACAACGACGGAGACGCCAGCTGATGGCGACGATGGCCGCAGTCGATCTCGGCGCCCAGAGCGGTCGCGTTGCGCTCGGCCGGTTCGACGGAGAGACGCTCGCCGTGACCGAGACCCATCGGTTCGCGAACGAGCCCGTCAGCTCGGCAGGCGCGCTTCGCTGGAACGTCGGCGATCTCCGTCGCAACGTCCTGGACGGGTTGCGCGCAGCCGCGCGTGAGGCGGCTGTCGACTCGGTCGCCGTCGACTCGTGGGGCGTCGACTTCGGACTGGTCGACTCCGACGATCGCCTACTCGAGGACCCGGTTCACTATCGCGACGCGCGTCGCGCCGAGGCCTTCGCCACGGCGTTCGAACGTGTTCCGGCGCGCGAACTCTACGACCGCACAGGGATCCAGCTCCTGCCGATCAACACGATCTTCGAGCTCGCCGCGCTGGCCGCCGAGCACAGCCCGGCACTGGCTGCCGCCGACCGGATCCTGCTGATGCCGGACCTCTTCCACCACTGGCTGTGCGGCAGCAGGACGACGGAGCTCACGAACGCCACGACCACCCAGTGCTACGACCCGGTCGAAGGCCGTTGGGCCGGCGATCTGCTCGAGCGGCTGGAGATCCCGACCGACGTCTTCCCGGAGGTCGTCGCGCCCGGCACGCTGCTGGGCGCCGTCACTGCGGAGACAGCCGACGAGACAGGACTCGGCAAGGCCACCGTTGTCGCGGCTGCCACGCACGACACCGGTTCCGCCGTCGCCGCCGCGCCCTTCGCGCGGCCCGGGTCGATCTTTCTCAGCGTCGGTACGTGGTCGCTCGTCGGCGTCGAGCTCGACGAGCCGCTCATCAACGACGAGACCTTCGCCGCCAACCTCACGAACGAGGGAGGCGTCGCCGGGACGACGCGGCTTCTGCGCAACGTCGCCGGGCTCTGGCACCTGCACGAATGCCGCCGGGCGTGGGCGGAGCAGGGACAGACGTTTTCGTTCGAGCAGCTCGTCGAGCTCGCCCGGGCCGCTCCGCCGTTCGGACCGTTCATCGAGCCGAACGCCGATCTCTTCCTCGAGCCGGGGGACATGCCGCAGCGAATCGCCGACTACTGCGTGTCGACGGCCCAGGCGTGCCCGGCCGGTGTCGGCGAGACGGTCAGATGCGTGCTGGAGAGCCTGGCGCTCAAGCACGCTGAGACGGTCGACATGCTCCGACGCGTAGCGGGTGTCGAGCCGAGCGAGCTGTACGTCCTCGGCGGGGGAGCGCGCAACTCTCTCCTGTGTCAGTGGACCGCCGATGCGTCGTGCCTGCCAGTCTTCGCAGGCCCCCAGGAGGCAACGATTCTCGGCAACCTGCTCGTGCAGGCGATGGCGCTGGGCGAGATCGGGTCGATCGACGAGGCGCGGTCGATCGTCCGCAGCTCCTTCGCGCCGACGATCTACGAGCCGCGCGACGAAGACGCGTGGGCCGCCGCCCGCGAGCGATTCGCGGTCCTCGCAGCAGCTCCGGGGGTGACGGCTTGAGCGACACGGTCGGCGCCCAACAGGGGATCCCGGCCCCTGCTTACCGGTGGGAAGCCGCCAAGGCTTCGAATCTCTCGGTGCTCGACGGGCTCGTCTACCGCTCGCGGCTGCTCGGCGCCGATCGGGCGCTCGCGAACATCGGGGGCGGGAACACGTCCTCGAAGGAGTCGGCCGCCGACCACACGGGTCGCGAGATCCGGGTTCTCTGGGTCAAGGGCTCGGGCACCGACCTCGCCTCCATCACCGCGCCCGGGTTCGCCGGCCTGCGGCTCGACGAGTTGCTGCCGCTCCGTGAGCGGGCCGAGATGGACGATGCAGCGATGGTCGACTACTTGCGCGCGTGCGCGCTGCAGGCCGATCAGCCGCGCCCCTCGATCGAGACGCTCCTCCACGCATTCATTCCGGCGACCCATGTCGACCACACGCACCCCGACGCCGTGATCGCCCTGACGTCGAACCCGGGTGGGCGCCGTCTCGCCGAGGAGGCGTTCGGGGACGAGATCGTGTGGCTCGACTACCAGCGTCCAGGATTCGACATGTCGCGGCGCATCGCTCTGCTGCTGGAAGCCGCGCCGACGGCTCGTGCCGTGCTGCTCGAGAAGCACGGGCTCGTGACGTGGGGCGAGACCGGCGAAGAGAGCTACGAGTCGACGATCGAATTCGTCTCGCGCGCCGCCCGCGCGGTCGACGACGCCGCACACGGCCGCTTCGGGCTGGGCGGCCGGCAGGCGGCCGAACTCGAGGACGGGGCGGCTGCCGCCCTTCTGTCGGAGTCGCTTCCCGCCCTCCGCGGTGCTCTGCTTGCAGACGCCGACGGTCTCGTGCTGGAGGTGGACCAAAGCCCCGAAGCGGTGGCGTTCGCCTCGGCGGCCCGGACCGGCGAGGTGAGTCAGACCGGGGCGCCCTGCCCCGACCACCTGATCAACACGAAGCACAAGCCGCTGGTCGTGGCCTTCGATTCGCTCACCGACGCGGCCCCCGAGCTGGCAGACGCATTTCGAGCGGGGGTCGGTGGTTACGCGCAGTGGTATCGCGAGTACTACGATCGCAACGTCGACGACGAGACCGGGCAGTTCCCGATCGACCCGGCGGGTCCCCGCGTGATCCTCGTGCCGGGCGTCGGGATCGTGACGAGCGGAGGCGACGCCGGCCGCGCCCGCGTCTCGCGCGATCTCTACCACCGGGCGATCGCCGTCGAAGACGCAGCCGACGCGCTCGGCGGGTTCCGCTCGCTGACCGAGGCCGAGGCGTTCGCAATCGAGTACTGGCCGCTCGAGCGCTACAAGCTGGCCCAGGCACCGCCACGCGGCGAGCTCGCCGGCAAGGTCGCGGTCGTCACCGGCGGCGCGAGCGGCATCGGACGCGCGACCGCCCGGGTGCTCGCGGCGCATGGTGCCCATGTCGTCGTCGCCGACCTCAACCTCGACGGCGCCGAGGAGCTCGCCGATCAGATTCGTTCGGAGTTCGGGCTCCGGCGGGCGCTTGCGGTGCGGACCGACGTGACGCGCGAGGATGCCGTCGCCGAGTTGATCCGCCGCACGGTGCTCGAGTACGGCGGCCTCGATATTCTCGTTGCCTCCGCCGGGCTCGCGAAGAGCGCCTCGATCACCGAGACGACGCTCGAGGACTGGGAGCTCAGCTTCGCGGTCCTCGCACGCGGCTACTTCCTGGCGGCGAGGGAGAGCTTCCGCGTGTTGATTCAGCAGGCAACGGGCGGCTCGATCGTCTTCGTCGCCTCGAAGAACGCGCTGGTCGCCGGAAGCAACGCAGCCGCATATTCGTCGGCGAAGGCCGCATCGCTCCATCTCGCGCGCTGCCTGGCGGAAGAAGGCGGCCCGCACGGGATCCGCGTCAACACGATCAATCCGGACGCCGTGATCCAGGGTTCGGGCATCTGGTCGTCCGACTGGAAGGCCGAGCGTGCCAGCACGTACGGCGTGACCCAGGACGACCTGCAGAGCTTCTACCGCAAGCGCACGAAGCTCGGCGTCGACGTCTTCCCCGAAGACGTCGCGGAAGCGATTGCGTTCTTCGCCGGGCCCCGCTCCAACAAGTCAACAGGCAACGTCGTCAATGTCGATGGCGGTGTAACCGCCGCGTATCCCCGGTAAGTGCGTAAGGAGGCGCACCATCTGCCGGTCCGTCCATCAAGCCAACCCGTGAAAGGACCATCGATGCACAAGCGCAATTCGGTAGTCGCCGTCGCAGCGCTCCTCGTAGCAGCTGTCGTCGTGACTGCCGCCCTGGCGGCATCAAGCCATTCGACCGCCGGTAAGACGTTCTATTTCATCCCGAAGGACACGCTCAACCCCTACGAGGTCATCGCCGACCATGGCGGCAGCCTCGCGACCAAGGAGCTCGGCGACAAGCAGGTCGTGTCATCGGGAACCGAGGACACTGCAGCGGCCCAGCAACCGGCCATCCAGGCCGCAATCCAGGCGCACGCTGACGGGATCGTGATCGCAGGCAACGATCCGCAGGCCGTGTGCCCCGCACTCCAGCAAGCCCAGGCGCAAGGCACGAAGATCGTCGCGTTCGACTCGGACGTCAACTGCCGCCAGCTGTTCATCAACCAGGCGGACACCCCGACCATCGGCCGCAGCCAGATCAAGCTGCTCGGGAAGCTGATGAACTACACGGGTCAGTTCGCGATCCTGTCGGCCGCTTCGACGGCGACGAACCAGAACGCCTGGATCAAGTACATGAAGCTCGAGCTTAAGAAGCCTGCGTACAAGAACATGAAGCTCGTGAAGATCTACTACGGCAACGACAACCCCGCCCAGTCGCGGCAGGCAACGGTGAGCATGCTGCAGGCGTACCCGAAACTGAAGGGGATCGAGTCGCCCACGACGGTCGGAATCTCGTCGGCCGCGCAGTACCTCTCGCACTCGAGGTACAAGAAGAAGGTCGTGCTGACGGGCCTCGGCCTGCCCAGCCAGATGAAGACGTACGTGCACAACGGCACCGTGACGGCGTTCCAGCTCTGGAACCCCGAGGATCTCGGGTATCTGGCGGGATACGCGGTCGCCGCGCTCGCCAACGGCGAGATCACCGGCAAGGTCGGTGAGACCTTCAAGGCCGGCAAGCTCGGCCACTACGTGATCATCAAGGGGCCGGACGGAAAGCCGCAGGTCGTCCTCGGACCTCCGTACACGTTCACCATCAAGAACGTCGACAAGTTCAAGTTCTAGGACGAAGCGCCGGGGGCGCCGTGTTCGCACGGCGCCCCCAACCCATCCGATGACCGCGAGCGAGACACCGCATCCCGAGGCACTCCTCTCCCTCGCGCACGCCGAGAAGAGCTTCGGCGCCGTGCGTGCGCTCGAGGACGGGGACATCGAACTGACCGGGGGCGAGGTCCACGGTCTGGTCGGTGAGAACGGCGCCGGAAAGTCGACACTGGTCAAGATCCTCGCCGGCGTCCACCGGCCCGACGCCGGACACTTGCTCGTCGCCGGCGAGGAGGC
>DASYPH010000223.1:0-2271 GCA_036006925.1 Gaiellaceae bacterium
TAGACGGCTTCGTCGCTGTTGAAGCCGAGCCTGTTCAGCTGCCAGAGCCGCAGGAAGACAGCGAGCATGACCCCCGCACAGACGAGTGCCGTCTCCGCGGTCGTGATGTCGATGCCCGCGACGCGCTCCCATGCCCGCCTCCGAAGCCCTTTCACCGGGGCGGGAGCGAGTACATCCGCGCTAGCGGAGGACGGCGCACTCACTCGATCAAGCGGCCGGCTCCGCGACGGGCTCGGCCGGACCGACTGGGTCGAACTGGCCTTCGTGGCGCTCGCTGAGGCCGATCAAATCTGGGATGCGCTGCCACCAGTCCATCGTCTCGCTGCGGAGGACGTGCGCCGGAACGCCGACGAGGGCCGCGTCGACGATCTGTCGCTCGACGGTGCGCAGGTCGCGTCCATTTCCACTGTGCAAGAAGTGCTCGATGGCCGGATACGGCGGGAAGCTGTATGCGTCGTCCGAGTTCGCGACCAGCACAGACACGGCCTCGTCGTGGTCGAGGGTTTGTTCGCCGAGTCCGCCGCGCTCGATCACGACGAACCTGTCCAGCCGCGCTTGCGAGGCCAGGGAGACCCCGGGAACGAGCCGCTCGACCCCGTACTTCGGCGGCGGAACGATCCACTGAACCATTGCATTGATGGTCGCCGCCGGCAGTCCGAACTGCGCGATCAGCTGTCCCAGACGCCGCCCCGACCGCGAGTGGACCCGACTCTGAAACACGAGCCCGAGCCGCTCCCGTGCCGTGAGGAGCGGAGCCTTCACGGCGGCGACCGTGTGCTTGCTGATCGTGAGCGGCTTCGGGTAGGTGAACACCTCCCCGTCGGCCCGCACGAGCGTCAAGTCGTCCGAGAGGAACGCGGCCTGGTACCCGTCGAGCGCCTTCAGGATCGTCGTCGTCTTGCCGGTGTCCGTCTTCGCGGTGATCAGGGTCGCGCGGCCGCCGGCGGAGATGCAAGCTGCATGGGCGAGCGCGTAACCCCGCTCGACGAAGCACCACCGCAGCGTCGGCTCGACGACGTTCGTGTACAGCACGTGCGGCGAGTGCTTCAACATCGGTGCAGCGACGATGTCCACGTGCTTCCCGAATGAGATGTCGACCGCGAAGCCCAGCCGGCCGAGACCTTCGTCGTAGCGGATGTGGCGTACGAGGGAGGAGAGCATCGTGACGAGATCGCTCTGGTCGCGGTTGAGGCGGCCGAGCCGCACGCGGATCGTCGGTTCCCCGAGGAGCTCGTCCACCCTGAACGGCACGAGCTCGCGGAGCGCGACGTCCGACTCCACACTCACCAGGTCGTGGATCCGATACCGGAACACGCGGGACTTGGACTCGGTGTCCGCGCTCGCCCAGATCACGGCGTCGGCGATCCCGAACCGCAGCAGCGCGATCGCCCCGAGGGCGATGACGTTTGCCAGAACGGGCTCCATTCCGAGGTACGAGACGAGAACGACCATCGCCGGTCCACGGAGCAGCAGGCTCAGGTTGTTCACGACCGCGAACTTCCAGAAGCGCGAAAAGGCACCGGTCTTCAGGCCGCGGTGGCCGTACACCCAGCGCTCGACGAAGATGAAGTTCCACGTCGTCGAGAACTGGGTGGACAAGACGGCGGCCACCAGATAGTTGACGTGGGCGAACTCGTTGAGCAGGACAAACGCCGCCGAGTTGACGGCCAGGCCCGAGAGCCCCACCAGGAGGAACCGGCCGAGGTTCCCGCCGAAACGCAACAACGAGAGTTGCCAGAGATAGTGGATCCCCTCGGCAAGCGACGCCTTGCTCTCACCGGCGTGCCGCGTCCCGAACCGGAACGGCACCTCGGCGACGCGCAGATTCCGCGCGCGCACGAGGATCTCGAGCAGGATCTTGAAGCCGCGGGGACGGAGTCGCTCGAACGGGACCGCCGAGCGGCGCACGAGGAAGAAGCCACTCATCGGATCAGTCACCCCGCGGAGCGAGCGCCGGAACAGGATCTTCGCGGCGTTGGTCGAGACCCGCGAGAGCAGCGAGCGTCCGCGATGGAACTCCGTCCCCCCGTTGCTGCCGCAGTAGCGGCTGGCGACGACAACATCCACCCCGCCCGCCTCCGCCCGCTCGAGCATTCGCGGTACGAGCCCCGGCGGGTGCTGGAGGTCCGCATCCAGCACGCAGACCCACTCGGCAGTCGCCAGCCGCAGCCCGTGGGCAACGGCGCCCGCGAGGCCATCGCCCCTCGCACGCGCGGTGCGGTGCACGAGCGTGATGCGCCTGACCCTGCGCTCACGCTCGAGCTCGATCAC
>DASYPH010000224.1:0-3384 GCA_036006925.1 Gaiellaceae bacterium
CGACGGCGAGGGGAATCACCAGGAACGGGTTGAGCGTGAACGGCGGCTGGACCGGCAGGGTGCCGGTGAAGAAGGCGGTCGTGTAGGCACCGATCGCATAGAACGCGACGTAACCAAGGTCGAGCAGGCCGGCGAAGCCGACGACGACGTTCAGACCGAGTCCGAGGGTCGCGTAGAGGAGCGTGAACAGGCCGTAGGCGAAGAGATCGCCCGTATTGAGCCAGAACGGAAGAGTCGACGCGACGGCTATGAAGAGGAAGAGCTTGACCGGATCCGGCGAGGCGTCCCACCCTCGCGCCGCGGGCCCGAAAAAGCCACGCTTTCGACCCTGGCGATCCTCCGACTCGGCAACCCAGGAATCGACGCCGATCCGCGTCTGAGCCTCCGCATCGGGCGGCTCCGGAAGGGGGGTGTTGGGCTCGTCGCTCATACCTTCTGGATCGCGCGGGAGCCGAGTAGCCCGGAGGGACGAAAGAGCATGAACAGGATGAAGAGGCCGAAGATGACGATGTCCGACCACTGGCCGCCGACGTAGCCGATCGCGAACGACTCGACGAGCCCGATGATGAGGCCGCCCAGCATGGCACCGGGGATGCTGCCGATGCCGCCGATGACGGCCGCAGTGAAGGCTTTGAGGCCCGCGAGAAACCCCATGAAGTAGTACGTGACCCCCAGGTAGAGGCCGAACATCACTCCCGCTGCGCCGGCGAGCATGGAAGCGATGAAGAAGGTGATGGCGATGACCCGATCGGTGTCGATCCCCATCATCGAGGCAGCTTCCCGGTCGTATGCCGTCGCCCGCATCGACTTGCCGAACCGGGTGCGCGAGACGAGCAGGACGAGCGCCACCATGAGGAACAGAGCTGCGCTCACGACGAATATCTGCACCACGTAGACCTGGTTGCCGGCGACCGAGAACACTGAGTGGTAGAGGGGCCCGAACTGCTCGTTGCCCTTCTTACCGAGGTCGAACGGGTCGTACGTGTACTGAAATCCGTTGGTCAGGAGCTGGACACTGTTCTCGAGGAAGAACGAGACGCCGATCGCAGTGATCAGCGGCGCGATCCTCGGAGCGTTACGCAACGGGCGATAGGCGAACCGCTCGACGGCTACGCCCAGAGCCCCCGCACCGCCCATCGCCGCCAGAAACATGAGCGCGATGGCGGGGACGATGCCGATCGCCAGCTCGAGGGGGCCATGGAGCTGGGTCAGTACGCCGTAGCCGAGGAACGCACCGACCATGTACACGTCCCCGTGCGCGAAGTTCAGGAGCTTGAGGATCCCGTACACCATCGTGTACCCCAGAGCGATCAGCGCGTAAAGGCTGCCGAGCACGAGGCCGTTCCTGAGCAGCGAAAACGCTCCTCCCCAGCCCAGTTGGCGGATGTTGTCGATGACGCTGAAGAGCAGGACGTGCAAGGGGACTTAGCTTCTCAGAAACACGAGCGGCCCACCGGGGTGGGCCGCTCGCAGGAACACGTGAAGCGGGCTACTTAACGCGAACGTAGGCCCCGCTATTGCTGATGTGGTAGATCGCGAAGTCGGCAGAGCCGCCCATGTCGCCAGGACCCTGGAAGCTGCCCTTGTTCTTCTTGAGGAACTGCACCGGGAAGCCGAGCAGCGACTGCTTCGCAGACAGCTTCACCTTCAGCAGGTCTTTGCGAACCGCCGTCCGCGTCGTCTTGCCGTGGCCGGCCTTGCAGGCCATCTGGATCGCGGTGGCGTTGACCCAGACCGACGTGTACGTCGGGAGCCCGAACGTCATGGGCTTTCCGCCGTGGGCCTTCACGAACGCCTTGTACGCACTGCTCGTGGCATCGACCGGGAATCCCGACACGTAGGCACCGGATGCCTCGAACTGGCCCGGGGCATCAATCCCGTCGGACCCCATCACGATGGCGTTCTTCGCCGATCCGGAACCGTTCGCCTTGAGCTGCTGGGAGAACGTCTGCGCCTCGGCTGCCTGCTGCCACGGGATGTAGACGAGCTGCGTGTTTTTCGGGATCGACGCGATCAACGACGAGAAGTCGTTGACGTTCTGGGCGACGTGGTTGCGTCCAGCTTTGACGCCGTCCGACCTCAGGCCGGCCTGCACCTGGTCGGCAAGTCCCTGGCTGTACGCCTCCTCGTCGTCGATGATGTAGACGTGCGTCTTCTTCAGGTTCTTGTGGATGTAGTTCGCTACCGCGTCACCCTGCTGGCCGTCATTCGGCACCGTGCGGTAGAAGAAGCCCGTGGGCGTTTCACGCGGAGTGAACGTGCCCTTGAGGGAGTCGAGCCTCGCGCGCGTCAGGTAGATGCGGGTCGCCGAGCCCGACACGGGCGCGAGCTGTGCCGACGCGTAGATGGGGGCGCTGCCGTTGCCGTCGGAGTCCTGTACCTCCTGGCTCCCTGCGGGGCCGGTTACAGCGAGGATCTTGCCGTTCGAGGCGAACGAGTGCGCAACCGCGAGGTTCGCCGCCGCATTCGTGGTCAGCTGGGTATCACCCTGCACGAGCTTGATCTTCAGCTTGTGGCTCTTGTTCCACCGCTTCAGGGCGTACTCGGCCCAGGGGAACTGGGACGCGCCGAGAAAGGCGACCCCTCCTGTCGCGGGATAGGCCACGCCGATCGAGACCTGCTTCCCGCACTTGACGCTTGCCGTCGCCGCCGCAGCGCTCCTCGGCGCCTTGCCCGAGCCCCACGCGGTGGTAGCAACCACAACCGAGATCAGAGCCGCGAGAACTGCGACTAGTCCAACTTTCTTCAACATTCATGCCCTCCTTTGGGACGTGCTCACTCAGATGAGACGCTCGCCTCCGGCCAAGGTTTGCGTCGAGTGAAGACCAGGCCAGCGACTTTACTCCGCCTTAAAGGGCAGAGGAAGGCGAGAGCGCACCGGTATAGGCTCGTCTCGTGCAGTACTGCATGCAGTCCGAGGAGACGAATGGACCGGTCACGCCGCTCTTCACCGTCCCCGAGTTCCGGCAGCGCTTGCTGCGCTTCGACGGGGGAGGCGAAGAGCACCGCGACGACGAGCACGACGAGGTGCTCTACGTCCTCGAGGGGAAGGCAGTCGCGACGGTCGGCGGCGAGACGCACGTGCTCCAACCGGGGACGGGTGTCTTCGTCGCGCGGGGAACGCCGTGGCGCGTCAATTCCACCGAGGGGTTGCGGCTCCTCTCCGTCCTCGTCGAGGAGCCGCTCGCGGCAACCTCGAGCCATGCGGTCGTCGCCGGCCGCGAGCGCGGCGCAGCGACGGCAGGGCGCGAGTTCACGCTGCTCGCGCAGCCGGAGAATGGCTGCGCGTCGGTGACGCAGTTCGTCGGCCACATCCCGCCCGGCCGCGCACCCGACCACTTCCACCGCTACGACGAGGTCGTCTACGTGCTCGCGGGCGAGGGC
>DASYPH010000225.1:0-1725 GCA_036006925.1 Gaiellaceae bacterium
CGGTCGCGGGCAAAGAGGACGCCAGGATCCGTCGCGAGGAGGCCGACAAGGCGTGGCGTCAAGCCGCGCAGTGGGTCGACGAGCTGCGCGGCCGCGTCGCTCCGCCCGACCCCGCCGCGTGATCGACCTCCGGCGGCTGCGCGAGGAGCCCGAATACCGGGCCGGCATCGAACGCAAGCGGGTCGCCGACGGCCTGCTCGACCGTGTGCTCGAGGCCGACGACGCCCGGCGGGTGCTGCTCACCGAGGTCGAGGAGCTCCGGGCGCGCCAGAACGCGGCGTCGAAGGAGATCGGACGGGCGCCCGCCGACGAGCGCGACGCCAAGATCGCGGCGGCGAGCGCGCTCAAGGACGAGCTCGCCACGAAGGAGCCGCTGCTGGCCGATGCCGAGGCGCGCCTGCGGGAGCTGCTGCTCCAGGTGCCGAACCCGGCTGATGCATCCGTGCCGCTGGGTGGCGAGGACGACAACGAGGTGCTGCGCGTCGTCGGCGAGCCGCGCGAGGCGCCTGCACTCGATCACGCCGAGTTCGGCGTTCGCATCGGCTTCGTCGAGACCGAGCAGGCGGTCGAGATGAGCGGGTCGCGCTTTGCATACCTGATGCGCGAGGGCGCGCTGCTCGAGCTCGCGCTGGTGCAGTGGGTGACGAGCCGCATCGTCGCCGAGGGCTTCACGCCCGTCGTCCCGCCGGTGCTGGTACGCGAGCACGCGATGGAGGAGGCCGGTTTCTTTCCCACCGACCGCGCTCAGGTCTACGAGGTCGACGGCGGCGAGCTGTTTCTCGTCGGGACGAGCGAGGTCGCGCTGGCGGCGCTGCATCGCGGCGAGATCGTCGACGCGGACGAATTCCCCCTGCGCTACGCCGGCTTCTCGACGTGCTTCCGCCGCGAGGCCGGCACATACGGCAAGGACACCCGCGGCATCTTCCGTGTGCACCAGTTCGACAAGGCGGAGATGTTCAGCTTCACCCATCCCGATCGGTCCTGGGACGAGCTCGAGGCGATCCTCGCGCTGCAGGAATCGATCGTGAGCGGGTTGGGCCTCCCGTACCGCGTCGTCAGTTGCGCGACGGGGGAGCTCGGCCCGGCCGCGGCAAAGAAGTACGACATCGAAGTGTGGCTGCCGTCGGAAGGTCGGTACCGCGAGCTCACGTCGTGCTCGAACTACCTCGACTACTCAGCGCGCCGGCTCGGCACACGCTTCCGCGCCGATGGCGGCACGAGCCCCGTGCACACTCTCAACGGCACGGCCTGCGCCGTCGGACGAACGCTCGTGTTCCTGTTCGAGCACTACCAGCGTCCCGACGGCTCGTTCGCCGTGCCCGAAGTCCTGATCCCACTGTGCGGCTTCGACCGTGTTCCCATACGCGGTTGAGCTCGGGTGACTTGGCGGAGCGGGAGGGATTCGAACCCCCGGGCCTCATCGGCCGGCTGCTTTCAAGGCAGCTGCATTCAACCGGACTCTGCCACCGCTCCTAGGAGACTCTCGGGTCTGAGTTTCCACCCATTCCGGCCTGACAAGCATTCCTTGACGAGGTACTCGCGCCCATCAGCGTGCAGGATGTACAGCCAGTCGTAGGCGTTTGGCCGAGTGAACTTTACGACGTAGCCCTGCGAGTTCGAGTGGATACGCCGCAAGCCAACCTGCTCGACCGTTGTGTACTTGCACTGGACACGGACAAGGCGAGTTCCTTCGTCAACGACCGGGTCGTATGCAGATGACTCCGT
>DASYPH010000226.1:0-2416 GCA_036006925.1 Gaiellaceae bacterium
GCTCGATGCGACCGTGGTTCATGACCACGATCCGGTCGGCCACGTCCATCGCCTCTTCCTGGTCGTGCGTGACGAACACGGTGGTCGTACGTGTCTCGTCGTGCAGCCGCCGCAGCCAGAGGCGCAGCTCGGCGCGGACGCGCGCGTCGAGTGCACCGAACGGCTCGTCGAGGAGCAGCACCCTTGGCTCGGGAGCGAGGGCGCGTGCGAGCGCCATCCGCTGCCGCTGACCGCCTGAGAGCTGCGCCGGATAGCGGTCTGCGAAGCCCTCGAGCTGGACGAGTGCGAGCAGGTCGCCGACCCGCTTGCGCACCTCGTCGGCCGGCTGCTTGCGGACCTTCAAGCCGAACGCCACGTTGTCGCGCACCGTCATGTGCTTGAAGGCTGCGTAGTGCTGGAACACGAAGCCGACGCCGCGCTTCTGCGGCGTCAAGACCGTCGCGTCCTCACCGCCGAGGCCGATCGCGCCCGAATCGGGCTGCTCGAGGCCTGCGATGATCCGCAGCAGCGTCGACTTCCCCGAGCCGGACGGCCCGAGCAGCGCGGTCAGCGAGCCGGTCTCGATCTCGACCGAGACGTCGTCGAGCGCCTGGAAGCTGCCGAAGCGCTTCGAGATGTTGCGGATTTCGATGCTCATGCCTGCTCCTCTCTCGGCTTGATCAGGGTCATCGCCACCAGGACGATCACGGAGATGACTGCAAGTACCAGCGAGATGCCGTACGCGCCGGGCAAGTCGAAGTTCTCGTACGCGTCCTGGACGCGGAGCGTCGCCGTCTGCGTCTGCCCCTCGATATTCCCGGAGACGACGGCTACCGCACCGTACTCGCCGAGGCACCGCGCCGTCGTCAGGACGACCCCGTAGATGACCGCCCAGCGAATCGACGGCAGCGTGATGCGCCAGAACGTCGTCCAGGCGCCCGCGCCGAGCGTCGTCGCCGCCTGTTCTTGCTCGTCGCCGATCTCCCGCAGGGTCGGCACCACCTCGCGCGCGACGAACGGCAGCGAGACGAACACGGTTGCGAGCACCATCGACGGCAGTGCGAACAGGATCTGGATGCTGTGATCCGCGAACCACTGCCCGAACCAACCCGTGCGCCCGTAGAGCAGGAACAGTGACAGCCCGACGACGACGGGGGAGATGGCGAGCGGCAGGTCGACGAGCGCGTTCACGATCCCTGCACCCGGGAAGCGTTGCCGAACGATCGCCAGCGCGCAGACCACGCCGAAGACCGTGTTCAGCGGCACCGCGATCGCCGCGATCTCGAGCGTGAGCTTGAACGCGTGCACAGTGTTCGGATCGGAGAGCGAATCCCACAGGTGGCCCGCGCCCTTGTCGAACGCGCGGTTGAAGACCATCGCCAGCGGCCCGAGGAGGACGACCAGCAGATAGCCCAGCGCGACGAAGCGCAGCACGTACCTACGCACGTTTCCCGCTCCGGCGGCCGGCGGAGCCGGCACCTGCGCTCTTGCGTGCTCCGTCGAGCCTACGCACGTTCCCCGCTCCGGCGGCCGGCGGAGCCGGCACCTGCGCTCTTGCGTGCTCCGTCGAGCCTACGCACGCTCATGTCTCGTCGCCAGGTAGCGCAGACCGCCGATCGACAGCAGCAGCACGAATGAGATCGTGAGCATCAGGACCGCGACCGCGGACGCTCCGGCCTGGTCCCCCGACTGGATGTGGTTGAAGACGAAGACCGACGCGGCTTCCGTCTTGTACGGGAGGTTCCCCGAGATCAGCACCAGCGCACCGATCTCTCCGACCGCGCGCGCGAACGCGAGTGCGACGCCCGAGAGGATCCCGGGCAGGATGTTCGGCAGCACGATGCTGCGAAAGACGCGAAACTCGCTCGCGCCGAGCGAGCGGGCTGCCTCCTCCGTCTCGCGATCGAGCTCGAGCAGCACCGGCTGCACCGTTCGCACGACGAACGGCAGCGTCACGAACAGCAGCGCCAGAACGATCGCGGTTCGGGTGTACGCGACGTTGATCGAGACCGGCGACTGAGGACCGTAGAGGGCGAGCAGCGTCAGCCCTGCGACGATCGTCGGCAGCGCGAACGGCAGATCGATCACCGCATTGACGAGACTCTTGCCGCGGAAGTCGTCGCGCACGAGCACCCAAGCGGTGATCGTTCCGAGAACGGCGTTGACGAGCGAGACGATCAACGCCGCGCCGAGGCTCAGCTTCAGCGCGGCGACTGCCTCGGGCTGCGTGGCGACCGACCAGAACGCCGCGAGGCCGTTGCCGCGCGAGGCCCAGACGAGCGCGGCGATCGGCAGCACGACGATGATCGAGAGGTACGCGGTCGTGAAGCCGAGCGAGAGGGCCGTCGCAGCCCTCTCGCTCGATCTTCCTGCTGCTCTCCCCGTCAGCGGTGCGGCGTACGTCGGGCTACCCAGAGGAAGGTCCTCCGATCGCCCG
>DASYPH010000227.1:0-2172 GCA_036006925.1 Gaiellaceae bacterium
GACGAACGGGCTGCGAGTCTCGTAGCCGAGTTGAACGGCACGGCGCACACCGCCGAGATGGCCGCCGGCGAGAAGAGTCAGTTCGACGTGCTGATCGACGACGAGCTCGTCTTCTCGAAGCAGCGCGACGGGGGCTTCCCCGAGCTCGTCGACATCCTGGGCAAACTCGCCTAACGCACTCTCAACCTCGACCCCGCTACCCTCGGCCCGTGCGCTGGCTGCCACCGATCCTGATCTTTGCGCTCGCAGTCACCGCCTGCGGCAGCTCGAACGGCGCGCAGACGACGAGCACCGCGGCGACAAGCCCGACGCTGAAGGCGTTCGTCTCGGCCGGGAACAAGGTGTGCATGGACTCCGACAAGCGCATCTTCAAGCTCGGTCGCCTCACGCGTGACCCGAAAGGCTGGGGTCGCACCGCGGCAGCAGCCCGCGTCGCGATCGCGCAGATGCGACACGTGAAACCGCCTCCCGCTCAGGCGACGGCTTTCCGCCGGATGATCCGCTACGCGAACGCACTGGCGCTCTCCGTCCAGGAAGTGCACGACGCGCTCGTCAAGTCGGATCTCGACACCGCCACCGCCGCACAGTTCGCCGCCGCGCAGATCCAGGATCGTGTGCACACAGCCGCGAAGACGGCCGGGCTCACGTTCTGCCAGCAGGCACTGACCAACTGGCCGGCGTAACTAGCTGAACTCGTTGGCGAGCGTCGGGTACTGGTCGGTGACGAGCAGGAGATAGCCGATCGTCTGCACCTGGAACCGCAGGCAGTAGACGCCGAGACGCTGGAAGCCGACCGGCACGTGCGCCGTCGTGACGGCCACGAACCAGGAAAGGACCGCCACCACCAGCGTCACGATCCCGAGCACGTAGGCGAAGACCAGCGCGGGAACGGCGAGTACGAGGCGCACGGCGATCTTCCAGCGCGATTGCTGCACCGGCGGCCCCACACGAAGGTCGACGGGGTAGGTGCCCGGCCAGCCGCGGAACCTCGGATACGGGTCCGCGAGGAGCAGCGCGTAGGCGCCGACATGGGTCGTATAGCGCAGGTAGCGCCCGAACCACGCGTGCAGCACCGTCGGCGTCCGGCCTCGAGCGAGCGCGATGAACCAGTTGACGATCCCGACGAGCAGCGCCAGGAGCGTCCACAGCTCCGCGAGGTAGATGTGCGGCAGCGCGAGCGGGTAGCGCAGCGTCGTCGTCAGCCGCCAGCGGCGCTGGTTGTCGGCGTTGACGACGGTGATCGGATGCGCGCGCTCGACGTCGGCGCCGGTGAAGGCCGCGTCGCGCTTCTCGAGGAAGGCGGCGACTCCTTCGCCGAAGTCGTGTGTCTGGGTCAGCTCGGCCTGGGTGACCGCTTCGAGCTCGAGCTGCTCGGCGAACGTCGAGCTCTCGGCACGGTCGAGCAGGCGCTTCGTCTCCCAGACCGCGCGGGTCGGCATCGCGGCGTACAGGCTCGCCACCTCGTGCGCCCGGTGGGCGAGCTCGTCGGCGGCCACCACCTCGTTCGCCAGACCCCAGGTGCGCGCCTCGTCGGCGCCAAGCCGGCGTCCGGTCGTCAGCCACTCGAATGCGCGGGCCGTTCCCAGCACTCGCCGAACGAGCCAGGTCCCACCGGAGTCGGGCACGAGCCCGATGTTGATGAACGCCGGCACGAAGCTGGCCGAGTCGGCGGCGATCCGGATGTCGCACGCCAGCGCGAGCGACAGGCCGGCGCCGGCGGCAGGGCCGTTGACTGCTGCGATCACCGGCTTCTCGAGCGCGCGGATCGCGAGCACGTTGCCGTGGTAGTTGTTGCGCAGGTTCGCGGTCACGTCGCGCGTCCCGGCCGAGAACTCCTGCAGATCCTGGCCCACGCAGAAGCCCCGGCCCGCGCCGGTGATCACGACCGCACGGACGGCCGGATCCTGCGCCTCGGTGAGCGCGGCGCGCAGGCCGTCGTGGACGGAGCGGTTGAGCGCGTTCAGGACGTCGGGCCGGTTGAGCGTGATCGTCAAGACCGCCCCTTCGCGCGTCACCTCGACGTCAGCCACGCGGCAACCATATCGGCCGGTCTGGACACGCCTGGTGGCAGCCACCGTCAAGGAAGCGCAACGGAAGTGGAACAATTTCGTGCCAATTCGTGAATCGCGGCGACCATCTACAGTCCCGCGGGATGGACGAGCGCTACTCCGC
>DASYPH010000228.1:0-2827 GCA_036006925.1 Gaiellaceae bacterium
ATCCGCCACGCGCCTCAGAAGGTGGTCCTCCACGTCTGCCTCCATCACGACTCGACTGATGACCAAGCTCTGGAGTCAGATGAGGGCGTGGCTGGGACCGGGCCGCGCCAGAAACGACCGTAGCACAGATCGGCACTCGACCCCCCGGATCGCCGGCCGTTGGAGGCTGCGCCTGAGGCCGCTGACTTACGGTGGTGTGCGGGATATGCTGGCGCCATGGCGCAGCTCAGCGTGAGGCTCAGCACCGGAGAGCAGTACTACATCGAACTGAAACCCGAGGACGGCGAGCCTGAGACGCAGCTTCAGAACTTTTTGAACGAGGAGCCGCCGTTCAGGCAGAAATGGCTGGAGACGACGGCCGGCAGGTACGTTCGGATGTCTACCCTCGTCTCGGTGGAACTCCTCACGCTGGATCCCGACGATCCGCGTCTCACTAGCTAGCACAGTCAAAAGGCACCCCGACCGAGACGAGCCAGGGCCGAGCGGTTGATCGATGAACCCGTTGATCGTGACGCGCGCGCCGGCCGACGTCTTGCCCTGGTCGAGCGCCGCGACGACATCCTCGGGAACCCGTAGCCGCGTTGCCATCTTGCCCCGCCCGCTGGATGGTGGTGTCGAACCGCACGCGCGTGCGGGTCGCCCATAGCATTCTTGTGTAAAGGATTTTCCACAAAGCCAGCCCGATTCGCCTAGGCCACTCTTGTGCCGATCCTGGAGCTGACCGCCGCTTGAGCCGCTGCCGGATTAGGTAGGTCGATCGGGTTCCGCGTATCCGCGCGCAGCGGTCAGCGTCACCAGGAGAGGCGCCACCCCGACACCGTCACCAGCAAAACGCGCGCACGAGGCACACGCGCTCGGGCTCAGCCGCTGTTCGAGAAGCCGCCGGGTGGGCCGAAGCCGCCCTGGCCGGTTCGTGGCGCGAGGCTGGCACATGCGGTGAAGGCCTTCTGCATTTTCGATGAGATGTTCGGCGGCTGGCCGCCGCTGGGCGGGGAGCCGGACGGTGGCTGACCGCCGGCGATGCGGCTGACGCCGTGGCGTTTCAGGCAGGCAGTGAACGCGGCGAACGATCGCTTTGTGATTGTTGATGATGGTGATGCCGCGCCGGCTGAACTGCCGCAGCTGGCGACGAGGGCTGCAACGAGCAGGACGATTACTCCAGTTCCGAGCTTCCTCGTCACGAAACGACCTCCTGCCCGTGCGCCTCCAGGCGGTTGCGTTCATCGGAGATGATCCGTCCGTCGCGAAGTTCAATCATGCGCGGCGCCGCGGCCGCCAACTCGCGGTCGTGTGTGATTAGGATGACTGTCTGTGAGTGCTCGCTCGAGAGTGCCCGCAAGAGCTGAAGAATCTCTTGGCCGGTGGTGGTGTCTAGGTTGCCGGTTGGCTCGTCGGCTAGTAGGACGCTTGGGTTTGTCGAGAGAGCGCGCGCGATTGCCACGCGCTGCTGCTCTCCGCCGGAGAGCTGCGACGGCAGATGGTTGGCGCGCCCCTCGAGTCCTACCGCGGCGAGTTGTTCGCGTAGGCGGTCGCCCATAACGCCTCCGGCCACGGCGAGTTTGGCCTCCACGTTCTGGTGTGCGGTCAGCGTCGGGATCAGGTTGAACTGCTGAAAGACGAAGCCGATGTGGCGGCGACGCAGTAGCGTCAAGTCACGCTCGCTCATGTCGCCCAATCCCCGGCCGAGGCAGGCGATCGAGCCGCTGGTCGGCCGATCGAGTGCGCCGAGCAGTTGCAACAACGTCGTCTTTCCCGAGCCGCTGGCTCCGACAACGGTGACGAACTCCCCGGGTCGAATCGCCAAGTCGATGTCTACGATCGCGGCGACGCGGGAGTTGCCCGAACCGTAGATCTTCGAGACGCCGTCAAGCTCGTAGACAAACGGCTCGGTGTGCGTCCCGTCGGCACGGTGGCCGTTTCGGGTCGTATTGGTGGCATTCAACGTCTTCTCCTTTGTTATCTATTCGACAGTTCGAAGGGCAACGGCTGGGCGCAGCCGGGCGGCACGCAGGCCCGCGACGACTCCGGCGGTCAAGCCGCCGAGAACGGCCAGGGCGACCGCAACGAGGATCAACCTGGCATCAGCGGAGGTGGTGATTTTGACCAGCGTCGAGCCCGACGTGATCGCCGTCTGCCCGAAGCCAAAAGGCCCTCCACCGCCGGGGCCGGGCCCCGCCTGGTTGGTGACGTTTGAGCCGGCGACGGTCGCTTTCAGCGACCAGTCGATCGCGTTGATCGCATAGACCGTGACGAGACCCAACGCGATCCCGATCGCCCCGCCGAGTAGCCCTTGCAGGACGGACTCGCTCGCGATCTGGCGTACAACCTGGAAGCTTGACCATCCGATCGCCTTGAGCGTGCCAAGTTCGCGGGTGCGCTTGGCGACCGACGAAAGAGCGAGCAAGCTCGCGATCAGCACGGCGGCCAGCAGTCCGACGATCTCGAGCCCGGTGCCGAGCTTCGCCGAGAGGCTCCTCGTATCGCTCAGCGAGCCCGAGACGCGGTTGGCCAGCGTCTGGGCTGTAGTGACCTCGGAACTCTTCAGGCCTTGCTTGATCTCGCGTGAAACCGAATCCACGGTGCTCGTCGAGGTGGCGCGCACCTGAAGCGTGTTGATCTGCCCTTTGTAGCCGGCGATCTTCTGCAGCTTGGCAAGCTCGACGTAGATGTCAGACGCAGTGCCACCAAGCGGGCTCGAGGCGATGCCGACAACCGTGAAGTCCGATTTATCGAGAGTGACGGTGTCGCCGACCGCAATGTTGTTCGTGTTGGCGTAGGAGCTTGAGAGGATTGCCTGCTTGGCGCCGGCGGTGCCGGACGCGAAGTA
>DASYPH010000229.1:0-44757 GCA_036006925.1 Gaiellaceae bacterium
CGTCGCTGCGTCAGGCTTTCGCCCATTGCGCAAGATTCCCCACTGCTGCCTCCCGTAGGAGTCTGGGCCGTGTCTCAGTCCCAGTGTGGCTGATCGTCCTCTCAGACCAGCTACGGATCGTCGCCTTGGTGGGCCGTTACCTCACCAACAAGCTAATCCGCCGCGGGCCCGTCCTTGGTCGAAGGCCGAAGCTATCTTTTCCAACCGCCCCGAAGAGCTGTTGGGCCATCCGGTATTAATCCGGGTTTCCCCGGGCTATCCCGGTACCAAGGGTGGGTTGCCCACGTGTTACTCACCCGTTCGCCGCTTTCCCCAGGCCCGAAGGCCTGGTTCTCGCTCGACTTGCATGTGTTAAGCGCGCCGCCAGCGTTCGTCCTGAGCCAGGATCAAACTCTCCGTGAAGAATGGTTGCCGACGATCGTGCTGCCGGCAGTCCTTTCACTTCGAGCTTGTGTTCTCCGAAGAGAACAGTGCTCAAAGGTCGGTCCCGAAGGACCGACGAGGTTGATAACTGTTCCTCCCCCCTCTGAAAGCAGGGTCGGTCCAGGTCTCGACGTATCGAAGAACGTTCGCTGTTGAGTTTTCAAAGACCGGTGCCGCGTCTACCTGACCGCGTAAAAAAGCCTCCGACTCGCGCCAGAGGCCTCCAAGGAAACGAATCGTATCGGCTACGAGTCGGGCCGGGGAGGCTCCTAGGTCGAGGGTTCAGGGACGTTCCTACGCTGTCCTCTCGGACGGCCGAAGAAGTATAGCGGGTGCACCAAGGGTGTCAACGGATCTACCCGGACAGCCGCGCGAAACGGCGCTTCCCGACCTGCAGCAGCGCCCCCGCGAGCACCGAGCGCGGCACGTCGAGCCCGGGCGGCGGTGCGCCGTCGAGCTTGACGCCGCCCTGCTCGATCAGGCGCCGTGCCTCCGACGTCGACGCGACGCCGAGTTGCGCGACGAGCAGCGCCGGCAGATGCACCGGGTCGCCCGCCGGCAAGGCGATAGCGGGCACATCCACCGGCGCCTCCCCGTGCCGGACAACGCGCGTGAAGTGCTCCTCCCCTGCCTGCGCACCCGCCTCGCCGTGCCAGCGCAAGGTGATCCGGCGCGCCAGCGCGAGCTTCCAGGACATCGGGTCGTCAGGATGCTCGCCGCCCGCGAGCATCTCCCACCACTGGGGCAGCGCGGCGTCGGGGATCGACATCGTCTTGCCGAACATCTCCTCGGGCGCCTCGGTGATGCCGATGTAGTTGTCCCGCGACTTCGACATCTTCAGCTCGCCGTCCGTGCCGACGAGGAGCGGGAAGGTGATCACGACCTGCGGCTCCAACCCGTACTGCGGCATCACGTCTCGCCCGGCGAGCAGGTTGAACCGCTGGTCCGTGCCGCCGATCTCGATGTCGGCCTCGATCGCGACCGAGTCGTAGGCCTGCATCACCGGGTAGAGCAGCTCGGAGAGCGAGATCGGGACGTGCTCGGCGAAGCGATTCGCGAAATCGTCGCGCTCGAGCAGCCGCGCGACGGTCATCGTGCGGGCGAGCCTCACGGTGTCGGCGTAGGAGAGCCTTCCCAGCCACTCGCCGTTGAGGCGCACCTCGGTGAGCTCCCGGTCGAGGATTCGGAACGCCTGCTCGGCGAAGAACTGCGCATTGGCGTCGAGTTCCTCGTCCGGCAGCACGGGCCGCTCCTTGGAGCGCCCGGAGGGGTCCCCGATGCGAGCAGTGTAATCGCCGACGATCAGCACGATCGTGTGCCCCGCATGCTGGAACTCGGCCAGACGGTCGAGGACGTAGGCGAACCCGAGGTGGACGTCGGGCGAAGTCGGATCGACCCCCAGCTTCACTCGCAGGGGGCGACCGAGCTTCAGCTTCTGCTCGAGACCGCCCTGCGGGAGGACGTCGACGGCGTGCCCGGTGAGCGCTTCGACGGTCACAGCCGGGCTAGACTACCCCGGTTCTGGCGCTCTTTCGGAGAAACACACGCCGGCCCCGCCGTCGGCGGATCCGCAAGCTCAGACTACTCGCCCTCCTTGTGATCCTCGGGCTTCTGGGCACGGCATCGTTCACCGTCGGTCTGCTGACCGCGGTCGCTGCCAAGATCCCGCAACTCGACCCGGCACGCCAGAAGCAGCAGGCGAACAGCTATGTGTACGCGTCGAACGGGTACACCGTGCTCTCGATCCTTCGCGGAGAGCAGGCGCGAATCCTCGTGCCGTCCGGAGGGATCTCGCCGTGGATGAAGCACGCGATCGTCGCCGCTGAGGACAAGCGCTTCTACGAGCATCGTGGCGTCGACCTGCGCGGCATGGCACGTGCCCTCTACGCGGACATCTCGCACCGCGGCACCGTCCAGGGCGGCTCGACGATCACGCAGCAGTTCGTCAAGAACGCCTACCTGACGAGCCAGAAATCGGTCGGACGCAAGCTGTTCGAGGCGGCACTCGCCTGGCAGCTCGAGCAGCGCTGGACGAAGGACCGGATCCTGACCGCCTACTTGAACACGGTCTACTTCGGCAACGGCGCCTACGGGGTCGAACAGGCCTCGCGGATCTACTTCCACCACAAGGCACGCACGCTCAACCCCGCGGAGTCGGCTCTCCTCGCCGCGATCCCCGAGGATCCGAGCTCGTGGGACCCGGTCGCCCACCCGCAGGCCGCGCACGACCGTCGCGACCTCGTGCTGCGGCTCCTGCTCGCACAGGGGTACCTCACGCAGAGCCAGTTCGACAAGTGGAACGCGTATCCGATGCCGAACCCGAAGGACGTGTCGCTGCCCTCGACGCAGGGCGTTGCGGCGCCGTACTTCGCGAACTACGTGAAGGAGCAGCTCGTCAACCACTACGGGCCTGCGCGGACCTTCGGCGGCGGCCTCAAGGTGACGACGACGCTCAACGTCGGCATGCAGAAGATGGCCCGCGACGCGATCGCCTCGGTCCTCCCGCAGAACGGAACGGGGCCGACCGCAGCGGTCGTGGTGCTCGACGCGCACACCGGCTCTGTGCTCGCGATGGTCGGCGGCGAGAACTACCACCGCAACCAGTTCAACCTGGCAACGCAGGGCGAACGTCAGCCGGGCTCGTCGTTCAAGCCCTTTGTGCTCGCGACCGCACTGCGCCAGAACGTCGCGCCGTCGTCGGTCCTCAACTCGGCGCCGGTGACGATCAACGCGGACGGTCGCCTCTGGAAGGTCAACAATTACGAAGGCGAGTACCTCGGTCGGATCGACCTGACGCACGCGATCGCATACTCCGACAACTCCGTCTTCTCACAGCTGACCGCGCTCGTCGGCCCGCGCAACGTCCGCGACACCGCTCGTGCGCTCGGGATCACGACGAAGCTGAACGGCTACTTCGCGATCGGGCTGGGCGCCGAGCCGGCGACGCCGCTCGAGATGGCGCGCGCCTACGCGAGCTTCGCCGACGGCGGCTTCCGCGTGGACGGATCGGTCTTCGGCAACCAGCCGCGCGCGATCACGAAGATCCAGGACTCGAAGGGCCACGTCACCCCCAACGGCGTCGTGGCCCACCAGGTTCTGACCCCGACACAGGCCGAGACGGTGAATCAGCTCCTGCAGGGTGTCGTCCAGTACGGCACCGGCAAGGCCGCGCAGCTGCCCGGGCGGCAGGTGGCGGGCAAGACCGGGACGACCGAGAACTACGGCGACGCGTGGTTCGTCGGCTACACGCCCCAGTACGTGGTCGCCGTCTGGGTCGGCTACCCAGACCGGCTCGTCCCGATGACCACCGAGTTCCACGGCAAGCCGGTCGCCGGCGGCACGTTTCCGGCTTTGATCTGGAAAGCCTTGATGCAGAAGGCGCTCGCGAAGCAGCCGCCCGAGACGTTCACGCCACCGGCCTACGGCTACGCCGCGCCTGTCACGGTGGTCAACCGCGGTGGTCAGCTCGAGCGCGACGACGGTGTCTGCCGCAACACCACGCAGCTCGAGTTCTTCGGCGGTGAAGTGCTCAACAACGGCGGCAATCCGGCGCACGTCGCCACCTGCAAGGCGAACGAGGTGGAGATCCCGGACACCGTCGGGATGTCGCTCGCGAGCGCACGGTCACGGCTGCAGGGCCAGCCGTTGACGGCACAGGTCGTCTACAAGCCAGCCCGCACCGGTCAGCCGCTCGGCGTCGTCGTCGGGCAGCTCCCACGGAAAGGCACCGCTTCGGCGGGCGATCAGATCACGATCGTCCTGCCGAAGTCGCTGCACGGGGTCGTCCCGAATCTCGTCGGCCTGCCGCTTCAGCGAGCCGAGGCGAAGCTCGCGCGTCTCAAGCTCCTGGTCTCGACCACCGGCGCCACCCGCGGCAAGGTCGTCAAGCAGTCACTGCGCGCGCATACCGCGTCGCAGCCCGGCGAGCACATCGTGCTCACCGTCCGGGGAACGGGCGGCTGACGAAGCGCGAGCCCGCCAGGCCGTAGCGCCACGGTCGACCTGCGGCCTTCGTGATCCCGATCCGCGTGCCGGTCACGACCTCCACCGGCGCACGCCGCCCGTGCAGCGAGAACGGCGCTCGATCCAGACGCAGCCCGTCGTGCTCGCGGGTCACCCCGAGCGCCTGACAGAGCCGGCCCGGCCCGCTGCAGAGCAGACGCTGATCGCCGAGGCCGCGCCGGGTCGCCATCACGTCGAGCCCCTTGGTCGGTTCGAGGGCGCGGATCAGCACGGCACCGGCGACGCCCTCCTCACAGCAGACGACGTTGAGGCACCAGTGCACGCCGTACGAGCGGTAGACGTACGCATGGCCGCCGGAGAGGAACATTGACGCGTTGCGCGGGGTACGCCTGTTTCGGTAGCCGTGCCCGGCCGGGTCCTCGTGGTCGTAGGCCTCGACCTCGACGATCACGCCGCCGACACCGTCGACGAGCAACTCGGCGCCGATCAGCTCCGGCGCGATCTCGTGTGGGCTACGTCTGAGGTTCATGGCTGTCGTACTTGAGGAATCCCGGCAACGCGAGCGCCGCCGCGATGCAGGCGACCACGCAGAACAGGCCGCCCGAGACGATCGAGAAGCGTAGTGACGTGAGCGAGGCGAGCACCCCGGCTTCCAGGTCGCCGAGGTTCGGCGCGCTGGCCACCTGGGCGAACTCGATCCCGGACAGCCGCCCCCGCAGGTGGTCGGGTGTCGCGCGCAACAACATCGTGCTCCGCAGCACGGCGCTGAAGAAGTCGGCCCCTCCGGCGACGGCCAGCAGGACCAGCGCCGGCCACAGCGAGGTCATGAACCCGAAGGCGGCGATCGCCGCTCCCCATGTGCACGCAGCGATCGTCACCGCCACACCCTGCCGCCGCACGTGCGTCGTCCAGCCGGAGGCAAGCGAGCAGACGAGGGCGCCCGCGTAGGGAGCGGAGTACAGGAACCCCACCGTGGCCGCGTTGCCACCGAGGCTGTGCAGCGCGAGGGCGGGAAACAGCGCCGTCGGCATGCCGAAAACCATCGCAGCGGTGTCGACGGCGAAGATTCCGAGCAGCGCCTGGCGACCGCCCAGGAAGCGGAAGCCGTCGAGGATCGAGCTCAGGCTCGGGCGGTCGACCTCGCCGACCGGTTGCAGCTTCGGCAGCAGCCAGATGACGACGAACGACGCCACGTAGGTGACGAGGTCGATGGCGTAGGTCCACGGCACGCCGGCCGCGGCGATCAGCAGCCCACCGACCGCCGGTCCACCGACCGCCGCGAGCGAGTTGTAGACGCTCGACAGCGCCGAGGCGGCGGCGATCTGGTCGTCCGGCACGAGGCGCGGCGTCAGCGAGCTCAGCGCGGGCCTCCCGAGGCTGAAGATCGCGACCGCGAGGCCCTGCAGGACGAACAACAACCACACACGCGGGTGCGCCAGCAGCGAGTTGCCGAGAAACAACGCTGCGACGAACGCCATACCGGTCTCGGTCCGCAGCAGGACGGTGCGCCGGTCGAGCGCGTCGGCGATCGCGCCGCCGATCAGCGGGACCACGAGCAGCGGGATCAGCGAGGCGAGCCCGAGCAGCCCGACCAGCGCGGTCGAGTGCGTGAGCGTGTAGACCTGGTAGGGGACCGCGACGACCCCGATCTCGGCGCCGATCGTCGAGACCGCCTGGCCGAGCCACAGGTTGCGAAAGTCGCGCTGGCGAAACGGTCGCGTGTCGACGCGCAAGCGCCGGAACAGCTCGCCGAGCAACTAGAAGAGGTTCTCGTCCTGCGGCGCGGGTCGCGGCCGGGCCGGGACGGCGCCCATCGCAGCGAGAATCGCGCGCTCGGTGCGCGAGGCGATCAACGGCTCGGGGATGCCCTCGACCCACACCCGTGTGCGGGACCCGGAGCCCCGCTCGTCGTCCGCCAGCGGCTCAACGGCGTAGATGCGATCCGAACGGACGTACTTGCCGAAGCCGAGGAAGACCATCTGCGGGGCATCTGCCATGCCTCAGCCTAGAAACTCGCGAACCTGGTTCGCAAGCGAACCAGGTTCGAGGTGTGTTTGAGTCTCCGCGCTCAGCCGAGCGCGGACCGCAGGGCCTCGACGACGCGCTCCTGATCGGAGCGATCGAGTCGCGCATGGAAGGGCAGCGCCATCGTGCGCGCGCTGCAGTCCTCGCTGACCGGCAGCATCCCCTCGGAGAAGCCATACCGCTCGCGCATGTACGACTGGAGGTGGATCGACGGGAGGTACGGCGCCGTCGCGATCCCCTCGGCCGACAGTCGCGCCATCACCGAGTCGCGATCGACGCCGGCCGGCAGCTTGACGACGTAGACGAACCACGAGCGCTCGTGGTCGGCATCGTCCGCAAGCGGTGCGTCGACCTCGACGTCGGCGAGCAGCTGGTCGTAGATCGCGGCGACACCACGCCGCGCGGCAAGAATTCGATCGAGCTTCTCGAGCTGACCGATGCCGAGCGCCGCCGAGAGATCGTCGAGCCGGTAGTTGTAACCAAGGCGTCCGTGCTGCAGCCAGCTCGACGTCTCGAGCCGCCCCTGGTTCCGCAGCGAGACGAGTAGCTCGTGCTGAGCCGCCGAGCCCGTCGTCACGGCCCCGCCCTCACCGGTGGTCATCTGCTTGTTCGGGTAGAACGCCCAGACGGCGGGATGGCCGTGCGAGCCGAGCGGGCGCCCCTTGTAGCGCGCGCCGAGCGCCTCACAGGAGTCTTCGATCATTGCCAGGCCGTGCCGGTCGCAGATCGCCAGCAACTCGTCGTACTCGGCCGGGTAGCCGAAGATGTCGACCGCGACGATCGCCTTCGTCCGCGGGGTGATCGCCGCCTCGACGGCCGACGGGTCCAGGTTGAACGTGTGCGGGTCGATGTCGGCGAAGACCGGAGTCGCACCCTCGTAGATCGCGCAGTTCGCCGACGCGACGAACGAGTACGGCGACGTGATCACCTCGTCGCCGGGGCCGACGCCGACGAGCCGCATACACAGATGCAACCCGGCCGTCCCGGACGAGACCGCCGCGGCGTGCGGCGCCCCGACCGCGTCCGCGAGGAGCGATTCGAAGCGCGGCCCAGTCGGCCCGAGCGAGAGCCAGCCCGAACGCAGGACCTCGAGCACGAGCTCCTCGTCGCGCTCGTCGATCCACGGCGCGCTCAAGTTGATCCGGGTGGTCGTGCTCATGTCAGGGCCGCCACGCGTCCAGTGTCAGCTGCGCGCGAGCTGTGGCACCGGATCGAGCCAGTGCGACCACTGCTCACGTTCGCCGCGCACCGTCCCCAGGTACGCCTGCTGCACGGCCTGGGTGATCGGCCCGACGCCGAGCTCGTGGTCGTCGACCGACCGCAGCGGCGTCACCTCGGCAGCGGTGCCGCACATGAACACCTCGTCGGCGAGATACAGGTCGGAGCGGATCAGCGCCTTCTCGATCACCGTGTACCCGAGGTCCTGCGCGATCTGGGTCACCGAGTCGCGCGTGATGCCCGGCAGGATCCCGGTCGCGAGGTCGGGTGTGTAGATGACGCCGTCGCGGACGATGAAGATGTTCTCGCCGGAGCCGTCTGCGACGGTGCCCTCGGCGGTGAGCAGGATCGCCTCGTCGTACCCCGCGTTGTTCGCCTCGGTGACGGCGAGCATCGAGTTCAGGTAGACGCCGGTCGCCTTCGAGACATGCGGCACGACGTTCGGCGAGACACGCTGCCAGGAGGAGATCTTGGCGCGGATGCCGGTCTGCTGGCTCTCCTCGCCGAGATACGGCGCCCACGGCCAGCTCATGATCGCGACCTCGACAGGGTTGCCGCGCGCTGCTACCCCGAGCTCGCCGTAGCCGTAGAACGCGATCGGGCGCAGGTAACACTCCGGCAGGCCGTTGGCCCCGATCACCTCGTTGCAGGCGGCGCCGAGCTCGTCGACGGTGTACGGGAGCTGCATGTAGAGGAGGCGCGCCGAGTTCTGCAAACGCTGCATGTGGTCACCGAGGCGGAAGACAGCCGGGCCTTTTGGCGTGTCGTAGCAGCGGATGCCCTCGAACACGCCCGACCCGTAGTGCAGACCGTGAACACCGACATGGACCTTGGCGTCGGCCCAGTCGACGAGCTCGCCGTTCATCCAGATCTTCTCGGTCTCCTGCACCTACGCTCCTTCCCCCGGGGAGAGCGAAGTCTAGCTCGCGGACACGATGTCAACGACGCTCGCGCCGGCGAGGCGCTGCAGTTCGATCGGCGGCAGCGAGGCCATGTGCGAAGGGCTGCCCGCCCCGATCCAGACGACGGCATGGCCGAGCAGGCCGCGGTCCATCAATGTCCTCGTGATCGCGCGTTGCGGGAACGGCGCAACGCCACCGGGCTCGAAGCCGGTGGCGTGAACGACCTCGTCCGCGGTCGCGACACGAACGTGCTCGGCTTCCAGGGTGGCTGCGATCGCGTCCTCGTCCGCCCGACGGTCGCCGGGGACGAGGGCGAGCACGTACGCGCCGTCGCAGACGAGGACCAGGGACTTGACGATCTGTGCCAGCGCGCAGCCGGCGGCCTCCGCCGCCGCTCGGGCCGTCGGGGTCCCGCCCGCGAACTCCTCGACCCGCGAATCGACAGCCGCGACTCGCAGAACCTCCGCCACCCGCTCGACCGGCTCGGGCCACGAGGTCATGCCGGCGAGACGATCACGAACGCATCGTCGACGCCGCTCTGGAGTCGAGCGAGCAACTCGGGAGGGGCGGTCGAGTCGATCGTGAGCGCCATCAGCGCCTTGCCCCCCTCCCGGTTTCGGGAGACCGCCATGTTCGCGATGTTCACCCCCGCTTCGCCGAAGAGCGTGCCGACCCGACCGATCACGCCGGGCACGTCGTCGTAGCGGAGCAGGACGACCCGCGGCGCGAGCTCCATCTCCAGCTCGAAGCCGAGCGCGGAGACGAGCCAGTGACGGTCGTCGGTACCGATCGTCGTCCCGGCGACACGCGCGCCATCGGCGGTCACTGCGACGAGATTCGTGAAATCGCGTGACGACCGGCGCTTCTCCTCCACCACTTCGACGCCGCGGTCGGCGGCGACGACAGGAGCATTCACGTAGTTGACCGGCTGATCCGTCTGGCCCTGGAACGCTCCGTTCAGCGCAGCAACCGTAAGCAGCCGGGTGTCGTACTCCGCGAGCTCGCCGTACACCTCGATCGAGAGCCGGCGGACGTCGGGCCCACCGATCGCCATCGCAAACCGACCGAGCTTCGCAGCCAGCGGGATGTACGGGCCGAGCACCTCGAGATCGTCGGCTCCGACCGTGGGAATGTTGACCGCATTCGTCACGAGGCCCCCCTCAAGGGCGGCAACGACCTGCTCGGCGACGATCAGTCCGGCGCGGTCCTGCGCTTCGTCCGTGGAAGCAGCGAGGTGTGGCGTGACGACGACGTTCGGCGCCTGCAGCAGCGGGCCGTCGTACGGCTCCGGCACGAAGACGTCGAGTGCAGCGCCTGCGACCTTGCCCGACTCGAGCGCAGCGACAAGGGCGGCGTCGTCGATGAGATCGCCGCGCGCGGCGTTGACGATCCGCACGCCGTCGCGCATCTTCGAGATCGCGGTCGTGTTGATCGCGGCACGCGTCTCGTCCGTCAGCGGCAGATGTAAGGTCAGGAACTCGGCCCTCGACAGGACCTCGTCGAGCGCCAGGCTCTCGACTCCCAGCTCCCGGAACCGCTCGGGCGGGACGAAAGGGTCGTACGCGACGACGCGCATCTGCAAGCCGAGGGCGCGCCGCGCCACCTGCCGGCCGATGCGGCCGAACCCGAGCACGCCGAGCACCTTGTCCGCGAGCTCGACGCCGCCCCACTTCGACCGCTCCCATCGCCCCGCGACGAGGGCCGCATGCGCCTGCGGGATGTTGCGTGCGAGCGCGACGAGCAGGCCGATCGTGTGCTCTGCCGCCGAGACGACGTTCGACTCCGGCGCATTCGCGACGACGATGCCACGGCGGGTTGCCGCGTCCACGTCGACGTTGTCGACCCCCACCCCGGCCCGACCGATCACCTTCAGGCGGGTTGCGGCCGCAATCACCTCGGCGGTCACCGCCGTGGCGGAGCGGACGATCAGCGCGTCGTAGTTGCCGATCAGCTCCTCGAGCGGGGTTTCCGTGTCGACGTCGACGTCGAACCGCTCGCGGAGCAACTCGATGCCGGCGTCCGCGATCTGCTCCCGAACGAGGACTCTGGCGGTCACGCGGCGACGGGGGACTCGAACGCCGCGAACGCCTTCGCCACGGCGACGCCCCGCTCGATGTCAGCACCGAGCTCGGTCAAGGACAACTCCAGCGCGGCGAGCGCGCTCGCGATGTCGAAGACGTCGAACCAGCCGATATGGCCGATCCTGAAGATCTTCCCCTTCAGCTGCGCCTGGCCCGGTGCCAGCGTGACACCGTGGCGCTCCCGAAGATGCAGCAGCAACTCATCGGAGTTGACGCCGGCCGGGGCGTGAACAGCGGTGACGACGGCGGCCGTGTCGTCGTCGGGTGAGAAGAGCTCGAGCCCCATCGCCTTGATGCCTGCTCGCGCGGCCCGCCCGAGTCTCATGTGCCGCTCGAACCCCGCCTCGAGCCCGTCGGCGAGCAGCAGGCCGAGCGCGACATCGAGGCTCTTGATCAGCGAGACCGCCGGGGTGAAGGCCGCATCGAGCTTGTCCTGCGCCGCCTTGTTCGCCAGCCAGTCGAAGTAGAAGCTGCGCGACTTGCGAGCACGTGCGAGCACGTGCTCGGGCACGGAGACGGTGGCAAGACCCGGCGGGCACATCAGGGCCTTCTGGGAGCCCGAGATCGCGACGTCGATTCCCCAGGCGTCGGTCTCGAGCGGAACCGCGCCGAGCGACGAGATGGCGTCGACGACGAGCAGCGCGCTTCCGACGGCCTCCTTGATCCCCTGGACGTCCGCGACGACCCCGGTCGAGGTGTCGGACTGCTGGCAGAGGACGATCTCGACGCCTGCCTCCGCCACCGCTGCGCCGACCTCGCTCGGTTCCGGCGACTCGCCCCACTCGTAGCGGATCGGGTGCACCTCGATCTCGTGCTGCTCGCAGATCGCGACCCAGCGCTCGCCGAACGCACCGTGGCTGACCACCGCGACGCGGTCTCCCGGGCTGCAGAGGTTCGCGACCGCCGACTCCATCGCGCCCGATCCGGACGCGGTGAAGAGCAGCACGTCGGAGCGGGTGCGGTACACGTCCTGCAGCCGGGCCAGCACGCGGGCGTACAACTCGCGGAAGTCGGGCCCGCGGTGGTGGACGATCGGCTCTGCGCCCGCGGCCAGCACCTCGGGCGGGACGGGCGTCGGGCCCGGTGTGAACAGGTACCGCTTCTCCACGGCAGCAACGCTACCGATGGACGCTGACGCCGACGCGCGGCACCGAGCAGACTATCGCCGTGGATGTCCTCCTCTCGTTCGCGGCGGCGCTGGTCTCGCTTCGCCTGGCCGGCCGTCTCCTGAAGGCTCGACGCGTCGCCTGGGGTGCCGGGCTGCTGAGCTTCGCGGCGGCGGCCGGGGCGATGGCGTGGGGCTCGGCGCACGGGTGGGACAGCGCGTCGTTCCGCGTCTACTACCTGGCCGGGGCCTTGCTCTCGGCCCCGTTGCTGGGCATCGGTTCGCTGCAGCTGAACGGCCGCCGCTGGGCGGCGCCGCTCGGCCTGCTCTACGTCGGCCTGGCGATCGGAGTGGCGGTCGCGACGCCGTTGCACGGCACGTTCTCATCGACCGATGTGCCTCGCGCCCAGGATCACGTCGACGTGCTCCCGAGGGTGCTCGCAATCGCGGCCAGCTCGCTCGGCGCCCTCGCCGTCGTCTACGTCGCAGCGGCGACGCTACGGCGCCGCCCGCTCCGAAACGTCCTGCTCGTGGGGGCGGTCGCGGTGGCCGCCCTCGCCTCCGCGCTGACCCAGACCGCCGTCGCCGCCGCTGCCGCCGGCTTTGCACTCGCGGCGGGCCTGCTCTACGCCTCCGCCCGCCGCTAGATGGTTGATCGGTACTTGCCGTGACGGAATTGCCGATCAACCATCTACGCCCCGATCACGCAGCCGGCTTCGTGGGCGCTTCCACCGCGTACCAGGCGATGATGCGGGCGGCGAAGTCCTCATCGTTCTCTTCGTTCTCGCTCTTCTGGAAGACCTTCGTGCGCACGTCGCCGAGGTACTTCGCGATCTCCGCCGGGCCCTTACCGCGCTTCAGCATGCGCCCGACTCGCTGCAAGTAGGCGTCGTAGAGGTCGGCGTTCGCGGGGTCGTCGTAGACGTTGGCCGGGTCCCAGTGCTCGATCGCGAGCACGCGCAGCTCGCGTAGACCGCGCTCCGACCACCAGCGTCCCCAGCGGGTCGGGCTGATCAATTGAGCGTCACCCAGACGGCACCCTCTCCGGCGGCGATGCCTCGCGGCAGCCGCCCCACGGGAACGACCGCCGAGACCCGATTCGTGGCTGCGTCGATCCGCGCCACAGTTCCGTTCCCGCACGCCGTCCACACTGCGCCACCACCGTACGCCAGTGCGAGTGCATTCGAGCAGGCAGGGATCCGTGCCGCGATTCCGCCGAGTGAGCGGTCGACCCGCAATACGCTGCCGTCGCTCTCGCTGATCCAGAGCGAACCGCCGCCGACGACGACGCCGGTCGGGTTTGCGGGCACGTTCCCTGCTGCAAGGCTCGCGTCGGTGACGAGCGTCATCTCGTTCGTCTGTTTGCCCGTCTTGGTCGACACGCGGGCGACGCGATCGCCGATGGTCGCGACGTAGTAGACGGCGTCGTCGGCAGCCGCGATCAGGTCGCCGTAGATGCCGAGCGCAACCCGCCGCAGCTCGCCGGTGGCCGCGTCGGAGCGGGCGGCACCGCGCACGTGCCCGCCGAGGTAGCCCGTCGACCAGACCGCGCTCCGCGATGCGGCGACGAACGACGCGCCGGTCGACGTGTCGAACGTGCGATCGACGGTGCCGGTCGCCGGGTCGATGCGCTCGAGCTTGGCCTCTTCGAGCGGAGCGCTCGTCACCGTCCGGTCGCGACCAACGAACCACACGCCCCCTGCACCGACCGCCAGTCCGTTTGCCGTCGCGTCCGGCTCGAGGGTCGAGACGACCCGATGCGAATGCGGGTCGATGTGCGTCACCGTGCCCTCGCCCTTGTTCAGCACCCAGACGCCGCCGAAGCCGGTTGCGACGAGTGTCGGCTGAGCGCCGACACCGACGCGAGCGACGACCTGCGCGCCGACGGGGTCGATCACCGCGACCGTCCCACCCGGCTCTGCTCCTGCATCGCCCGCGCCGTTCCGCGCGACGAGTACCAGGCCGAGGTCGACCGCCGCGACGAGAACGACGACTCCGACGACGGCGAGCACCCACCTGGGCACGGTCACGCTCCGAGTCTAGAGCCCTACTACCATGGCCGGAGATGCGGAAGGCTCTGTCGTTCGCGGCTGCCGGCTCTCTCGTCGCCGCCGCTCTGGTCGCCCGCGCGGGCGGCAGCACGAGCGCGAGCCCCACGTACAACCGCGACGTCGCACCGATACTTGATGCGAAATGCGCATCGTGTCACCGGCTGGGCGGGATCGCGCCGTTCCCGCTCACGACCGCCGCCGATGCCCGCGCGCACGCTGACGGGATCGTTCGGATGACGAGAGCGGGGCTGATGCCGCCGTGGATGCCCGGCGCGGACTCGGCGCCGATCATCGGTCGGGACAGGCGCCGCCTCACCGCGAGGGAACTGCAGACCCTCGCACGCTGGGCGGCGGTCGGCGCCCCCACCGGCAACCCCGCCGACCGCCACTCGAAGCCGCGTGCCGGCGCGGGGCTCGGTGGGCCTGGCAGGACGATCGTGCTCGCGCCGCCGCGCGCGTACGCGCCGCACGCGAGCGGCGGAATCGACGACTACCACTGCTTCCTGCTCGACCCGGAGTTGAAGCAGGACGCGTTCGTCACGGGCGCCCTGATCCAGCCGCAACGGACCGGGATCGTGCACCACGTGATCCTCTACGAGGCTGCGGGTGCCCAGGCGACGGCCGCGACGCAGCTGAATGCGAAGAGCGGCGGCAGAGGCTGGTCGTGCTTCGGCGGCCCTGATCTGCCCGTCGATCTCGCGGCGCCCGGAGCGCTCGACCGCCTCGGCCAACCGCCCTGGATCGCAGCGTGGGTGCCGGGCCACACGACGAACGCGCTTCCCGCCGGTACCGGCGTGCTGCTGCACAGGGGCGCCAAGGTCGTGATGCAGGTGCACTACAACCTGATCGAGGCGTCGGGTCCCGACCGCTCACGTGCCTGGCTGCGCGTTCGCCCCGCGACCACACCGCTGACGGCACTCGCGACGCACCTGATCGCCGCACCGGTCGAGCTGCCGTGCCCGTCGGGGGTCACGGGACCACGATGCTCCCGCACTCGGGCGATCGAGGACGTGGCGACGAAGTACGGAGCGGAGGCGGCGTTCACGCCCTACGCGCTCCTGCGTCTCTGCGGCAAGACGCTCGCGGACTATCCAACCAACGTCGGCATCGGGACGGGGATCACGACTTCCTGCGACCGGCCGTTCAGCTCGGCGCAGACGATCTACGGGGTCGCCGGGCACATGCACCTGCGCGGACGCGACATCTCGGTCGTGCTCGACCCGGGAACGCGGAGGGCACGAACGCTGCTGCACATCCCGGCCTGGGTCTTCCACTGGCAGGACGTCTACTACCTGAAGACACCGGTCAAGGTGACAGCCGCCGACACGGTGCGGGTGACGTGCACGTTCGACAACTCGAAGGCTGACCAGCCGGTCGTCGGCACGAAGCAACTCACCCCGCGCTACGTCGTCTGGGGCGAGGGCACAACCGACGAGATGTGTCTCGCGATGCTCAGCGTCGCCGCCTCTTAGCCGAGTTTGCCTCGCACGCGTTCGTTGACCGCGCGGGCGTCGGCCTTTCCGGCCATCTCCTTCATCACCTGGCCGACGAAGAAGCCGAGCAGACCCTGCTTGCCCGACCGGTACTGCTCGACCTGCTCCGCGTTCGCGGCGAGGATCCGCTCGATCACAGGATCGAGCTCGGCGGCGTCGGACACCGCCTTCTGCGCGACATGTGAGTCGGCACTGAACCCAGGCTCCCCCACCCTGGCGAGCGCGTCGTCGAACACGGCACGCGGGATCGAAGAACGCGCCTGGACGAGCTTCGCGAGCTCAGCCGGATCGACAGCGTCGGGATCCGTGCCGGTCGCCACGAACTGGTTGGCGAGCACGTTCGCGGTCTCCTTCGCGTCGGCCCCGGCGTCGACGGTTCCGGCCCAGAGCTTGTCGAGCCCGCCCGTCACGAGCACGTCCGCGTCGTAGAAGGAGAGCGTGTGCGCGAGGCGCGAGATCCGTGCGCCCGGCAGCTCGCCGATCTCGCCGCGGAGACGTTCGACGAGCTCGGCCGGCGGGTGAACGGGGACGAGGTCGGGCTCCGGGAAGTAGCGGTAGTCCTCCGCCTCTTCTTTCGAGCGCATCGGCGGCGACTCTTCGTGGCCGGGGTCGAAATGGAGCGTCTCCTGCTCGATCGTGCCGCCCTCCTCGTACACTCGGATCTGGCGCGCGATCTCTCGCTCGATCCCCTTGGCCGCGAAGTTGAACGAGTTCATGTTCTTCAACTCGGTGCGAGTCCGCAGCTCGGTCGAGCCCGCGGGCCGCACCGACACGTTGACGTCGAACCGCATCGAGCCCTTGTCGAGCTCGGCGTCCGACAGTCCCAGCTCGACGACCGTCTGCCGCAGCAGTTGCAGGAACCGCTTCGCGGTCTCGGCGTCGCGGAGATCGGGCTCGGTGACGATCTCGACGAGCGGCGTCCCGCCGCGGTTGAAGTCGACGAGCGTCGCGGTCGCACCCTGGATGCGGCCCGAGGAGGCGACGTGTACGTTCTTCGCGGCGTCCTCCTCGAGATGCGCGCGTGTGATCCCGACGACGATCTCGCCGTCCGCAGTCGGCAGGGCGAGCTTGCCCTTCGCGCACAGCGGTTCGTCGTACTGGCTGATCTGGTACGCCTTCGGAAGGTCGGGATAGAAGTAGTTCTTCCGGTGGAAGACGGCCCGGTCGGCAATCGTGCAGTCGAGCGCAAGCCCGAGAGAGATGCAGTTCTCGATCGCGCGCCGGTTCGGCACGGGGAGCGCTCCCGGGAAGGCAAGGCACACCGGGCAGACGTTCGAGTTCGGCGCGTCGCCGAACCCGTTTCGGCAGCGGCAGAACATCTTCGTCTTCGTCTTCAGCTGGACGTGGATCTCCAGCCCGATCACGGGCTCCCAGGCGGCGCCGGTCATCGCAGCCTCGCCGGCACGACGTCGAACCCGAGCGCGCGCTCGAGCGCGTGCCCGGTGCGGAAGAGGGTGTTCTCGGCGAACTGCGGCCCGATCAGCTGTAGCCCCACGGGCAGGCCCTCCGAGAGGCCGCAGGGAATCGACAGGCCTGGCAAGCCCGCCATGCAGGACGGAATCGTGAGCAGATCGTTCAGGTACATCGCAAGCGGGTCGCCGACTTTCTCGCCGAGCGGGAACGCGACCGTCGGGCTCGTCGGCGAGACGATCACGTCGAAGTCGCGGAAGACAGCGTCGTGCTCGCGCCTGATCATCGTGCGCACCTTCTGCGCCGTGCCGTAGTACGCGTCGTAGTAGCCGGAAGACAGCGCGTAGGTGCCGATCATGATCCGCCGCTTCGGCTCGTCGCCGAAGCCGTCCCGCCGCGTCGCCATCACCATCTCCTGAAAGTCGGCGCCGTCCGAGCGCAGGCCGTAGCGGGCGCCGTCGTACCTGGCGAGGTTCGACGATGCCTCGGAAGGCGCGATCAGGTAGTAGCAGGCAACGCCGTAGGCGACCGAGCGGGGCAGCGAGCATTCGCCGACCTGCGCACCGAGGTGCTCGGCCTGCTCGAGCGCCTGGCGAACCGCATCGCTGACCCCGGGCTCGATGCCCTCCGCGTCGTTCATCTCGGTGGGCACACCGATCCGTAGCCCTTTCAGATCCTCGGCCGTCGGCAGCTCCACGGTGGGGACATCGACGGTCGTCGTGTCGTTCGCATCTCGACCGGAGATGATCGAGTACAGGAACGCACAGTCACGGACGTTCTTCGCGACAGGGCCGACCTGGTCGAGTGACGACGCGAACGCGACAACGCCGTACCTGGAAACGGTGCCGTAGGTCGGGCGCAGACCGACATTGCCGCAGAGCGCCGCGGGTTGCTTGATCGAGCCGCCCGTGTCCGAGCCGAGCGCCCACGGTGCGAGGCCTCCTGAGACCGCCGCGGCGCTGCCGCCGCCCGAACCGCCCGGAACGCGTGTCGGATCCCACGGGTTGTGCGTCGGACCGTAGGCCGAGTTCTCGGTGGACGAGCCCATCGCGAACTCGTCGGTGTTCGTCTTGCCGAGGATCCGCAAGCCGCGCGCCTTGCACCGTTCGATAACTGTCGCGTCGTACACCGGGACGTAGCTCTCGAGCATCTTCGAACCTGCCGTCGTGCGGATGCCCTTCGTGCCGATCACGTCTTTGATCGCGATCGGAAGGCCGTCGCCCCCAGGATCCCCGGCCAGCGTCAGATACGCGTGCAGCTCGGGGTCCCGCTTCTCGATCGCGGTCACGTAGGCCGCGAACAGCTCGGCGCCGCTGATCTGCCGCGCCTCGACCAGACGCCACGCCTCTTCTGCGGTCAGCCGCAGCGTGTCGATCGCGCCACTCACACCGGCGGCACTCGAAAGAGGTCGCCGTCGCGGTCCGGCGCGTTCGCGAATGCTTCGTCGTGCGTCAGGCACGGCTCCGGCTCGTCCTCGGCCCAGGCGTTTTGGATCTCGAGTGGATGGGCTGTCGGCGGCACGTCCGAGAGATCGAGCTCGGACACCTTCGACACCGCCTCGAGGATCGCCGACAGCTGCTCTTGAAACCTGGCGACGTCGGCGTCGCTCAGTTCGAGGCGCGCCAGCCTCGCGACCTTCAGCACTTCGTCCCTCGAGATCCCGGCCATCGACTGAATCCTTCCAGGTAACGACGAGAGGCTCCTCTCGGAGCCTCACGTCCAGCTTGGTTCCGAGTAGGTCTAGAGCGCCATGACGTTCGCTGCCTGCAGGCCCTTGTCGCCCTGCACGACCTCGAACGACACGCGCTGACCCTCGGTCAGCGACTTGTAGCCCTCACCGTCGATGGCGGAGAAGTGGACGAACACGTCCGCCTCGCCGTTGCCACGTTCGATGAAGCCGAAGCCCTTTTCGTTCGAAAACCACTTGACCGTACCTTCAGCCACTTCTTCGTACTCCTTGCTGAGATGACTACAAGTCCGCCGTGACCGACGGAGCGGGCGGAACACTAACGGATCAGGAGCTGGTTGGCTGCGGGCAACCACCTATGGATATGCAAGGTCGCCACGGCGGTAACGGGCACAGCGCACGGCGTTCTCGAGCAGGCAGGCGATCGTCAACGGCCCGACGCCCCCGGGCACGGGTGTCATCGCGGACGCGACCTCGAACGCGGCCGGATCGACGTCGCCGACGAGGCCCGCTTCGGTGCGGTTCATCCCGACGTCGACCACGACCGCGCCCGCTCGGACCATGTCGGCGTCGACGAGCGCCGGCGAGCCGACCGCGACGACGAGCACGTCGGCGGAACGGGTGTGGTCGGTGAGCTCACGCGTCCGTGAATGACAGACAGTGACGGTGGCGTTCGCCCGCAGCAGCAGGTGCGCCATCGGCTTGCCGACGATCGCGCTGCGTCCGATCACGACGGCCCTTGCGCCCTCCAGCGGAACCTCGTGCTCGGCGAGCAGCGCCATCACGCCACGGGGCGTTGCCGAGACGATTGCCGGGCGCCCGAGGTAGAGCTCTCCCGCATTCAACGGGTGCAGCCCGTCGACATCCTTCGCCGGCTCGATCGCACGGATCACGTGCTCCTCGTCGATGTGGTCCGGCAGCGGCAACTGGACGAGGATCGCGTCGACCTCGTCGGATACGTTCAGCTCCGCGAGCCGCGCGAGCAACGACTCCTCGGACGTCTCGGCCGGGAGCCGGACGTCCACGGCGTCGAAGCCTGCCTCGTTCGCCGCCTTGTGCTTGAGTCGGATGTAGACCTCTGAGGCGGGATCGTCGCCGACCAGCACGGTGATGAGGCCGACGTGCCCGATCGCGCGGACCTGTTCGGCCACATCGGCGCGGATCCGGTCGGCGAGCGGCTTGCCCCTCATCGTCGTCGCGCTCATTCGGGGAGTCTAGGCTGGCCCCATGCGCTGGCCCCGGAAGAACGATCAGGCCTCGATCGACGCTCGCCGAGCGGCGATGGGAGTTGCTGACGGCCTGACGACGTCGGTCGATCTCGCACCGTTCGCGGCCGCAGCGGAGTCCCTCGTCGGCGTCGCGGTGATTCCCGTGTCGGCGGCGCCGATCGAGATCGAGCTCGGCGCCTACGAGCTGTCGGCGGACGGCGCAGTGGCCGAAACCGGGCGCTCCGTCGAGACCGTGTACGTGCCACTCGCCCACACCGAGGGAAGCCTCACCGCGTCGATGACCCGCGGGGCGCTCGCCGCCGGAACGGTGCGGACGTACGTGCTCCACGACCGGATCACGCGAGCCTCCTGCTTCGTGTGCAGCGACGCCGCCGCCGCACTCGCGCTCTCGCGCTGGGTCGAGGCCGAGGTCCCGGCCATGCAGCAGTGGCTCTCGACGTCCGACGACCCGTCGCTTTCGAAGCGAGCGGTGCTGCGCGAGGTCAAGACACACGTCGTCGGACCGATGTGTCACGTGCTCTATGCGTGGACGACAGGTGACGCGGTCGGGCCGAACATGATGACCAGGAACTCGTACGCGCTCAACATGGCGTACGTGATGCAGCGAGCGCCCGTCAAGCCTGAGCGGGCGATCCTCGAAGCGAACATGGGCGGTGACAAGAAGCCGTCGCACGAGTTCTTCCAGTCGGGCCATGGGAAGACGGTCCTCGCCGAGGCGTTCCTGTCCGACGACCAGATCCGACGCGTCCTACGCACGAGCGCCGAGGATCTCGAAGCGCTCTCGTGGGCCGGAACGCACGGCGCGGTCGCCAGCGGAATGCAGTCGGTGGCCTTCACGCCGGCGTCAGCGGTTGCGGCGGTCTTCGCGGCGACGGGACAGGACCTCGGCATGGTCGGCACGAGCTCGATGGCGCATGGGACGGGACGCCGCGTTGAAGGCGGGCTGCAGGCAACGATCCGCTTCGGCGGGCTCGAGGTCGGCACCGTCGGGGGCGGGACGACCCTGCCGTCGGCCCGGGAGTGGCTCGCCTCGATCCGCTGCAGCGGCCCCGGCACTGTCTACCGCTTCGCCCAGATCGTCGCGGCCGCCGCGCTGTGCCTCGAGATCAGCGCGTCTGCGGCGATGGCGACGGCGGGCAGCGAGAACTTCTTCAAGGCGCACCACGAACGGGGCGGCCTTCGGTGATCGCGCTCGTCTTCCGCTACGAGGTGCGCGACCCGGAGGAGTTTGCGCGCGTGTACGGGCCTGACGGTGAGTGGGCGCGGTTCTTCCGGCAGGGAGCGGGCTTCATCGGCACCGAGCTGCTGCACGACGTCGAGGAGCCGGAGCGCTACCTGGTGATCGACCGCTGGGAGTCCGCGGATGCCTACAACGCGTTCTTGGCTGCGTTCCCCGAGGAGTACCTGCGGCGCAGCGACGAGGCGCGCTTCTACTACATCCAGGAGCTCCGCTTCGGTACGTTCGAAAATGTGTGGCATGAAAATCCCGCCACACCATGACCCGGCGTGCTGGGGCTGCGGTGACAACCCGATCGGGCTCAAGCTGCCGCCGCCACGCGCAGAAGGCTTGTCCGAGTACGAGGCGTACTTCCAGTTCGACGAACGGCACCAGGGTGGTCCCGGGATCACGCACGGAGGCCTCGTCGCCGCGGCGCTCGACGAGGCGGTCGGGCTCCTGGCGACCTGGTACGCGTTCCCGTCCGTCACAGCACGGATCTTCGTTCGCTATCGCCGCCCGATCCCGATCAACACCGAGCTGCTGATCCGAGCGCGACTCGACGATGCGCGCGGCCGGCGGCTGCACGTCGACGCGGCGATCACGGACGGGGACGAAAGGCTCGCCGAATGCAAAGCTGCGCTGCTCCACGTGCCGCTCGAGCACTTCCTGGCGACGCCTGAAGGCCGCGCCGCCGCGGAGCGCTGGGGCTAGGAGTTCGGAGCGAGCACCTCGTGCACGCCACGCAGAGGCGTGGCGAGCAGCGCCGAGGCCTGGGAGCTGTCGAGCGTCACGTCCGGTGCACGGTCGGGGCTCGTCTGGGCGCGCTCGATCCGGCGTTCGTCGGCTCCGAGCAGGACCGCGAACTCGTAGCGGCTGACGTCGTCGGCTCCGGCGACGTGCAAGGGCCCGGGAAACTCGAGCTCGAGCAGCTCGAGCAGCGCGCTCGCCAGGTCGCCCGTGTGAATCGGCGAGCGAAACTCGTCGATGAAGAACCGCGTGCCCTCCAGGGCGAGGCGCTCCTGGATGCCGTCGGCGCCGCCGTACAGCAACGACGTCCGCACGATCGTCGCGCCCGGATGAGCGTCGGCGACGCGCAGCTCCGCCTCGGCCTTCGAGCGGCCGTAGTCGTTCACCGGGGCCGGGACGTCCTCCTCGGTGTAGTGCCCGACGGTCCCGTCGAAGACGACGTCGCTCGAGATGTGAACGAAGCGGCTCCCGGCGGCCGCGCGGGCGACGGTCTCCGAGCCTTCGACATTCGTCGACCACGCGTCGTCGTAGTGGCGATACGCCGTGTGGATGACCGCGTCGACGCCGGCTGTCGCACGGGCCACGGCGTCGGCGTCGCGTACATCGGCCTGCAGCCACTCGGCGACAAGCGCGGGTTGCGCGCTGAACCAGGTGGCGCGAACGTCCCACCCGCGCGTCGGCGCCAGCGAGACGAGAGCGCGGCCGAGGGTGCCGCCGCCCCCAGTGATGAGCAGCGTTCCCATGAGGAGCGACGCTTACCAGCCGCGCGTCTCGAGCAGCTGGCTCGGGTCGAGCGTCTGCGTCGAGATGCCGACCATCGCCTCGCCGAGACCCGCGGAGACGCGAGCGAGCACGTCGGCGTCGAGGTAGTGCGTCGTCGCCTCGACGATCGCGCGCGCGCGGTCAGCTGGATTGCCGGACTTGAAGATCCCGGAGCCCACGAACACGCCGTCGGCGCCGAGCTGCATGCAGAGCGAGGCGTCCGCCGGTGTGGCGATGCCTCCCGCCGTGAACGTGACCACCGGCAGCCGCCCGTTCTCGGCCACCCATTTCACGAGCTCGTACGGTGCCTGGAGGTTCTTCGCCTCCGAGTAGAGCTCTTCGCTGCGCAGCGATTGGAGGCGGCGGATGCCGCCGAAGACCGAGCGCATGTGCGTCACGGCGTTGACGATGTCTCCGGTTCCAGCCTCCCCCTTGGTGCGAATCATCGCCGCACCCTCGGCGATGCGGCGCAACGCTTCGCCGAGGTTGGTGCAGCCGCACACGAAAGGCACCGTGAATTGCCATTTGTCGACGTGATGCTCGAGGTCGGCCGGCGTCAGCACTTCCGACTCGTCGATGTAGTCGATCTCGAGCGACTGGAGGATCTGCGCCTCGGCGAAGTGCCCGATCCGGCACTTGGCCATCACCGGGATCGTCACCGCCTCCTGGATGCCCTTGATCATGTCGGGGTCGGACATGCGCGCAACACCGCCGTCGCGACGGATGTCGGCGGGGACCCGCTCGAGCGCCATGACGGCGCAGGCACCCGCTTCCTCGGCGATCTTCGCCTGCTCGGCGTCGACCACGTCCATGATCACCCCGCCCTTGAGCATCTCTGCGAGGCCGCTCTTGACACGCATCGTCCCGAGCTCGTGCACGGGTCTCATGCTATCGATCCGAGCAGGCGCTCGATCGCCGGCGACACCTGCCAGTGGTCGCGAAGCGCGACGTATTCGCGCCGGGCGCGCGCGGCTCTCGTGGCCGAGGGAGAACGCTCCGCTCGCAGCATGACGTTCTTCGGCGTGTGCTCCGTCGCGACGAACTCGATCACGTCGACCCGATAGCCAAGCGTCTCGAGAGCGGAGGCGCGGAGCGCGTCGGTGACGAGGTCCGCCTGCCGGCCGAGCAGCACGCCGTGACGCAGGACGCCATCCTTCGACCGCTTCGCGAGTTGCCCTGCCAGCTCGTGGTGGCAACACGGGGCGACGACGATCGCTTCGGCGCCGAGCCTGACCCCGGCTGCGATCGCCTCGTCGCTGGCCGTGTCGCAGGCATGCAACGACACGAGCAGGTCGACCGGACCGTCGCCGGCGTAGTCCGCGATCGTCGTCGCTTCGAACGATGCCTCGTGGTAGCCGAGGCGCTCCGCGATTCCACGCACGGTCTTGATCACGCCCGCGTTCGCGTCGAGACCGACGAGCTCGACACGCGTCCCCACTTCCCGCCCGTACGCGACGAGCGCCAGACTCATGTACGCCTTGCCGCAGCCGGCGTCGACGACGCGGATCCGGTCGCGCTCCCAGAGCGGCAGCGCCCGGAGCAGCTCGACGTAGTGCTGCACCTGCCGCTCCTTGTCGCGCGAGATCTTCGTGGCACTGAACAGCGGGTGCCCCTTGGGCAATGGGTGCTGCGCCTCTCGGTCGTGCCGATCACCGACCGCCGCCGTAGACGACGGGCGAGCGTTCGAGACCAGCCAGCGACCGCGTTTGGTACGGCGCGCGTGAATGTCGCCTTCGGGCGACAGGAGGTGGACGTTGCGCGCGTCGGTCAGGATCGAGTCGAGGCGTGCAGGCCATTCGTCACGGAGCACGATCTCCGTCTTGGCGCCGTCGACGAGCTTGATCGCCGCGCCCCGCCGGAGCGTGACCGGGGTCGCCGTCACGCCGTCTGCGACGAGCTTCCGCCAGCCGTCTCCGGCACAACGCTCGCGGAGCTCGTCCATGCCTGGGAGTGTAGGAAGACGACCTCGAGCTCGGGAGGCGGCCGCCGGAGGAACCCGGCGACCACGAGCAATTCGTCGGTCGCCTCCGGCGCCAGGCTTGCCTCGGCTCGCGCGACCGCGGCCAGCCCCGCTTGCCACTCGAGACCGTGGGCACCGCGGAACGGTCGCACGCAGACGACCTGGCCCTTGGCGATGTAGAAGCCACGCCGGCCCGCGTCCCCGTCAGGCGCGACGACGCAGACGGCAAGGGAACGAAGGCGCTCGAGCCGGTCGATCTCGCCCGCGACGTGCTCGAGCGCGGCGATCCGGTCTCGGAGCCGAGCGGCGTCCTCGAAGCGCTGTTCGCGTGCGAGCCGGCGCAGCTTCTGCTGCAGCTTCGGGACCGCGTCGTCGAGCGTCTGCCAGTCGACGCCTTGCAGGGCTCGCGCCGCGAGCTGCCCACGCCGGCGACTCTTGATCGGCCCGAGCGGCCCCGGCGTCGCCGTGCAGACCACCGTGTCACCACGGCGGCGTAGGTAGACGTAGCGGTCGGGACGGGTCGAGCGCGCGTTCCCGGGCGGACGCAGCTCACGGAGCAGGCGTAGCTCGGTGAGCGCCGCTTCGAGCTCAGAGCCGGTGACGCGCCATTCGATCCGCGCAAGGGCGCCGAGGGCGGCTTCCACGGCCGGCCGTTGACGCTCGGATCGAAAGTACGAACGGAGGCGGGCGCGCAGGTCGCGCGCCTTCCCGACATACAGCACCTGGTCGTGGACGTCGCGGAACAGGTAGACGCCGGGTTGCTGGGGCGCGCCGAAGGCGAGCTGTCGCTTTCCGTGGCTGCGGCGCGGCCGCGTCGCGGCAAGCTCGACGAGATCGGCGACGGTCGTCGCGCCGCGTTCCTGTGCCATGCCGATCAGCCGCACGAGGATCTCGGCGGTCGCCTCGGCGTCGGGGAGCGCTCGGTGGCAAGGCCGGGCGTCGGTCACGAAGCGATGCGCCAGCGCGGTCAGGTTCGCCGGCTGCCGGCCGAGCAGCCGGCGAGCAAGCCCAACCGTGTCGACCACGGTCGCGGCCACGCGGCTGCCGGTGAGGCGCATCGTTTCGTTGTCGAGGAACGCCATGTCGAAACGTGCGTTGTGCGCGACGAGCACGGCGTCGCCTGTGAACTCGAGAAAGCGACGGATGCCGGCGGCGACCGGCGGAGCTCGGCGAAGCTCTGCGTCGCGGAGACCGGTGAGCGCGGCCACCGCCGGCTGGAGCGGCGCGCCTGGATTGGCGAGCGTCTGGAAGCGGTCCGTCAGCTCGAGCCCGCGTACCCGCACCGCACCGATCTCGCAAGGACGGCAGGTTCCCGGTCGCAGACCGGTCGTCTCGAGGTCGAAGACGACGTACGTGGCCTCCTCGAGCAGCAGACCGTCACCAGCCGAGGCGGCGAGCGCGACGAGGTCGCCGGCCCAGCGCAGGCGGGCGTCGGCCGCCACCGCCTCGTCGAGCAGCGAGCGTGCGAGCCCGGTCGGTACGGCGCTGCCGAGCTTCAGCACCTGCCGCGCGGCGTCCTCCGCCGGCACCGGCCCGCGCCGGTCCTCGACCAGCTCGACGAGCCGATCGGCAGCATCGAGTCGGAGCTGCATCAGGCGAGGCTACTACGAACATACGTTCGTGTCCACTTGGCACAGTTGCCGCAGTCGCGCGGGCCGCGGAGGGGCCGCAAGGACGGGTCCGAGGTCAGCTGCGGGAGCGACCTGACCCACCTCTCCCCCCGCGACGCGCGCGTGCCCGCAGTGTGGTGGGGCGACGGCCGTTCGGCACTGGTCTTCCGTCGCGGTGTTTTGGTCGAACGTCCAGCGCTGACCACCGGCGCCCACTTCCGCCCCGCGGTCGGCAGGACACGGTTTTGCGCCAGAGAAGGGACTTCCGAGCGTCCGGGGAGCCGGCGCTCCTGGCGGCGGGACGGCTGGCCCCTCCCTCTCCCCGGGGCCGCCGTCCCTCGTCGCCTGTTCAAGCTCGTCCCGCGGGTCGACGGCCCAGCGAGCGCCCCCTCTCCCCGCGTGGCGCCGAGGGCCGTCAGGTCCGGGTGACCCGCCTTGACCGGACCAGGGCCTCCGTGCTGGAGGCCCGCAAAGCGTCCTGCCCGCGCTGGGCGCCCACGAAAGCCGCGGCGCGCGAGTCCGAACAGTTTGCTTACGTCGCTCGCTGCGCGTCCGCGTTCATTGAGGTGGCAGGAGCTCGAGCGCGCGCTCTGCATCCGCACGTTGAACGTAGATGTCGCACTGACCGCCTGGCCCGGTCACCGAGGTGATGCTGTAGGGCCCGATCCCGGCGACCTTGTAGAAGGCCTCGATGCCGTTGGCCTTGAGATCCGAAACGACGAGCTCGGCGAGAGGCACGTTTGGCACGCTGGTGATCCGCACGATCTCATCCGGGCGTGCGTCGCTCATACGGCCACCAAACGGTTAGCCGTCCTTCTCAGCGGCCTCGTTGTCGTCCTTCTCGTTGCTCTTCCCCTTGTCGCCCTGCCCGCCGCCGTGCTGCTTCGCGCCTGGCGGCTGCGTCGACGGACAGGAGTTCCCCGACCCCGGCATCACATCGCCGTGCCCGAGATGAGCAGCGGCTGCGTGCGAGGAAACGTGGATCAGGTGGTACGGGTGCTTCCACGAGCCCGTGTGGTGGCACAACCAGACCTTCGTCGGCGCCGTGCTCGTCCCCGTCGAGGTCGAACCGTCCTTCGAGCCCGTTCCGGCGCCCAGCGCCACCGCAGCGGTCACGCCACCGCCCAGCACCAGGCCCGCGCCAACAATCGTGAGTGCCCGCCTCATGCGATCTCTCCCGTACTAGCTGACCTGCTCATTCTCGGTGTAAGCCAACCCCTTTACAAGCTGTGGCCGGACCGGCGCAGCCGTCAGTGGTCCGTCAGCCCCCCCGAGCGGGCCATGCAGCGCGGTCCGGCCACACCGACTCTTACATTCCGCAACCGTTCGCCAGTGTTAAGGGACGCCGTCGGGCGATGGCCTCCTACGGGAAGTGGGCGAATTTACAGCCGTGCAGCTTCGCCAGCTGCTTCAGATAGGCGACGTATTTCGCCCTGTACGCGCCGGTGTGGGGATGTGTGCGCGCCCAGGTGACAGCGGCCACGTCGCACTGGTGTCGGGACCAGCCCGTGCTGCTTGCGGAGGCTGCCGTGGTCGCTACGAGGATCGTCGCCAGTGTCGTGAGAAAGGCGAGAAGTCGCAGCGATATCCGATGCGTCAAGGGACTCAGAGCTCCTCCCGAGAAATGCTGAGATGTGCTGCCAATCGAAGGTGCCGAACTCCTATCGGCCCTTCCAGAAGTCGACGTGTGCGTTGCCTGGCTGTCATCGCTTCGCAGCCTAGGTGAGGACCGGATCGCCGAGAAAGAGGGAGATCCCTACGAAATCGACTCCTCGACCGCGAGATCGGTTCGCATTACGTCTCCGCGCGACGAAACCCGGGACCTCTAGCGGATGAGTGACCAGGGTAGCTTTGCTCCCGTGCTGCGCGAGGTTGCTGAATATCCGAATTCGTTCGGGCCGCTCGGACCCGGCGACGAGCGGATCGACACCGAGCGGTACACCCTTTGCATGGGCGCCGGCGCGTCGTGGAACACCGTGCAACGCCAGCGCTTCCCCGTCGCCGACATCGACGACGTGCTCGAAGAGGTGCGCGCGACGCTGCGCGAGCGCGGACGTACGAAGACGCAGTGGGAGGTCGGCAGCTCCGCGCCGGCGGGACTCGTCGACGCCCTGCTCGAGCGCGGCCTCGTGCACGACCGGGACCCCTACGCCGTCGCACTCGTGCTCACGCACGAGCCGCCGCTGGGTCCTCCGAACACCGTCGCCCGTCGTATCGAGACGTTCGAAGAGCTCGTCGCCGCGTGCGAGGTGCAGTGGGAGGCGTTCGAGGCATCGCCGGCGGAGATCGAGGAGGCGCGTGCGCTGCTCGAGAGCCGGTGGCGCGAGTCGCCCATCGTCCGGCACGCCGTGTGGCTCGACGGCAAGCTCGTCTGCACGGGGACGGCGGCGCCGACCCCGCACGGCCTTCTTCTGTACGGGGGCGCGACGCTGCCGCACGCCCGCGGTCGCGGTGCCTACCGCGCGCTCGTGCGCGCCCGCTGGGACGACGCGGTCTCGCGCAACAGGCCGGTGCTGATCACGCAGGGGGGCTCGATGTCCCGCCCGATCCTCGAGCGGCTCGGGTTCGAGCCTGTCGGCCACGTGCACATGCTCGTGGATGACTTCGGCTTAGCAGCGGCGTAAGTCGGCTCGGCGTAGCCGACGGCCTTCGCGCTCAGACCACGGGTCACCGAAGAAGCACCGGCTCGAAGTCGTTCGACCGCTCGGCGTACGCCCCGTCCGGGTCGTTCGTGTCCTTCGCGACCGACGCGCCGTACTTCCCCGCGACGCGCTCACCGGGTAAACGAACGTGTCGGTCTGGCGTGACGAACCCCGCTCTTGACTAGGCTCTCGTGGCCGTCCGGCCCCGGGAAGGCGAGGCTGTTGACGGCGCAGGGACATCCGAGAGCGATCTTCAACCGGGCGATCGAGCGCGGCAACCTCCTGATCGCCGAGACCACCCTGCGCGAACTCGGACGGCCCACCCTCGGCGAGCTGCTCGAGCTCACAATCCTGATCGGGTTCAAGGACCCCCGCCGTTACCCCCGCGTCGCAGCGCGATGGCTCGTCCGGTACCTCGAGGCGCACGCTGAGGCGACGATCGACGACGCAGCATTCGCCGTCGCAGCCCTCGAGGCCGTCGCCGGCCCGAACAATTTGCACGCCGTGACGGCCCTTCGAAACATGGCCGAAAGAGCGTCTTCCGGTCGGCGTCGCCGCGGCGTGGCGTGACGTCGGGCGGTGAGCACGACCTCGAGCGTCAATGTGGAGGCGTACGACGCGGAACGTAACTGGTCGTCGAAGCGCCCCTCACGGGGGCACGGTCGATCGTTCAGCCAACGGCGAACATGAACATCGCCGAGAACACGACGAACGCGTGACGTCCACGACGACAAACGGCCAGAGGCGACAGCGGCACGCCTCAACAGACTTCTCCAGGGCAAGAGCCGTTACAGCCTTCAGCTCACTGCCAGAGCCGGAGCGGAATCGGTTGGTCCGAAAGCCCCGCCTGGCCCGAAACCACCCTGCTGAGCGCCTGCTAGAACTCCGTGCGAGGTGTGCGCGGAGGTGTGCACACACCCGGCACGATCCCTGCCGGTCTGGGAGAGTTCGCACCCCGAGCTGGCCGCGGAGTTCGTCGACGGGCCGTTGAACGGTGTGCTCGAGAGGTCGAGCCGCTGTGATCGGCGTTGACGCTATACCTCCGTCGTGCAACACGCCCAGCACGCTGAGGATTCACTGAACCGAGCGGCCGTTCAGGCGACGCTGCACTGTCTCACGGGTTGCGCGATCGGCGAAATCCTGGGGATGGTGATCGCAACCGCGCTCGCGTGGGGTAACGCGGCATCCATCGTCCTGTCGATAGCTCTCGCGTTCCTGTTCGGCTACGCGTTGACACTGGGGCCGATCCTGCGGGCAGGGATCCCTCTGCGACGTGCCGTTGGCCTGACCTTCGCATCCGACACGCTTTCGATCACGACGATGGAGATCGTCGACAACGCCTTCATCCTCGCCGTTCCCGGCGCCCTCGCAGCTGGCCTGACCGACTCACTGTTTTGGTGGAGTCTCGGGCTCAGCCTGGTGATCGCTTTCGTGATCACGGTTCCCGTCAACCGGTGGCTGATCGCTCGCGGTCGCGGCCACGCCGTTGTTCACGGGCTGCACTAACCCTCTGGAACCATCATGCGCCCCTCGAGGTCGAGCAGCTCTAATCTCGAGGGGCTACCCAGGGGCACCACATCACAGGCCCGACCCAGTCAACCATGCGGTTTCCGGGTCGCCAAGCCGTGCAATAAGGGCCCGCCTGGATTCGAACCAGGGACCAACGAATTATGAGTTCGCTGCTCTAACCAGCTGAGCTACGGGCCCGGGATTGCGAGCGTACTCGTTAGACTGCGAGGCCGATGAAGGTGTTCCAGGCGGAGCGGGAGTTCCAGACCAGCGGCGGGCTCCATGTCACCGATATCACCGCCGAGGTCGCCGAGATCGTTCGCGAGTCCGGAGTGGTCGACGGCATCTGCTGTGTCTACTCGCCCCACACGACGTGCTGCGTGCGCGTGAACGAGTATGAGCGGGGGATGTTCGAGGACTTCGGCACCTTGCTGCGCAGGCTCGTGCCGCACGAGACGTACTACGCGCACGACGACTGGGATCGGCGCACCGAGAATATCTGCGAAGAGGACAAGGAGCAGGCGAACGGGCACGCACATTGCATGTCGATGATCCTCGGCTCGGCCGGCGAGTCGATTCCCGTCGGCGACGGCGAACTAGCGCTCGGCACCTGGCAGCGCGTGCTGTTCATCGAGCTCGACCGGTCCCGTCCGCGCCGCTGGCTCTGCAAGGTCGTCGGCTCGTAGGCGTACGCCGCGCGACCCGCCGTGTCTGACAGGAGTCAGACATGTGTCTGACACACAGCTTTGCGCCACCTTCGCGACGTCTTCGTGACGGCTGTCTGGCGATCGCGCTCTGGAAGCGCCCTCGGGAAACGTGTGACGGACCGTCCACACGCGTCCGGACCGGCCAGGCGACCGCTCGGGCTCCCCCGGCCTCGCAGTGGCCCGATGAGTCAGACGTGAGTCTGACTCGAGTCAGACTCGTGGTTCACCGCTCGGGCGGTCAAGCAGCCTTGATCGCTGCGAGCTCACGACGCTCGGCGAGGCGCCGTAGCGCTTCGGCCTCGAGCTGGCGGACGCGCTCGCGGGTGATGCCGAGGATCCGCCCGATTTCCTCGAGCGACTTCGGCTCCTCGGTCCCGTCGAGGCCGTAGCGCAGCCGCAGGATGCGCTGGTCGCGGTCCGACAGCTCGGCGATCGCTGCGTAGAGCGCGTCCTCCGTCAGCTGAACCTCGACCTGCTCGTCTGGTGTCGCTTCCGGGCTCGCGAACAGATCGCCGTAGGCCATCGAGTCGTCCTCTCCGACCGGACGATCGAGAGATGCGACGGCACGCGCCGCGACACGCACCTCCTGCACCTGCTTGAGCGGAAGCTTCGCCTGCTCGGCTACCTCTTCGTCGGTCGGGGCGCGCTCGAGTGTTGCGACCAGCTCGCGCTCGGCGCGCGACATCCGCTGCTCACGCTCGACGATGTGCACCGGAATCCGGATCGTGCGCGCCTTGTTCGCAACCCCGCGCTGCACCGCCTGCCGGATCCACCACGTCGCGTACGTCGAGAACTTGAAGCCCTTGCGCCAGTCGAACTTCTCGGCGGCACGAATGAGACCGATGATCCCTTCCTGAATCAGGTCGAGCAGCGTCAGACCATGCCCCTGGTACTTCTTGGCGATCGAGACGACCAGGCGGAGGTTCGAGTTGACGAGCAGATCCTTCGCCGGCTTGTCGCCGTCCTCGATCCGCTTCGCGAGCTCCACCTCCTGCGCCGCAGTGAGCAGCGGATAGCGGCCCGCCTCGTTCAGGAACAGCTGTAGCGAGTCGATCGTCGCTGCGGCCATCTGCGGGTTGGTGTACGTGACGTCTTCCTCGATCGCACGCGAACAGTCGTCGGTCAACTCGATGCCGTGCGTCTCGAGCCGCTCGAGCAGCGCGTCCATCTCTTCCTCCTCGAGTTCGACCTTCTGCGCAAGCTCGTGGAGCTCGGTCATGTGGACGCAGCCGTGCTCGTCGCCGTGCTCGAGAAGAATCGCGATCGGGTCGACCGTCATCGCCCTCAGCTACCCCAGTCGTCGCGTCTGTAACCGCGAGACCGATTGACATTTGAGGGAATCCTTACACCACGGGAAGCCGTGGTTCATCCCCTTCGGGAATCGTGCCATGGTGAAGCTCCACCCCGCCCCGCCGATGCCCGACTCCGCGACCGGAATCGCGGCCTGGATCTGGCTCGTACTGGCGATCTGCGTGATCGTCGCCTGGGCGTACGTGCTCACCTCTCGCCGCTGACCCGCGCCCCGTAGGCGTTACCATCGGCGGCATGTGGTGGCTCCTCATACCGCTCATCGTGATCTCCGTGGTGCTGCTCTTCTTCGGGCTGCTCGTCTTCCTCGGGCGCTTCAGGAACGGTGCGCTCCTCCGCCCGTTGGTCACGAGCCTGTCCCGGATCGGGTTCATGCGGCGGTTCTTCACCAACATCTCGACGAAGGCGATCGAGCGTCAGAACCCCGAACTCGCAGGAGCGATCAAGAAGATGAACACCGTGGCATCGAACCCGAATCCTCAGGCGATGCAGAAGGCGATGAGCCGTTTGACACCTGCCGAGCGACGCGCGTATATGGAGGCGGCACAGGAACAGGGCGGCGTGCCCGACACCGCGAACCGGCAGATGCGCCGCCAGGCCGAACGGCTGCAGCAGCAGAGCCGCGGCGGCCGCCCGGGCGGCGGCGGCACCGCCGGCCGCAAGCGCAAACGCAAGTAGCAGCATCTAGCAACATCCTGATCACGACCCTTGTGTCGTGAGCGACCGGCGAGTTGGATGGAGCGATGATCCGTCCACGACAGGTCGTCGGCGCGCTCGCCGTCGCCGCCCGAAACGCTGACATCCGGCGCGCCGAGCTGGCCTGGGGAGCATCGGTTGCCGCTGAGTGGGCGCACTTCGTCGCTCTGGGCGTCTTCGCGTACGACCGTGGCGGTGCGTCCGCGGTCGGAGTAGCGGGCCTCGTCCGGCTGCTGCCGGCCGCGGTGATCGCGCCGTTCGCAGCCACGCTCGGCGATCGCTTCCGTCGAGAGCGGTTCCTGCTCGTCGTCTCGTTGGGCGGTGCGGCAGCGCTCGCCGTCTCGGCGCTCGGCGCGCACGCTGGAAGTCAGATCGTCGTCCTCGGTGCCGCGGCCGGAGTCGGCGTCTCGTCCACGCTCTTTCGGCCTGCGCTCCAGGCGCTCCTCCCGTCGCTCGCGCGGACGCCCGCGGAGCTGATCGCCTCGAACGGCGCGACCTCCACGATCGAGAGCCTCGGCACGCTGATCGGGCCACTCGTCGCCGGCGTGCTCGTCGCGACCTCCGGCGTCGGCACCGTGTTCGCGATCGGAGCAGGCGCGCTGCTCTTCTCGGCGGCACTGCTGGCTCTGATCTCGGTCGACGGCCGCATGACTCCGGCAGTCGAGCGGCCCAATCTGATCCTGCAGGGCTTCCGCACGATCGCCGACGTTCCCCGTGCGAGGCTACTCGTCGCCCTGATCGCGGCACAGGCGTTCGTTCGCGGCTGCCTGAACGTGTTGATCGTCGTCGCCGCCTACGAGGTGCTCGACGGCGGGGCAGCGGAGGTCGGCTATCTGACCGCGGCGATTGGCGCCGGCGGCCTCCTCGGTGCGTTCGGAGCGGTCGGGCTCGGAGGTAGCCGGCTTGCAGCGCCGTTCGGTTGGTCGCTGATCTTCTGGGGCGCACCGATCATGCTGATCGCACCCTCGCCGTATCTCGCCACGGCAATCCTGCTGCTCGCGATCGTCGGTGCCGCCAACAGCGTCGAAGACGTCGCCGCGTTCACGCTCGTCCAGCGCGTGATTCCCGACGACGTACTCGCACGCGTGCTCGGCGTGGTCTGGGGTCTGGCGATGGGAGCGGTCGCACTTGGCTCGGTTGCCGCGACCGGAATCGTCCAGGTCACCGGCGTGCGGCTGGCGTTCCTGGCGGTCGGGGCGATCTTGCCGATCCTCTCCGTGCTCTCCTATCGCCGGCTGCTCGAGCTCGATGCGGCGGTGCCGGCCGCACCCCAACTCGCGCTCGTCGAGGGTGTGCCGATGTTCGCTCCGCTCTCGCTGGCAGCGAAGGAGCGCATCGCCTCGCTGCTCGTTCGCACGGCCGTCCACGCCGGCGATGTCGTGATCCGCGCCGGCGATGTGGGCGACCGCTTCTACATCGTCGAAGCGGGCGCACTGGTCGTCGAGACGTCCGAGCGGCAGACGACAGTCGGCCCTGGCGGCTTCTTCGGCGAGATCGCGCTGCTTCGCGACGTTCCGCGGACCGCAACCGTACGGGCGACAGCCGAAACCGGGTTGTACGCACTGCGTCGGGACGCGTTCCTCGCAGCGGTGACCGGCCACTCGGTCGCACACACCGAGGCGCACGCCGTCGCAACGGCACGTCTGGCAGAGGGCTGATGACCACGGCGGAGCTCGACGGCCTGTTGAATGCCCACGCCTACCTCCGCGTCGAGCGGCCACCGTCGCTGTGGGCTCCCCAGTCGGAGCTCGAGCCGTTCGTTCGGATGCTCGGCGAGCTGATCGTGGTGGGGCTGCTCAGGAACGGCAACGTGCTCGGGGAGCTGACGCTCAACGTCTCGAACGTCGTGGTCGAGCCTGCGTCGGCGGGGCCGATGCCGGCCGGAGCCTTCGTCGCGGTGACGATTCGCGGCCGGGGCGACTGGTCGCCCGAAACCACGTGGCCGGCGTCCGCCACCACAGGAAGCGGCCTGGAGTCGGCGCAAGCAGCCGCGCACGTGGCGGGCGCGGTCTACCTCTACAGCCGAGTGCTCGGCGACGACGACGGCTCGGTCACGGTACTGCTGCCGACGAACAGCGGGCAGTCGTCGAGCGAGGGGCACTGACACGCCGCCGCGGCTTCGAGCCAGCGCTGTACGTGGCGTGCTCGTTCGACCTGCAGCGCGATCTCCGGCAGCTTCCGCTCGGCGATCGCGCGCAACCGCTCGATCGACGCGCCGTCGTCCAACGATGCCCCGAGCAGTACCCTGATCTCGTCGAGGGACAGGCCGGCATGCTGCGCGGTGTCGATCACCGCGAGCGTGCGGATCGACTGCTCGTCGTAGCTGCGCCGACCGCTCACCCGCGGCGGTGGTGGAAGCAGGCCGACCTCCTCGTAGTAGCGGATCGCGGAGGCCGCCCTGCCGGTGCGCGCCGCGAGCTCTCCGATCGTCAGCAGCCGGTCGCCCTTGACATCAAGTCGACTTGAACTTGCATGCTGTGAACGCTACCCACCACGAGGAGGTCGACGAGATGACCGAGACCCCGATCGCATGCACGCTCGGCGCGAACGACCTGGCGGCGCTGGCCCAGCGCTGGCGCACCATCCGGAGGGAGGCGGGACTGGGACGGCAGACGACACGCGAGGGGTTGCGGCTGGAGTTTCGGGCCGCCGCGGGCGTCGAGGACGAGCTCCGCGCGCTCGTCGCGGTCGAGAGCGAGTGTTGTGCATGGGCGACGTGGAACGTCGAACGTCAAGCAGAGCGGCTGTCGGTCGTCGTCGCCTCGAGCGGCGAGGGCGTCGTCGTCCTGCACGGCATGTTCGCCTGACCCCGTAGGTCAGGTGGCGTGGTACCGCGCCGCTTCCTCCGAGCCTCCGGTCGCGTCGCCGGCACTGTAGGAGTGAGCGCCGGCGCCGGCCAGCTTGCCTCCGTCGACGATCAAGTACTCCTCACGGATCGGCCGTCCGTCGAACCAGCATTCGAGGATCTCGCGGGTGCCGGCTGCGTAGCGCGCCTGCGCGGAGAGCGACGAGCCCGAGATGTGCGGCGTCATGCCGTGGTGCGGCATCGTCCGCCACGGGTGGTCGTTCGGCGCGGGCTGCGGGAACCAGACGTCGCCGGCATAGCCTGCGAGCCGACCGCTCTCGAGCGCCCGCACGACGGCGTCGCGATCGCAGATCTTCCCCCGCGCCGTGTTGATCAGGTAGGCGCCACGCTTCATCCGGCCGATCAGCTCGTCGTCGAACAGGTGCTCCGTCTCGGGATGGAGCGGGGCGTTGATCGTGACCACGTCGCAGACGCCGACCAGCGACTCGACGTTCGGGTGGAACGTCACCCCGAGCTCCGCTTCGGCTTCGGCCGACAGCCTAGTCCGATCGGTGTAGTGCAACCCGACCTCGAACGGCTTCAGCCGCCGCAGCACGCCTGAGCCGATGCGCCCGGCCGCGACCGTTCCCACCTGCATCCCTTCCAGGTCGTAGGAGCGCGAGACGCAATCCGCGATGTTCCAGCCGCCGTCGCGCACCCATTGGTGCGAAGGGAGGTAGTTGCGAACGAGCGAGAGAATCATCATCACCACGTGCTCGGCGACGCTGATGCTGTTCGAGTAGGTGACCTCGGTGACGGTGATGCCGCGATCGATCGCCGCTTGCAGGTCGACATGGTCCGAGCCGATTCCCGCCGTGATCGCAAGTTTCAGATTCGGTGCCTTCGCGATTCGCTCTGCGGTCAGGTACGCCGGCCAGAACGGCTGTGAGATGACGATCTCGGCCTCGCCGAGCTCGCGCTCGAACCTCGAGTCGGGCCCGTCCTTGTCGGCGGTGACGATCAGCCGGTGGCCGCGGTCCTCGAGGAACGTCCGCAAGCCGAGCCCGCCGGAGACGCTGCCGAGCAGCTCGCCGGGCGTGATGTCGACTGCCTGCGGCGTCGGGGTCCTCTGGCCGTCGAAGTAGCGCTCGATTTTCGGGATGTCGTCGCGCGGATACGCGGTTGGATACCCGTCCACGGGATCGTCGTAGAGGACGCAGAGGATCGTCGCCATCGGCAGCGCAGAGTCTCAGGCGGGTTGTCGACTGTCAAACGGCTCGCCGCTCGAGCCTCGTCGCGAGTGCGCGAACGCAGGCGCGGAGCTCGCCGGGCCGGCGGATCGCGAAGTCGCAGTCGAGCCCGGCCAGGAGCGCCGCCACCCAGTCGAGCGAGCTGCTGCGCATGCGCAGCAGCGTGCCGCCCCCGTCGTCGGAGAGCTCGGCCAAGGTCGGCGTGACTCGTCGCGTCGCGACGTCGAGCGACAGATCGAGCCATACCTCTACCTCCCAGGTCCACGGAACCTGCGCGAGGGACGAGCTGACATAGGCGACCGCATCGAAATCCTCAGGCGGATCGACGACGACACCGTCGACCAACTCGACGCGGCCGATCCGATCGACGCGAAACGTCCGCAGGTCGCCTCGGTCGTGGTCGTGAGCGGCGAGGTACCACCGGCCCCGGTGGACGACGAGGCCGTGGGGGCTCAGCCGGCGTGTCGACAGCACCCCGGCGTAGGAGCTGTACGCGACCTGGATCCGTCGGTGCCTGGCGATCGCGTCTGCGAGTGACAGCAGCGCCTCGCTCGGTGCAGGGACGCCGGCCAGCGGACGAGCGGTGAATCCGAGTGAGTGCTCGAGCGCCTCGACCTGCCGCCTGAGTGTCGTCGGCAGCACCCGGTGTAGCTTCCGGAGCGCGCCGTCCGCAGCATCGTGCGCGCTTTCCAGCCCGAGCCGTCTCGCCGCCAGCAACCCGAGCGAGACGACCACTGCCTCGTCGTTCGTCAGCATCAGCGGCGGAAGTCGGTACCCCGGCCGGAGGCGGTAGCCGCCACCGACGCCCCGCTGCCCCTCGACCGGGATCCCCAGCTCTTCGAGGGCCGCGATGTAGCGACGGACGGTGCGCGGCCCGATCTCCAGGCGCTGGCCGATCTCGCGCCCGGTGAGCAGCGGCTGCTCCTGGAGGAGCTCGAGGAGCGACAGAAGGCGCGAGGTCGGCGTCAGCACGCCCGGCAGTCTCGCAGGTATAGAGGGCCTGATCCGCCCTATTTGACCACTAGCGTCGCGGGCACACCGTCCGACAGGAGGCTTCGCATGACGATCACCGCAGCAACGACGTCGAGCCCACGCGACTTCGACTTCTGGTTCGGCACCTGGCGCGGGCAGAACCGCCGCTTGCGCGAGCGCCTCGCCGGCTGCGAGGAGTGGGACGAGTTCGAAGGCAGATGCGTCGCTCGCCCGATGCTGGACGGGTTCGCGAACGTCGAGGAGTTCACCACCGACTTCGCCGGTGGCTTCGTCGGCATGGCCGTCCGTGTCTTCGACCCTGAAACGCGCCTGTGGGCGATCTACTGGGCCGACAGCCGCATGCCGGGGCTGCTCGAAGCACCGATGATTGGCTCGTTCTCCGACGGGGTCGGCATCTTCGAGTGCGAGGAGCTGTTCGGGGGCCGCCCGATCACGGTCCGCTTCACCTGGTCGGACATCACGGAGACGTCAGCGCGTTGGGCGCAGTCGTTCTCGGGGGACGGCGGCGCGACGTGGGAGACGAACTGGACCACGTTGCACACGCGGTCTAGCGGGCGGCTGTGGGCTCGACCGAGGCGTCTCTGAGGTACTGGTGCACGAATGCGATCGCCATGCTCCCTTCGCCGACCGCGGCGGCGACACGTTTCACCTGGCTGAAGCGAACGTCGCCGCACGCGAAGATGCCCGGGACGCTCGTCTCGAGCAGGTAGGGGTCGCGGTCGAGCTCCCAGCGCCCCGCCGTGCGCACATCAGGGCCTGTCATGACGTAGCCATGCCCGTCCAGCGCGATCTCGGGCGGCAGCCATGCTGTGTCTGCATCGGCGCCGATGAAGACGAAGAGCCCGCCCGAGTCGAGCCGCGTCGTCGCCCCGGTCGCCCCGTCGAGGACGTCGATCGCCTCCAGCGACACCTCGCCATGCACCGCCGCGATCTGCGCCCGGAAGATCGTCGTGATGTTCGACCTGGTAGCGAGCTGGTCGATGAGGTAGCGGGACATGCCCTTCTCGAGGTCGTCGCCGCGACAGAGGATCGTCACGCTGCGCGCGTGGTTGGCGAAGAACAACGCTGCCTGCCCGGCCGAATTGCCGGCGCCGACGATGTGCACGTCGAGGCCGTGGGTGTTCGGCGCCTCGCTTCGTGCGGCGCCGTACGAGATGCCCTTGCCCGACAGGCGGTCGAAACCCTCGATCGACAGGTGACGCCAGGACACGCCACACGCGAGCACGATCGTGCGGGCCCGCAGGACCTCCCCGCTGTCGAGCTGTAGCTCTCGACGGTCCGTATCGATGCTCGTGATCGCGCTGGTGACGAGAATCTCGGCGCCGAGCCGGCGCGCCTGGTGAAGGGCGCGGGTCGCGAGCTCGTCGCCGGAGACGCCCGACGGGAAGCCGAGGTAGTTCTCGATCCGCGACGACGCCCCTGCTTGCCCACCGGGCGCGTCGCGCTCGATCACGACGGTACGGAGCCCTTCCGACGCTCCGTAGACGGCCGCGGCGAGACCGGCCGGGCCTCCGCCGATGATCACCGTGTCGTACTCCGCCGCCGCCGGGTGAGTGGCCAGGCCCAGCAGTTCGGCGACCTGGCGGAGCGCGGGGCGAGCGACTGCCTCACCGTCGACGACTCGGATCACCGGGCCGTCGTCGACCGGGGGAAGCTCCCCTCCCCATTCGTCGGCGGCATCCGGCGCGTCGGGCGTGACCCAGCGGAAGGTCACCTGGTTGCGGTCGAGAAAGCGGCGGAGCTCGGCGCAGGACGCGTCCCACCGATGCCCGAGCACGATCGCCCGGGGCGGCGGTGTCTCGGCGACGATGCCTTGCAACCCACCGATCCTGGCTCGTGCCAACGCACCGAGTCGCACGCCGATCTCCGGGAACGCCGCCGCCACCGCGTGGTAGTCGCCGGCCGCGACGCGCATCACCCGTGTCGGTTCGGCAGCGCGAAACCCGAGCGGAAACGGTGTGCCGAGCGCAATCGGCACCTCGCCGAAGAGCTCTCCTGCCTGGCGTCCACCGACGACCGTGGGGATCCCGTCGACGAGCCCGACCGTCTCCAGCCGCCCCTCGAGCACCGCAAACAGCGCCCGCTCGTCACCCTGATGCACCGCGTACTCACCCGGCATGAGCATGATGTCCGCCGCGTTGCGGGAAAGGCGATCGCACTCCGCCGGCCCGAGCCCTGCGAAGATCGAGATGCCGGCGATGTCCTCGGCGGTCAGCAACGGTGTCTCCCGTCCTGCGTCACGAGACGATCTTACGGGCGGCGTGATTGCACGAGCCGTCGTTCGAAGGGACGGGTCGAGGTTCGTCCCAGCGAACGAGGCACGTCGAACCTGCGGCCGATGCGTTGCGACGGCCGACGCCGCACACTCGGCGAATGGAACAACGTGCTCGCGGACTCGATGACGCAATCCGCCCGGTGGCGCGGACAAGGACACTTCGCGGCCTGACCCGATCGTTGGACTCGCTCGTCGCCACGAACGCCGACCCACACGTGGTCGCGGCGCGCGTGGGGATGCTGCTCGCCCCCGCGCTCGCCGATCCCGCACTCCTCGAGGCGCGGCACTGTGAACCCGCCGACGATCGGTACCGCCAGCACCTCGTCCACGTGCATCCGACGGGCCGGTACTCGATCGTCGCTCTCGTCTGGAAGCCGGGCCAGGCGACGCCGATCCACGACCACCGCTGCTGGTGCGTCGTTGGCGTCTGGCGCGGGCGCGAGCAAGAGACGACCTACGACCTGCATGTCGATGCCGGGTCGGAGTACCTCCTGAAGCGCCGGTCGACCGCCGCGCTGGCCGGTGACGTCTCGGTGCTCGTGCCGCCGGACGAGGACATCCACCGTGTCGAGAACGGCGGCGAGAGCCTCGCGATCTCCGTGCACATCTACGGAGCCGACATCTCGGTGCTCGGGTCGAGCATCAACAGGGAGTTCGACGCCGAGCTCGTGCGCGCCCGGGAGCCAGCACAGCGCGAAGCCCCGGTGTCGTGGCGGGCGCTCGAGCCGCGAGAGGCCTGAGACCTGCAAGCCGGCGCGCCGACCCCCTTGAGGCAACTGCCGAATCTCTCCGCGGTTGCCTTATGGAAGGGCTCTGACACGCTCGGCCGACAGTCCGGTCAGGCACCACCCCCGGCCGGCACGACGAAGGGAGCGTCTCCCGATCTTCGAGGCGCTGCCCGGCTTCAAGGCTTATCCGGTCGCAGCTGAAGACGGCGGGCTCCTTTCGATGAGCGTCTGGGCTTCGCGCGCAGAAGCCCGGTCTGGCAACGATGCCGAGGCTTCGTGGGTCGCAGAGAACATGGCGAGCGAGCTCACAGCGATCGACATTCGCTACGGCGAAGTCCTGTTCAGCACGGCGCTCGGCGTCACGACTGCAGCCGCAGCGGCCGCCTAGCCAAGGTCTGAGCCCGGGCGGCGGGGTCTGCCGCCCGGCTCGAACCGCGCGGCACGCGTTCTCACGCAGCGGCATGTTCTAGGCTCCGCCAGTGACCTGCCCAGCGTGCGGCACCGAGAATGTCGCGACCGCGAAATTCTGCAACGGGTGCGGGGCCCCGCTCGCCGTCATGTCGGAGCCGAGCGAGGAGCGCAAGATCGTGTCGGTCCTCTTCTGCGACCTGGTCGGCTTCACCGCCGCCTCCGAAGCAGCCGACCCCGAGGATGTTCGCGCACGTATCCGCCCGTACCACGCGAGTCTGCGGCATGAGCTCGAACGGTACGGCGGCACGGTCGAGAAGTTCATCGGCGACGCAGTGATGGCGGTCTTCGGCGCGCCGGTTGCTCACGAGGACGATCCCGAGCGGGCCGTTCGGGCCGGGCTGCGGATCATCGAGGCGATCAGCGAGCTGAACGAGCGAGAGCCGGAGCTCGCCCTGCAGGTGAGGGTCGGCATCAACACCGGCCCGGCGGTCGTGTCGCTGCAGGCCCGGCCCGCGCACGGTGAGGGGATCGTCACCGGCGACGTCGTGAACACCGCGGCGCGCATCCAGTCGGCCGCTCCCGTCAGCGAGGTGGCGGTCTCGGAGGAGACGTTCCGCCAGACGGAGCGGGTCTTCACCTACGAGCAGCTCGCGTCGGTGGACGCGAAGGGGAAGAGCTCGCCGATGCGTCTGTATCGCGCCGTAGCAGCGCGAGGACGGTTTGGCGCCGATCTGATCAGGACCCAGGAGAGCTTGTTCGTCGGCCGCGAGGTCGAGAAGACACTTCTCCAGGGTCTCTTCGATCGGTGCGCTCGCGACTCGACGGTCGAGCTCGTGACGCTCGTCGGCGAGCCGGGCGTCGGCAAGAGCCGGCTCTGCGCCGAGCTCTTTCGCTACATCGACGAGCGTCCCGAGCTGATCCGCTGGCGGCAGGGCCGCTGTTTGCCGTACGGCGAGGGGATCACGTTCTGGGCGCTCGGAGAGCTCGTTAAGTCGCATGCCGGCGTGTTCGAGTCGGATTCGCCCGAAGCTGCGGCGGCGAAGCTGGATGACGCTCTCCCCGAGGTCGAGGAACGCGACTGGCTGCGGGCGCGGCTCCTTCCCCTGCTCGGCATCGACTCCGGGCAGTCGGAATCACGCGAGGAGTCATTCGCTGCTTGGCGGCGTTTCGTGGAATCGATCGCCGCGGACGGGCCGGCCGTCGTCGTCGTTGAGGATCTCCACTGGGCCGACGCGTCGCTGCTCGACTTCCTGGGTTACTTCGCGGAGTGGGCGCAGGGTGTGCCGCTGCTCCTCCTGTGCACAGCACGCCCGGAGCTGTTCGAGAAGCACGGAACGTGGGGTGCCGGGACGCGCAATGCACACACGATCAACTTGTCCCCTCTCTCGGAACGAGAGACGAGCGAGCTCGTCGGCGGCCTGCTGGAACAGAACGTGTCGGAGCAGGTGCGGCAGGCGATCCTGGAGCGCGCGGGTGGCAACCCGTTGTACGCCGAGGAGTTCGTCCGCCTCGTCGCCGATCGCGGGCTCGGTGACACCCGCGACGGGGTCGCCTTCCCGGACAGCGTCCAGGCACTGATTGCGGCGCGGCTCGACACGCTCGCGCCGGATCGCAAAGCCTTGCTGCAGGACGCGGCGGTGATCGGCAAAGTGTTCTGGGGCGGCGCCCTCGCCGCAATGGGTGACGTCGACGAGCGCGAGGTCGAGTTGGCGCTCCACGAGCTTTCCCGGCGCGAACTCGTCCGTCCGGCGCGGCGCAGCACGATGGAAGGCGAGAGCGAGTACGCGTTCTGGCACGTGCTCGTCCGCGATGTCGCGTACGGGCAGATCCCGCGCGGCGCACGGGCGCGCAAGCATCAGGCCGCCGCAGCGTGGATGGAGGGAAAGGCCGGCGATCGGGTCGAGGATCTCGCCGACGTTCTCGCACACCACTATCAGCAGGCGCTCGAACTGGCGCACGCGACCGGCGATGCGCTGCTGGAACAGACCCTCCTGCCACCGGCACGCCGGATGCTGGAGCTTGCAGGCGACCGAGCCGCGGCGCTCGACCTGCCGAAGGCGGAGGGCTACTACCGCCGGTCGGTGGAGCTGCACGAACCGGACGACCCCGCCCTCGCTCCGCTGCTTCTGAAAACCGGACGCCTCGTCGTCGGACTGTCGGTCGCGCGGGCCGACGCCGACGTCGGCAGTGCGGCGGCCCTCTACGAGGCAGCGGGCGACGAGCTCGGTGCCGCAGAGGCGCTCGTCGACCTGAGCCGCTTCGCCTCGTACAAGGGCAACGACGCTGAGGAGCATGAATACGCGGAGCGCGCACGACAGTTGCTCGATCGCCACCCGCCCGGGCCCGTGCTCGCGGGTTATCTCCGTCAGCGAGCGGGTGACGACATGATGAACGGGAGGGCGGCAGAGTGCGTCGTGAGCTCCGATGCCGCGATCGCGATGGCGACCGAGTTCGGGCTAGATGACCAGGTCGCGAAGGCGCTGCAATACCGTGGGATCGCGCGGACCGAGCTCGGCGACCTGGGTGGGCTCGACGACGTCCGCGAATCGCTCGAGCTTCTGGCCGACGGTCCGGCCGGCCCACTGGCCATCGGCCGGCTCAACCTCGCCGACGCCACTTGGATGTCGGTCGGCGCCGAGGAAGGGCTCGACCTGCACCGGTCACTGCAGGCGTTCGCCGAGTCACGCGGGTTGCGAGGCTCGCTTTGGTGGTCGAGGTCGGAGTCGACCTGGATGCTCTTCGATCTTGGACGTTGGGACGAGCTGCTCGCGATCGTCGACGAGGTGGCCTCTTCGAGCGGCGAGACCGGCGGACTCCAGGCGCTCGAGCTCGGCTTGCCTTATCAGGCACTCGTCCTGATGCGGCGCGGGAAACCGTCGCTGGCGAGACCGGTCACGGCCGACGTTCTGCCGAAAGCCCGTGCAGCTGCCGACCTGCAGCTCCTCGTGCCGTCGCTCGCCGTCAGCTCGCTCGTCGCCTCTGCAAACGGCGACAACACCGCTGCGCTCGACCTCGTACGGGAACTGATCGACGTTACGCGTGGTCGCTCCGACCGTCACCGAGCGCTCTTCCTGCCCGAGCTCACAGGACTGTGCGCGTCACTCGACGCCCTCGACCTCGCCCGTGAACTGGCCGACGGGATGAGCGTCGAGCTCGGACGAATCGGGTGCGCCCGCATCGCGGCGGCTGCCACGCTCGCCGAGTCGGAAGGACGCGTCACCGACGCGTTGGCGCTCTACGACCAGGCACAGAGCCGGTGGCGCGCTTTCGGTGCAGTGCCGGCCTTGGCGGACGCGCTGCTCGGGAAGGGTCGGTGCCTGGTCACGCTCGGACGAGGAGGCGCCGTCACGCCCGTGACGGAGGCACACGGGCTACTCGGCAGCCTGAGGGATCTGACGACCCAAGCCGCGGCAGCAGACGTCCTGGCGCGAGCGGAGCCGCCAACGGGATCGCCCGCCCCAGTGAGCGCGTCGCGGGACGACGCGAGTTAGCGTCCGCCCCTGTGGTGACCGCGGACGAGATCGGTCAGGTCGACCTGTTTGCGGACCTCCCCTCGGCCACCCGCGAC
>DASYPH010000230.1:0-1987 GCA_036006925.1 Gaiellaceae bacterium
CTCGGCCCTTGCCTACCCGCGATGCGGCCGCTCGCGCTCAAGGGCGCCTCGCAGTTCCGCCCCGACGGGCCGAATGCGCTCACGAGCCGGGAGTACGCCGATGACTTCAACCAGGTCAAGGAGCTGGGGCGAACCGACAGCACGACCAGGACGCCCGAGCAGACTCAGGAGGCGCTGTTCTGGACAGACCACGACATCCGGCAGTGGAACGACGGCATGCTCCGCCTCGCCGCCGCGCGCGGGCTCGACCTCGTCCAGACAGCCCGGATGCTGGCGATGGCGCACGTCGCCGGCGGCGATGCGATGATCGCCTGCTTCGACGCTAAGTACCACTACTGGTTCTGGCGCCCCTACCAGGCGATCCCACTGGCCGACACGGACGGCAACCCGGCTACGGTGGCCGACCCCAACTGGAAGCCGCTTGGAACGACGCCGAACTTCCCCGAGTACCCCTCCGCACATGCCTGCCACAGCACCGCCGTCGTCGAGGCTCTCGACGCCTTCTTCGGCACCGACAAGGTCTACTTCTCGCTCGACAGCCGCGCGCCCGGCCTGAGCGAGACGACGCGTACGCGCACCTACGACCGCCTCCAGGACGTGGTCAAGGACGTCGACTGGGCGCGCGTCCTCGTCGGCTTCCACTTCCGCAACTCCGACCTGCAGGGCTCGAACCTCGGCCGCAAGGTCAGCCGCTACGTCGCCGACAACTACTTCCAGGCGGTCGGCTGAACCGGCTCTCGGTAAGGGAGGCGGCGGGTTCGGGCCGCCTCCCGGGAGCCAGGGGGCCGTGCGGCGGTCAGACCGCCCGCGGACACGACGGCTCTCGCTCACGAGGGAGGGTCGGCGTCCAGACCAACCGCGTCGATCCGGCGACGCCAGCGCTCGGCTGCTCGAACGGCGGCGATCATTTGGGCCCAGACGGTGGAACATGCTTCTCCACGACGCTGAAGGCTGACACGAATACGGAGAGGAGGCGCACGCTGGCCGGGGGCCTCCTCCCGGTCGGCCGTCGACATGGCGTCGAGCTGGCGAAAGGCATGCGATTGCGGGAGCAGAGGGTCGGGAACAGTGCTCGGTATGGACAGGCGGTCAGCGCGGTTGGCGCAGAACGAGAGTGTGTTTCGCGCCGCGAACGAGGCGATCGAGGCCAACCGCGGTGACGGCGGCAGGGAAGAACTCCCGTTTCTGTGTGAATGCGGCGTCGAGACCTGTTTTGAGCCGATTGCGGTCACGCGGGAGGAGTACGAGGCGGTGCGCTCGGACGCGGCGCGCTTCGTCGTTGCTCCGAGGCATGAGGACCTGACGGCAGGCGAGGTCGTGGTCGAGGAGTCGAGCCGTTACACCGTCGTCGAGAAGCGCGGCGAGGAGCAGACGATCGTCGAGCGCAACGATCCCCGACGCTCACGGCGATGAGCGTCGAGGCAGCAGCCAGGAACGAGGAGCTGTTCCGCACCGTCAACGAACAGATTGAGGCGGTCAGCCAGACCGTCCCGGCGGCTGAATCGAACATGGAGTTCCTCTGCGAGTGCGACGATGTCGAGTGTGTCGAGAAGGTCAGCCTGACGCGTGCCGAATACGAGGCGGTACGGGCGGTGCCGACTCACTTCGTCGTCCTTCCAGAGCATGTAGATCCGGCGGTCGAGCACACTGTCGCCAGGTCGAACGAACGATTCGCGGTTGTCGAGAAGCGGGGTGCCGCAGCCAGAGACGCCAAGGAACACGACCCGAGGGAAAGTTGAGTCGTAGCGAACTCGGCGCTTCAGTCGGCGGTGACCTCAACCCGATACGTCGGGTCGTCGTCTGCGGGCAGCTGCGGTTGAACGCTGAGAGAGCCGAGCAGACGCGAGCTCTTAGGGCCTATCCCGTTTGGGCGAGAGCGAGTCGGGCGGCGTGGGCTTTCTTGAACGCGATCAGGCCGCTGGCGAGTTGGAGGAGCGCGAGGTGGTTCTCGTCTTTCTTCGACCAGCGGATCAGGAGCGCTCGGTTT
>DASYPH010000231.1:0-6081 GCA_036006925.1 Gaiellaceae bacterium
CACGCCCAAGTGAGCGGACGATGTTCCTTGACAGTCTGTCCGTCGGCTGGGCCGTTCAGGGCGCCCCCAGCCCGACCCGGTACTCGTCGGCGGAGCACGAGGAGCCGTCGATGAATCCGTATTTGGTCACATCACGACAAGTGACTGCCCCGATGCGCGAGCGGCGGTCACGGGAGAACCTGGCCCAAGGAGGTGGTTCCTCATGCAAGTTGCAATGGGTAGGTCGCCGATCGCCCTCGAGGGCGAGTTGGCACCTCATCTGAGCCGGTGGCTGTGGCTCGTCAAGTGGTTCCTCGCCATCCCGCACGTCGTCGTGCTCATCTTCCTCTGGGCGGCGTTCGCCGGGCTCACCGTGATCGCGTTCTTCGCGGTGCTGTTCACGGGCCGCTACCCACGGGCGATCTTCGGCTTCAACCTCGGCGTGCTGCGCTGGACGTGGCGCGTCAGCTTCTACACCTTCGGCGCCCTCGGCACCGACGAGTACCCAGCATTCACGCTCAAGGAGGTTCCCGAGTACCCGGCACGGCTCGAGATCGACTATCCGCAGAACCTCCGCCGCGGCCTCCCGCTCGTTGGTTGGTGGCTGCTCGGTATCCCGCAGTTCTGTATCGCGAGCATCCTCGCCGGAGTCGGCTGGAGCCCAGGGTTCATCGGCATCCTCGTTTTTGTCGCAGGCGTCCTCGTGCTCTTCAAGGATCGCTACCCGCAGGACATCTTCGACCTTGTCCTCGGCCTCAACCGCTGGGTGCTGCGCGTCGTCGCCTACGCCGCCTTCATGACCCGCGAATACCCGCCGTTCCGGCTCGATGCCGGCCCGCACGAGCCGCGATTCGACATCAAACACGAGGAGATCGCGTGAAGTTGCTGCTGGCGTGCGCTTCCAGTGACGATTGAGCTCGCTCGGGAGTGACTGTAACTCAGACCTTGATTGTGTTTCTCGCTGCGACCGCGACAGCGCTGGCGACCGGTCTCGGTGCGCTGCCATTCGCTTTCCCGGGCTTCCGCGGGGAAGGCCTGCTCGGCGTCTCGAATGCTCTGGCAGCCGGGGTCATGCTCGGTGCGAGCGCGAGCCTGATCATCGAGGGCAGCAGCCGAAGCGTCTTGCGGGTCACCATTGGTGTTCTGGCCGGAGCGGCATTCGTCCTCGGCATGCAGCTACTGCTCAGACGTCTCGGTACCCCCGACCTCGCCCAGCTCAGCGGCGGCGACGCACGCAGGGCCGTACTGATTATCGCCGTAATGACCGTCCACTCGGCCGCAGAAGGCGTTGGCGTGGGCGCATCCTTCGGCGGCGGCGATGCTCTCGGCGTGGCGATCACGATCGCGATCGCCATCCACAACATTCCTGAGGGCGTCACGATCAGCCTCGTCATGGTCCCTCGCGGAGCGAGCGTCCGGAGCGCCGCTCTCTGGAGCATCTTCACCAGTCTTCCTCAGCCACTGCTCGCTGTCCCAGCGTTTCTGTTCGTCGAGCAGTTCACCGCAATCCTTCCCGTGGGACTTGGCTTCGCCGCCGGAGCGATGGTCTGGATGGTCTGGCGCGAACTCTTGCCGGAAGCGATCGAACAAATCCCGAATCGCGCCACCGCGCTTGGTTGGATTGCCGCCGCATGTGCCGCGATGTTCGGATTCCAAAGCTGGCTCCTTACCTAGCCAGTGCGGAGTGAGGCGCTCATGTGAGCCGATGAGGTACCTCGCTGCTGACGTAGCCGGGCCGGTTGCAGGATATGGAGCCCTGCGTGGTGACCGACACAGGAACACCAACACCCGTTAGACGACCGGGTCGTCATGACGCCCGCCGATCAGATCGGTGAGCCGGTGACGAGTGAGCTCGAGCCGCGAGGTGGCCGGATCGAAGCGCTCGCCTGCCCGGGCCAGCTGTTCTGGGCTGTAGAAGAGCTGGGCCCAGATCGAGCCGGGTCGGGCCAGCCGCCAGGCCGAAAAGAGGCCGACGGGCGGTATGAAGATGCTGAGCAATCCGAGCGTCAGCTTTCCCTTCAGACACGTGACGATCGAGAGCCCGATCGCAACGATCACGACCGCAAATCCGACGATGCGAGGGACCTCGGTCTGGTCATGGAGGCCGAATGGCGCGAGTCCCGTCAGGAGCAACAGGCCGAGAAGCGTCCAGACGAGGCTCACCTCGATCGAATGCCGGCCTTCGGGTGTCCAGTAGACGTCACGGAGATGGACGGAGAGCGCGAACTCGTCGAGCACGAACGCCGCACCGACGCCGAACCCGATCGCCAGCACGTCGACACCGATGTCGCGGGGCTGGAACGCGATTTCGAGCATCCCGCAGATCAACGTGAGAACGCTCCCGAGAACCATGTGATGGACGTGCACGTCGCCGAGGTGGCCGCTGCGCCATTGGCGAACACGCGCAAGGCGGGTATAGAGCCGAGTGGCTGCGAGGGTGAGGAGTGAGGCCGACAGCATGAGTAGCAGCGGCTCCCGGCCGGCGAGCCCGAAGCGGTGGAACCTGATTGCGTCGAGCGCAAGCAGGCTGGCCATCGCGCTCACGGATTCGACGTGATCCGTGCCACGCCCGGACGCGTGCCGGCGGCCACGAGCCGGTCGAGGGGTGCGCCACGAAGGTAGTGGTCCAGAAAGGCGACAGTGGCGCGGTCGACGACCGCAGCCCAGCGGTCGTCGGTCGTGTACGGCGGGAGGTGTGAGGCGCCGAGGAGCCAGAGCAGGAACTTTGGTCGCCGCATGACCCGGTAGTACCCAGCGGTGGTGCTCGGTGCATTGAGAGGGTCGCTCGTACCCTGGACTGCGAGTAGCGGAGGCGATCCGGGCGGAGGCGGCCCGATGAAGCCGGACAGCGTTGCGCCGGACAGGATCACCGCGGCATCGACCCGGCGGTCGAGGAAGCGGCGGTCGTAGGCGACCGAGAGCGCCGTGACGGCGCCGTCGGACTGCCCGGCGAACGCGATCTTCCTCGAGTCGACGAGCGCATGCAGTGGACTCGTCGGCGAGATCAGGCGCGAGACGACGAAGCTCATGTCGCGCGGTTGGTTGGCGAGGTCGCTCTCGTTGGGGCCACCGGGCGCGTCGGCGTTCGTGACCGGGAAGGCAGGCGCGGCGACGACGTACCCGGCGCGCGCCCAGGCGTCGAGCATCGGCCGGTAGATCCTTGGGGTCAGTGCGAAACCGTGAGCGAACACGATGAGCGGCATCGGGGCGTGGCCGTGCGTCGGGTAGCGGACGGAGGTGACGAGCACACGCGGTCCTGAGGTGCCGTTGCGGAACTCCGCCCGACGCGAGCGGTCGACGAACCGCAGCACGTCGACCCGAATGCCGGGCGAGGGTGCTGCACGGGCCGGAAGAGTCGCCCACGCCACAGCCGCAGCCAGCAGGACGGCAAGCACAAGAGCGGCGCCACGGGTCATTGCCCGCAGAGTATGGATCTCACTTGAACGGCACGGTGACCGGGCCGGACAGTCGCCGATAGACGGCGAAGAAGTCGCGGTCGTCGGGCACGAGGTATCGCGTCTCGGGCTGCTGGTAGTTCGGCACGACCTTGGTCGGGCCGAGTCCGCCCTTGTGCGTGTACGTGATCAACGTCGGCCACTCCGGGTTGATGTCCAGTTGCATCGCGCGTACTGCGCCCGCCCGTTGCAGGATCCGCGCGAGGGTGACGACGGTCTGCGCATCGGCTGCGGCGTAGATCAAGTTGCCACGGCGATCGATGCCGGCGCCCGTGCGCCAGACACGGACGGCGTTCCCGAGCGTGAAGCCCCATTGAGAGCTGTCGTTGAGTGCCGGATTCAGCCGACCGTGGTCCACGATCAGCGGCAGGCTCTGGCGAGCGAATGCGACCTTCGGTCCTGCGACGGTGCCGTCGGTCCAGGTCTTGACGTCGACCCGGCCGTCACGGTAAGCGATCAGTGTCGCCAGCCCAGGCGTCAGCGGCTCGAGCATCGTCCCGCCGATCGACGAGCCGTTGTGCCCGTCGGTGTAGATAAAGCCGCTGTTGAACGTCGCGAGGAGGCGCCAGCGCTGGTCGACCGGAACCTTCATCGGCCCCCGGTTCGGCGCGCGAGGGGGCTCGTAGCGGCCGGGGTAGTACGCCAGTGCAGTGCGAGTGTGGTCGAACCAGGCGACGTACGCGACGATCCGGGGATAGTCGACCTCGGTGCGGAAGACAGTCACGAGGGCCGGGGGCCGGCCGCGGACGAGCGGGCCCGTCCAGTTCCAGTCGCCTTCGCCGGGCAAGGGATGCGGGAACACGGGCTTGATCGGCGGAGGCCATACCGCCGGATGCCTCTGTGGCCGAAGCGAGTGGGCTCGGACGTGTGGCGCTGCGCTGAGACCGACCGGCGGCAGAGCTCTCAGCTGTGGTCCGCCCTTCTTCGGGGCCTTCCAGCTGTAGTAGTAGTGCTCCACCTCGTCCACGAGCCAGTTCCCGTGGTGTGCGCGTAGCCACTCGACGCTGCGCGGCCAGAGCGGCAGGCTGGAAGGTCGGAGCATCGTCGTCGTATACGAGTAGATCGCAGGCGACAGCAGCACGAGAATTACGATCGCAGCGAGTCGCCGAGGGCGAGACCATCGGGACCGGAGGCCACGGCCCGTTCGCACGACGGTGACGGGTTCCACGCGCGCCACGGTACTTCCCTGAAGGTGAGAGCACCGTGAGGAGGCTCTTCTGTCTGTCGTTTGGCTCAGCGATGAGCTGAGGCGTAGAGTCGGCTGCCGGGTGGTTCGTTTGTGCTTGCGAGCGTCAGGAAAGGGAGCGGCCGTGCTTTTTCACGTCACTTGCGAGTTCATCGATACGAGCGAGGATGGCATTCGCAGGTCGCTCGGCGTCTTCTCGAAATGGCAGCCACCAGCGGGGCCGAGTTCAAAGGGTTCTACGGGTTCGCCGATGGCGGAGGAGGCGTGGCGCTGATCGAGGCCGAGAGCGCTGCCGCGCTCGCCCGTACCACGGCCCCATGGGCGCCGTGGTTGCGTTTCACGACGAATCCGATCGTGCCGATCGAGGAATCGTCCGCCATCGCCGGAGAGGCCGTCGCCTTCCGCGACTCGGTTAGCTGAAATGTGGGCGCGCGTGGCGAGATTCGAGGGCGACCCGGCAGACGTTGCTGCAAGGCTCCAGAGACTTCGCTCTGCCATTGACGCTGGGTCGTTGCCACCCGAGCTTGCAGACGCGAAGTTCCTGCTTCTCGTCGATCACCAATCGGGAGAAATGCTCGGGGTGACGCTGTTCGACAGCGAGGAGGCGATGCGAACCGGCGACAGGGCGATGAATGCGGGGCCGGGCAACGCTGGCAGCCGTTCCTCGGTCGAGTTCTACGAGGTGCCTCTCCACACGCTCTAGGGCTGCTCGGGGTGCGCGTCGACCCCAGCGCTGCGGCGCGCGACGTTCAAGCAAGAGCGCTGCTGCCTTCCAGTCGTGCGTTGCTGCGAGGGCGATGCCCGTGACGAGTCAGGATTCCGCGACGGCTGAGTCGATGCCCGCGATCAGCGTGTCGGGATCGACGCACGGCGACGCGACACGCGCCGTCGCAAGTGAGGCGATCCTTGCGACCGGGGATCTAGACCCGCAAGTCGCGCATCTTCTCGGCGTACCCTCAACGGCTCGGCCGCCGCCGCAAGCGAACGCTGAGCTCCCAACACTTTCCGAAAGATCAACAACTGCGAATGCGGACAGGGTCCTGGCACTACCGTGCAGAGATTCATCCGGGTCTCCTTGGACTGGGGTCTTCGGCAACCACCAGCCTCCAAGGAGACCCGGATGAACAACGTTGTTAGGAACTACATCTAGACGGCTGGCCCGGGAAGGCGAGTTCAGGTTCTGACTCAGCTCCCCGGGCCAAGAACGCGCGGGTCTGAGACTTGGTCAGGCGACGATGAGTGTTCCGTGCATCCCGGCGTCTTCGTGTCCGGGAACGGAACAGTAGAAGTTGTACTTTCCGGCCTTGAGCTTGACGGTCACGGTGGCGGTGCCGTGCGAGACGGTGGCTGTCTTGCCGAACTCTTTCTCGCCGTGTTCGACGTTCACGTTGTGCATGAGGGTCGAGCGGTTCAGGAAGACGATCTTGATCGTGCCGGCGTGTGCGTGGACGACCTTCTGGT
>DASYPH010000232.1:0-6780 GCA_036006925.1 Gaiellaceae bacterium
TAGCACGTCGGCTCGCTCCGACCGGAGCGACGCACAGAGCACCGCGAGCTCCTCCCGGGACGGCACGTTGTACGCGAACAGGACGAAGCCGCCGCCGCCCTCGGCGACGAAGCGCCGAGCCCAGTCGGGAAGCTCCGGACCCGAAAAGCTCGGGAAGATGCAGGACGAGGCGAGCCGTTCGCGCTCGCTCAACCGCGCACCGCGCCCTGCGTGAGTCCGAACGCGATCTTGCGCTGCACGATCAGGAAGAAGATGACGACCGGGATCGCCGTCAGCGTCGACGCGGCCATCAGAGCCCCCCAGTCGGTGTGCCGGCTCGACCCGTAAAAGTACGAGAGCCAGACGGTGACGGTCTGCTTCGACTGGTCGTTCAGCAACACGCGCGCGAAGATGTACTCGTTCCACGTCGTGATGAAGACGAAGACCGATGTCGCGACGAGTCCCGGTCCCATCAGTGGCAGTAGGATCTTCAGGAACACGCCGAGGCGCGTCGATCCGTCGACCATCGCCGCCTCCTCGAGCTCTTTCGGAATCCCGATCAGGAAGCCGCGCAGCGTCCAGACCGCGAACGGCAGGACGAAGGTCATATAGGTGAGGGTCAGCCCGGCGAGCGCGTTCACCTGGTGGTAGCGGGCGAGTACCACGTACAAGGGGATGATCAGCCCGGCCTGCGGCAGCATCTGGATGCCGATCACGAGCACGATGAACAGCTTGCGGCCCGAGAAGCCGTAGCGCGCCAACCCGATCGCTGCAAGGAACGCGAGCACGATCGCGAAGGCGACCGTCACCGAGACGACGATCAGGCTGTTCTTGACGTCCACCCAGAAGAACGGCTTGGCGATCGCATCGCGAAAGTGCTGCAACGTCGGGTGGAGCGGGAGCCACGTCGGCGTCAGGCTGACGATCTGGTCGTTCGACTTGAACGCCGTCGAGATCATCCAGAAGACGGGGAAGACCATCACTGCGAACACGACGAGCCCGACGATGTTCCACCCGGTCTGCCTCGCCCGGCGGCCCTTGCGGCGCCGGGCGGTCATTGTGCCTCTCCGATCCGCACCATCTTGCGGACGTAGACAACGCTCAGTGCGGCGACGATCAGCAGCATCAGGATCGAGATCGCAGCGCCGCGACCGAAGTCGCTCTTGAAATAGCCCTCTTCGAAGAGGTAGATGCTCATCAGGTAGTTGCCGCTCGTGATCTTCGACTGGCCGATCAGCAGATAGGGCTGCGTGAAGACCCCGAAGTCCCAGATGATCGAGAGGCTCGTCAGGATGAGCAGGATCGGCCGCAAGATCGGCAGCGTGATGTCGAGGAAGACGCGCCATGGCCGCGCTCCGTCGACCTCGGCGGCCTCGATCAGATCGTTCGGCACCTGCGCCAGGCCGGCGTAGAGGGTGATCACGACGAACGGGATCGCTCCCCACACGATCAGCACCGTCACCAGGGCGAGCTGTGAGAAGGTCGTTGCGTACCAGTCGTGCTGGAAGAAGTCGCCGGCGTGGAGCTGGGTCAGCACGTAGTTGACGATGCCGTTCTGGAAATTCGTCATCCAGTAGAAGACCTGCACGGCGACGACGACCGGCATCGACCAGACGAGCACGAGACCGGATGTGAGCAGGATACGGACGAAGGTGCTGACGCGGACGAGCAGCAGCGCGATCAGCAGTCCGAGCACCATCGTCAGCGTCACGTTTGCGACTGTGAACACGACCGTGCGCAGCAGCGTGTGCCAGAAGATCGGATCGTGCAGGACCGAGCGGAAGTTGTCGAGCCCGATCGAGACGCCCTTGTGCTGGATCAGCTCGAAGAGGCCGTAGCGCTCGGTCGAGAGCTTGCCGAGCCAGTAGAGCGGGTACCCGAGGATCACGCCGATCACCACGAGCACCGGCGCGATCAGGGCGTACGGAACCGCCCCGCGGAGCACATAGCCCCAGAAACGGCGTCGCCGCCGAGACCGTTGGAGCGTGGTCTCGGCGGCGACAGCCATCGGGCTAGTGTCGTGCACCGGTCCTGACTACGACTGGTTGAGCACCGATGCGATGTTGTCGCTGGCCGACGAAGCCGCCTGCTGGATCGACAGCTTGCCGGTGAGGATCTGCGCGAGCATGTTGCGCAGGATGTTGCCGTTCTCGACGTCGACCCAGTGCTTCGCGGTCGGGACGAACCAGCTCCGTGCCGCAGCCCGCTCGTTGACGCTCGAGCCGAGCAAGTTGGTCGCGTTCGGGATGTTGCCCTTCGCCTGCAGAGTCTTTTCCGAGCTCGTGCTGGTGAAGTCCTTGATCCAGTCGGCCGCGAGCGCCTTGTTGGAGCTCGTGCCCGGCACTGCGAGGTCGGAGCCGCCGAGGAAGCCGGGGATCGCCTGGCCCTTGACGTGACCCGGCATCACGAACTGTGCCGTCGAGCCGTTGTACTTCTTGCCGACGCAGCAGCTGAACCAGCTCGGGCCGATCATCGAGGCAGCCTGGCCCTGGGCGTAGACGTCGTACGGGTTCGGGTGCGTCTCATCGGTCGTCTTGCTGGCCCGCGAGGTGGCGAGGTAGAAGGCCTTGTACGCAGCCAGCCCAGCGATCGACTTCGGCGAGTTGAGCAGGCCCTTCCACTTGCCGCTCACCTGCTGAGCGATGCCACCGCCGTAGTCGAACACGAAGCCCATCGCGACGTACCAGTCGGTGCCCGCGATGTACATCGGGGAGAAGCCCTTCTGCGGGTTCTTCGCGAGCAGCTTCTTCGCGTCCGCCGCGTACGCGGCGGTCGTTGCCGGCAGTTTCTTGATGCCCGCCTTCTTGAACAGGTCGGTGCGGTAGGTGACGACGCGCGAGCCTGCGTAGTACGGCACGCCATAGGTCTTCCCGCCGTAGGCGCCCGAGGCGGCGAGCCCCTTCAGCCAGTTCGACGAGTTGTCGAAGCTCGACCGGTCGAGCGCTGCGAACGCGCCTGCGGCCATGTACTTCGTCATCTCGGTGTTCCCCATCTCGATCACGTCAGGTCCACCGCCGCCCGCGAGGGTGGCGTCGAACTTCTGCAGGTGATCGCCCCAGTTCTGGTACTGGACGTTCACGTTCACGCCCGGATGATCAGCCTGGAACTTCTGGTTCGTCGACGCCACCAGGTCCGGCCAGCCCGACTGTGCGTCGACCTGAAGCCACACGGTGATGCCGTTGGCCGTCGCCTTCTTCGTCGCGCCGGACGTCGCGGCGACAAGCGACGCGGCGAGAACGACGACGAGACCGAGAGCGACGATGCTGCGTCTCTTCATCTGGATCCCTCTCCAGTCAGGCGGCCCTGTCGCTCACTGCGAGTCTCGGCGCCGCACGTTTGGTACAGACCACTTCTCATCTCACGCGGATGGTTTCACAATCTGGTGACAGATGTCAATACCAGTTGGAATCACCGGGTGTCGGCGACGGGCGCGATCTCGAGCGGCTGCGCCGGCCGGCCGCCGACGCCGAGCTCTGTCACCAACCGATACCGGTCGCCACGGTACGTCGAGCTCGTGAACTCGATCACGTCGCCGGTCGACGCACGCGTGATGCGCTCGAAGAGGAGCGCAGGAGAGTGGAGCGGCACCCCGAGCGCCAGCGACTCCTCGTCGTTCGTGACCGTCGGCTCGACGGTCTGTGTGCCGCCTTCGATGTGCAGGTCGTAGCGGTCTGAGAGCAGTTCGTAGAACGAGTTCTCCTCGAGGTCGCGCCCGGTGAGGCCGGGTACGAGCGACGCACGGACGTGCAGCAGCTCGATCGCCATCGGGTCGCCGTCGGCCAGCCGTAGCCGCTTGACGGAGACGATCGCCTCCGACGGTGAGACGTGGAGCATGCGCCCCAGCCGTGCACCGGCCGGCACGACCCTGAGGTCGAGGGTGCGGCTCGCAGGCGTCAGCCCTCGCGCCCGCATGTCGTCGCTGAAGGAGCTGACGTCGAGGCCCTTCGCGACCTTGGGCTCGGCCACGAATGTCCCCGCGCCGCGGCGACGGACCAGGTAGCCCTCGCGCACGAGCCCGTCGAGCGCAGCGCGGACGGTCAGCCGGGAGACGCCGAGATCGACACCGAGCTGGCGCTCGGATGGAATCGCAGCGCCGACATCGAGCGGCTCGATCAGCTCGAGGACGCTTTCGCGAGTCTCGCGCTGCTTGGTCAACGCGCCTCGGCGAGCGCCGGCTGGCTGTTCGCGTTCAGGCGGACGCCGGTCGCGGGATCGAAGAAGTGGAAGCGGCGCGGATCGACGGCGAGCTCGAACGAATCGCCGACGCGCGCCGTCGTCTGGGCGTCGATCCGGGCGGTGAAGAGCGCCCGCCCGTCCGGCAGGCTGCCGGCGGCGGAAGCCTCGAGAATCTCAGCGCTGATCGGGGGTTCGTCGACATGGAAGAAGATGTGGACGTCGGAGCCGAGTTCCTCGAGCACCTCGATCCGGACGCGAATCGTCGGCAGTCCGGGCGCGAACGCAGCGTCTTCGAAGACCTCGGGCCTGATGCCGAGCACGACCTGCTCGCCCACACCCTCGGGCGGACGGCCGTCGGCGAACGGGAGGTGGAACTCGCCGAAGCGAATGCCGCTTCGGTCGACCTTCGCGTTGACGAGGTTCATCGCCGGCGAGCCGATGAATGCCGCGATGAAGAGATTCGCCGGCCGCTCGTAGAGCCGCTTCGGCGTGTCGACCTGGAGGAAGCGTCCGTCGCGCATGACTGCCACCCGCTGGCCGAGTGTCATCGCCTCGGTCTGGTCGTGCGTCACGTACACGGTCGTCACGCCGAGCCGCTGGTGCAGCTGCGCCAGCGACGCACGCATGCCGACGCGCAGCTTGGCGTCGAGGTTGGAGAGCGGCTCGTCGAGGAGGAACGCCTGCGGCTGCCGCACGATCGCACGGCCCATGGCGACGCGTTGCCGCTGACCGCCCGACAGCTGTGCCGGCCGCCGGTCGAGCAGCTCCGAGAGCCCGAGCAGCTCTGCGACCTCGTCGACGCGCTTCGCTATCTCGGCTTTCGGCGTCCGCCGGGCCTTGAGGCCGTACCCCATGTTCTGACGCACCGTCATGTGCGGATACAGGGCGTAGGTCTGGAAGACCATCGCCACGTCTCGGCTACGAGGCGCGAGATCGGTGACGTCGCGCTCGCCGATGAAGATCTCGCCGGCAGAGACCTCCTCGAGCCCGGCGATCATCCGGAGCAGCGTCGACTTGCCGCATCCGGAAGGCCCGACGAGGACGAGGAACTCGCCGTCTTCGATCTGCAGCGACACGTCGTCGACGGCTGTGACGCCACCGAAGAGCTTGCTGACCGCTGAGAGCCGGATCTCGGCCATTGGCCTGCGATGGTATAGACCAGCTCGGGGGTCCACAAGCCGGTTTCCGCAGAAAAGTCGAGAACTGGTATTGACCAAAGCAGCGGACTCCTCGTAGACTGATGCGATGAGACTCGGAGTTGCTGCTTCTCTCGTCGACGGTCGGCTGCTGCCTGGGGACGTCGAGGTGGTCGACGGGCTGATCGCGGGCGTCGGTCTCGGTGGCGGCGGCGGACGCGGTCTCGCGGTCCCAGGCTTCATCGATCTGCAGGTGAACGGCTTCGGCGGCGTCGACTTCCTCGACGCCGACGCCGACGGTTACCGGCGCGCGGGTGCGGCGCTGCTCGAGTGCGGCGTCACCGCGTACCTGCCGACACTGATCACGAGCCCCGAAGACCAGGTGCTGGCCGCGATGCGAGAGGTACCGGTCGACGCAGCTCGGCCCCGTATCCTCGGGATGCATCTCGAGGGACCGTTTCTCTCGCCGACGAGACTCGGCACCCATCAGGCCTCCGCACGGCGCGACCCCGATCCGGCATTGCTCGAACGCCTGCTCGACGCCGGCCCGGTGCGGTTGATGACCCTGGCGCCAGAACTGCCGGGAGCCGGCGAGTTGATCGACCGCCTGATCGAGCGAGGCGTCGCCGTCTCCCTCGGCCACAGCGACGCAACCGCCGAACAGGCGAACGCAGCGTTCGACCGTGGCGCGCGTGCGGTCACCCACCTCTTCAACGCGATGCGGCCGTTCCTGCACCGCGATCCGGGCATCGCGGGCGCCGCGCTCGCGCGCGACGATGTGATCGTCTCGATCATCCTCGACGGGATTCATCTCGCGCCGGAGACAGCACGTGTCGCATGGCGTGCCGCAGCCGGTCGACTCGCCCTCGTGACCGACGCGATCACGGCCGCCGGCGTTGCCGACGGCGAGTACAGCTTCGGCAACTTCGACGTCTTCGTGCACGAGGGGACCGTTCGCGGCCCGGACGGCGTGCTTGCGGGCAGCGTCCTGACGATGCTCGAAGCCGTCCGCAACCTGCATGCTCTCGGGGCGCCCCTCGAGGAGGCCATCGCGGCTGCGACCTCGACGCCCGCCCGCGTGCTCGGCGAGCCCGATCTCGGCCGGCTCGACGTCGGCCTCCCCGCCGATCTGGTCGTGCTCGACGCCGAGCTCGAGATCGAACGCGTGCTCGTAGCAGGCACCGTGCACGTCGCCGTCTGACGACTTTCGACAGACTCAGGGGAGGTTGGAGCCCGGCACGCTGATCCTCCTCGTCGGCGCGATCCTGCTCGCAGCGGTCGTCGCTGCGGCGATCGCCGGCAAGGCGGGAGTGCCGGTTCTGGTCGCGTTCCTCGGCCTCGGGATGCTGCTCGGCAGCGACGGCATCGGCGGGATCCAGTTCTCCGACGCGCACCTCGCCCGGACCGTCGGGATCATCGGCCTCGCGATCATTCTCTTCGAGGGAGGCATCACGACGCCCTGGCGCGCGATCCGGCCGGTGGTCGTCCC
>DASYPH010000233.1:0-1646 GCA_036006925.1 Gaiellaceae bacterium
AAGGTGACCGGTTCAGGCGGCGGCCTGGACCGGTCGTTCGTCTGGAATGGGGTAGCTCGGGCCAAGTTTCCGCCGTGCGCGCTCGATCGTGAACATCCAGTCGATGCGGGCGCCTTCGGCCGTGCGTCGGCGCTCCCAGGCGGCTACCTCGGCGACCAGCGTCCTCTTGTCGGGGATCCGTCGATCGAGGCACTGGGAGACCATCACACCGATCTCGATCTCGACCATGTTGAGCCAGCTGGCATGTTTGGGCGTGAAGTGAAACTCGAGGCGCTCGAGAATTCGCCGCGCCTCCTCAGGTGGGAAGCGTTCGTACACAGCAGATGGCCTGTGAGCAGACAGGTTGTCGAGGACGACGCGGATCTTCTCGGCGTGGGGATAGTGCTCGTCGACGAGGTCGCGCAAGCACTCGGCGAAGTCCAGGCACGTTCGACGGTCGGTCACTTTGGCGTGTCGCCACGTTCGGTTCGCGTCGACGAACATGAAGACATTGGCCGTGCCGTTGCGTACGTACTCGTAGTCATAGCGGCGTCTCTTTCCTGGTTCGGCCTTCACCGGGACGCGCTCCTCGCCGATGAGCTGCCGAGGCGTTTCGTCGAAGCAGACGACGGGTCGGCGGGGATCTGGCCGCTCGGCGTAGAGCGCGAGGATGTCTTCCATTCGGGCGACGAATTCCGCATCGACCTTGGGGATACACCACATCTTCTCTTGCCAGGGCTTGAGCTGCATTTCGCTGAGGCGCCTCCGAATGGTCTCTTCGGAGATCGCCGTGTGTACGGTCAGCCGAACCATTTCACCGGCGAGCAGCTGTAAAGACCAGCGTGCACGCCCCGATGGGGGCTTGGAGCAGGCCAGCGCACAGAGGATCGCTTCGTCCTCCACGTCTAGCTTCCGAGGCGCTCCGGGTCGGGAAGCCTCGCCGAGCGCTGCCTCGAATCCTTCTTCGACGAAACGCTGTTTGGTTCGGTAGACCGTGGACGTCCCAACGAAAACGTTGCGCGAGATCTCTTCGTCGGTCGAGCGTAGGTCGGCAGCCAGGAGAATCTGCGCCCGCTTCAGTCGACGCACAACGCCCTTGCCGCCTTGGACCATCTCGAGAAGGCGGGCGCGTTCCTCGGCCGAAAGCGTGACCCGGTACCGAATATTCATGCTGGCTCCTTTGAGGAGCCTTTGATCAAATCGCGAGCCGAATGGCAACTTCGGCATCGCCTCCCTTCACCGACATCCAGGGCCAGTATCTGGCCTTCATCCACGCCTACTCGCTGGTCATGGGGCAGCCCCCGGCAGAAGCGGACATGCAGCGCTTCTTCGGCGTGACGCCGCCCAGCGTCCACAACATGGTGAAGACCTTGGAACGGCTTGGACTCATCACACGTACGCCCCGGCAGGCACGAAGCCTCGCGGTCCTCGTGCCGGAGGACGAGCTACCCCGTCTCCGGCAACCGATCAAAACCACTGGGGCGAGGTACTAGTCGATCACGCGCACGCGCGCGAGCGAGCGGGCCCACGCCACCGCCGTCGCCGGGCGCTCGCGCAGCAGGCGGGCGGACACGCGGACGTCGCGCCGGAGGCTGAGCCAGCCGACCCACGGGCGGTACCGCGGCTGCGAGCCGATCGGTTTCCCCAGCGCCAGGCGATAGGCCCAG
>DASYPH010000234.1:0-5092 GCA_036006925.1 Gaiellaceae bacterium
CTGGCGAGCGCCGCGGCGAAGCGCCACGATCTCCGTTACATCGGCATCGGCGGAGACGGTGAACGTCGGGATGTCCGCAGCGGACTGCGCCATCCGTCGGGCGACGGTCGCCTGTGTGGGCGTCAGCTCGACGATGCCGATGTCACCACGCGCGTCACTCACCGGCCGGGTGGGGGCACTCGCCACCGCACGCTGAACGTCCGCCCTCGTGATCCTTCCACCGGGGCCCGTGCCGGCGACGTCGCGGAGCGACAGGCCCAGCTCGACCGCGGTCCGCCGCGCGACGGGCGTCGCATTGGGGCGCACGCCGGCGGCGGCCGAGCCGTTCGTTGCGCCCCGGACGGACGCCGGCTCGACGGTGACCGCGCCTCCGGGACCCGTGCCTCCGGGACCCGCGAGCGTGGCGATGGTCTGCCCGACTGCCGCCGCTTCGCCCTCGGAGACCAGGATCTCCGCGAGCGTCCCGTCACCTTCAGCCTCGTAGACGACGAGCGCCTTGTCCGTCTCGACCTCCATCAGCGGCTCCCCGCGCCTGAAACCATCGCCGGGGGCTTTCAGCCACCGGACGATCACGACGTCCGCCTCCGAGTCGGACAGCTTCGGCATCGTCAGGTCGGCGGTCACGATTCCTTGAACTCGCCGACTGCGATCCCAGACGGGAACGGGGCAGCGAGGCCCCGCTGGCGCATCAGCTCGAGCTGGTCGTCCACCTCGCGCTCGAGCTCGTCGAGGGCCGATGCGCCGGCCCCGTCCTCCTCGAGCTGCGCACGCAGGACGACGATCGGGTCGCGCGTCCTCCACTCGTCGAGCTCGCCCTCGGGGCGGTAGGCGCCGGGATCGCTACGCGAGTGCCCGACGAAGCGGTAGGTCAGCGCCTCGACGAATGCGGGGCCTTCGCCACTGCGTGCGTGGTCGATAGCACGCGCGGCGGCTTCGCGAACGGTCCAGACGCTCATCCCGTCGACGGTCTCGGCGGGCACTTCCATCACCTCGGCGCGCCCGCGGATCTCTCCGGCCGTGACCGAGCGGTACGGCGTGTACTCCCCGTACCCGTTGTTCTCGCACACCAGGACGAGCGGCAACTTCAGCACTTGCGCGAAGTTGAGGCATTCGAAGACGTACCCCTGATTCATTGCGCCGTCTCCGAAGTACGCGACCGCAACACCACCGGTGGTGCGCGAGAGCGCGAGCGCCGCCCCGGTGGCGGCCGCAATGCTGCCGCCGACGATCCCGAACGAGCCGATCAGGCGGTCGGCCGGCGACGTCACGTTCATCGAGCCGGCGCGGCCGCCGTTCACCCCCGTCGCGCGTCCGAGCATCTCGTCGAGCAGGGCTTGCGGGTCGACGCCGAGCGCGAGCGCGTGACCGTGCCCGCGATACGTGGCCGCCACGCGGTCGCGCTCCTCGAGCAGGCTCGCAACGCCCGTCGCCACCGCCTCCTGTCCCGAGTACAGGTGCGTCGTGCCGTGCACCTCGCTCTGCAGGAACAGCGACTGCACGAGGTCCTCGAAACCGCGGATGAGGAGCATCTGACGGTAGATCCGCGTGTACAGCTCGAGGTCGGCGAGCACGCGGGCGCTCGTCCCGCTCGCGCCCCTGTCGCTCACGCTGCACCCACTTCGGAAGCCAGCCGTTCGGAGAGGTAGTTCCAGTCGCGCTCGAACCGGTACGAGTGTCGCGACGGAGGCCCTGGCGCCGACGTCTCGAGCCAGCGCACGCGACCGCCCTGCGTTTCGTAGAACGCATGCACGCAACCCGTGGCGGTCCAGAAGACATCGCCCGGACGAAGCGTGTGACGGTCACCGTCTGCGACGACGTCGACCTCGCCTTCGAGCATGTAGTACGACTCCTCGAAGGGATGATCGTGCGGGTGCGCCACCGCGCCCGGCTGGTAGTCGACCATGAAGATCGTGTGCAGTTGCGCGTCCAGGCGCTGGTCGACGAGCATCTTCACGGCGATGCCGCTGTAGGCGAGAACGGCGGTCGCCATGCTAGACGAGACGGTCGGCGCGCCCAGGTCGGCACCACGCTTCAGGATGTCGAGGTCCATCTGCCCCTGGCCGAGGAGGAACAGGTTGCGGTTGCGCGGATCGCGCACGTCAAGATGCTCGGGCAGCGCGTCCGGCGCCGGGGCGAGGAAGAACGTGTCGCTCCCGTCCAGGCGGGGACGGGGCGCCGCCATCTCGATCCACAGGGCCGCGGCTTCGGATCGGAACGCGTGCGGGACTCCGACCGGCACGACCCCGCAGGCGCCGGGCTCGAGCCGCACGCCGCGGCCGTCGAGATAGAGGGCGGGCTCGCCCTCCAGCACGTAGAAGCCCGTCTCGAACGAGTGGACGTGGGTGTCCACGTGCCCTCCCGCGAGGGATACGAGCGTCAGCGCCATGTGCGTCGAACCGAGCGACCCGCCGATGAGGCGACACGACTCGAGGTTCCTCGAGCGGCCGGGGAGCGCGTCGGCGAGCTGCACGTCCTCGCGCCGGACGAGCCGGTAGGACGGCTGGCCGTCTGCGAGGTACCGCGTTCCGGTCTCGGAGCTCATGCCCGCTCCCGGCGGCAGCGAAGCCGCCGCCTCCGCTCCTTGATGAGCTCCGTCAAGCCTACGCTCATGCGCCGGTGCCTGCTCCCACCAGTGCCGCCGCGGCCACCGTGTCGGCGACTCCGTCCCCACCTGCGTCGGCCAGCAGGTCGGCGCCCCGTACGTACGTCCTTCCTGCGACGAGCAACTCCTCGGCCGGGAAGCGCGTGATCACCTCGCAGCCGGTGGCCGTGACGACCACCTCCTCCTCGATTCTCGCCGCTGAACGGCCGTCGGTCGCGGCGCAGTATGTCTCGAGCGCGAAGACCATTCCTTCCTCGATCTCGACTGGATGTTCGAGCGAGTGGACGCGCGAGATCATCGGCGGCTCGTAGAGCCCGACGCCGATGCCGTGCCCGAACTGAAGGCCGAAACACGTCTCCTCGTCGGCAAAGCCGAGCTCATTGGCGGTCGGCCAGACCTCGGCGATCTTGTCGGTGGTCATGCCCGGCCCGACGAGGGCGATCGCAGCGTCCAGCCACTCGCGGCACTGCTTGTATGCGTCGAGCTGCGCCGCGTTGACCCCGCCGACGTTGAACGTGCGGTAGTAGCACGTCCGGTAGCCCATGAACGAGTGGATGATGTCGAAGAAGGCCTGATCTCCGGGGCGCAGGAGCCGGTCCGAGAAGACGTGCGGGTGGGGGATGCAGCGGTCGCCCGAGACGGCGTTGATCGCCTCGACCTGCTCCGAGCCCATCTCGAAGAGCAGCTGGTGTGCCCGCCCGACGATCTCGTGTTCGTACACACCGGGTCGCAGCATCCGGTAGATCTCCTCGTAGACCGCGTCGACAAGCCCGGCCGACTGGTCGAGCAGCGCGATCTCCTCTGGCGTCTTGATCTTGCGAGCCTCGAGCATCACCTGCGAGCCGTCGGTGACGTGAACGCCGGCACGCTGAAGCGCCTCGATAGTGACGAGATCAGCCATGTCGACGCCGAGCGGCTCACCGGCGAGCCCGCGCTCGCGAAGCTCGTGCGCGATCCGCCCACCGAGCCGGTCGGGAATCCCCGTCTCGACCGGCATTGCACCGCGCATCGGCGCAATCCCTGCCCGGAAGTTCTCCGGCGGGAGCCAGGGGGCGAAGAGCTGATGATGGCGGGCTGCGGAGCCGAAGTCCCAGAGGATCGGGTCGTCGCCGCGCGGGAGGAGCACGTAGCGCGCGTTCTTGTCGCGTGCCCACTCGCCGATGTGCGTACTCGTGACATAGCGGATGTTGTTGGGGTCGAAGAGGAGCAGCCCACCGAGGTCGGATGCGTCGAGAGCATCCTTCGCCCGCCTCAAACGATCGCTGCGGAGTTTCGGGAAGTCGATCCGCTGTTCCCAGTCCACCGCCCGCGTCGCGTCGGGGGAACCGACCGTCCTGGTTCGCATCGTCATCGCAGCACCTCCTGATGGGCCTCGTTCCGCAGATGGACGAAGAGCGCCATAAAGTCGTCGTCCCCGTAGCCCGCTTCGATCGCGGAGCGTACGAGCACCTTGATCTCTCCTGCCAGCGGCAGCCGAACGCCCGCGATCTCGGCTGCGTCGAGCACGAGGTCGATGTCCTTCTCCATCAGGTTGGTGGTGAAGGTCGCCGTGTAGTCATCATGCAGCAGCGGCTCGGTCTTGTACTTCACGAACGGCGCCCCCGCCGCCGAGTCGCCCATCGTCTCGAGCAGCGCAGCTCGGGAGACGCCCGAAGCTTCCCCGAGAACCAGTGCCTCGGACATCAGCTGCGCGAGGCCCGCGATCATGAGATTGATCGCGAGCTTCACGACGCGAGCCTGTTCCGCATCGCCGACGACGTGGATGGTCGGGCCAATCGCACGCAGCACTTGCTCGGCGTGTCCGAGGGCGTCCGGCGGGCCCGACACGATGAACGAGAGATTGCCGGCCCGCACAACGCCGGGGTTGCCGCTGACCGGAGCGCGCAGGTAGAGAAGCGACGCCCGCTTGGCGAGCGTCGCGACACGCGCCGACGCCCCGGGGGAGACCGTGCTCAGGTCCACGAGGATTGTCCCCGGCCTTGCCGACCCGATGACCGACGCCGCGACCGACTCGAATGCGGCGTCGTCGGAGAGCGACGTGAGGACGATGTCGACAGCTGCGGCTAGGTCGGCGGCGGTCTCAGCAACCGCTGCGCCACGTGCCCCAAGGGGCTCAGTCTTCGCGCGGCTCCGGTTGTGAACCACGAGGTCGTAGCCGGCGTCGAGGAGGCGCTCTGCGAACGCGCTGCCCATGTTGCCGAGTCCGATCAACCCAACGGCCGGGCGCGGGTCCTGACTTGTGCTCACTGTTCAGTATGAATAAACGACACGGCGGTGAAGAGTCAAGCGTGGGGGCAGAGTGTACAGCCGGACGGCACGCGCCTTCGACCGTGACCTTCCGCATTTCTGACCGGAGAACGCCCAGCCGGTCTTAGTGCTGGCCAGCCATCATCCCATCTCTTACCGAGCGGAGGGCTCTGACTCGCCGCCGCGTCGGTGACCCGCAAAGAGCCGCGTAGCCAAGAACGGGCGGAGCGCCGCGGTTGGCGG
>DASYPH010000235.1:0-6592 GCA_036006925.1 Gaiellaceae bacterium
GACCGTGGCCCACGGCGGCAGCAAATCCAAACAAGTCGTACCACCGCCGAAACCGGTCGTGATCACCGACCACTTCAGCGACCGCGGGCTCAACCCGCGAATCTGGACGACCTGGGGGTCAGGCACCGGCTCGAGCTACACCCAGGCGAACGGCCAGGGCGTGTTCTCAATAGCAGCCGACGCAACCTTCGATCCGACTTGGGCGATGGCAAGCACCGATATCGGCACCGAATGCCTGTTCCCTGGCAGGTTCGACGCACGTATTGACTACACCGTGCTGCAATGGCCCACAGACAACGGGACCGCACTCTCGTTCGAGGCGCTCTCAGGCGGGGGCTATTCCACCGTCGAACTGATCTCACGCGTCAGCGAGTCATGGGCCGATGGCTATAACGCCTGGCCCAGCGGGACCAATTTGGTGCTGCCCGACAAGTATGGCTCGCTGCGACTGACCCGCTCCCAGGGCATCGTTCGCGCCTCGTTCGCGCGACACGGCCGATGGCAAGAGCTCGGCGAGAAGCGCTTCCGCGGCGAGATCCGACTCGACCTCAACGCCACTGCCTACCAAAAGGATTGGCAGGGGCAGGATGTCTCGACCGCGGTCGACAACTTCACGGTCACCGCCTCGGGTGCTGACTGCCCCGCCGGCAGCGGCCCGCCCAAGTGATGAATCCGATGAGACGCCCGCGAAGCCGGCGACTGCTGACGCGTAATAGCTTCGCCGCGCCGTCCGGCCCCGGATCGGAGAGAGATGTTCAGGTACAGGCTCCATTCACCGGACGGGGACGACCTCGGGGAGGCGACCTACGCGCTGATGATCCCCCCCGACGAGGAGATCATCGCCGGTAGCAACCAGCACTTCCGGGTCCTCGCCGTTGTCGTGTTCGACGAGGAGGACGAGTCGCCGTTCGTCGGGCTGCTGCAGGTCGAGATGGCGTAGCGGCTTCACCGTCCTGGCCGTCCGGAAGGCGACAACCGGCGACAGATCCCACAACTGGCGGATCGGCACGAGTCGTGGAAACCCAGTCTCCTAGAGGCTTCGACGCGATCAGCTAGATGACACGGATAACATGCCGTAAGCACGCCCTGCTTGGAGGGAGATCAGGCCGTCAGGGCCGGCTTTACTTGTCCGCTCCTTTCGCGAGGTGTTTCCGAACCGCCCACCGCCTGATCTGCGCCAAGCGGATCTTGTCTTTGTGTTCCGCCGTCATCGTGAAGCCGGGCGGGCGGCCTCGTCGCCGTTTGGGTTGGGTGGGAGGGTTCTGGGTGTGAGTCATCAGGTGCTTCCTCTTTCTCTTTTCGTTGCCTGTAGTAGTCCCGATGGAGAAGGAGTCATGTATATGGATCACACCTGGCACCTCGGCGAGTCGCTGCTGCGAAAGAGCCGCGGCGGAGTGGGCGGCAGCCACCGTAGACATCTCGCTACGGTCGTCGCGTGGAGCTTCCCGAAGCGGTACGGCGACTCGCGCTGGATCCGTTCGGCGAGTTGCCAACTCCGCGGGAGGTGGAACTGGTCGAGCTAGACGGTGCGACCTTGTCGATCAATCCCTGGCCGGCTGCGCAGATCGTGCGTCCGGTCGGCGTGAGCCCGCTCAACGTTGCGACGACGGTGGAAGCTGCACGCGCCGTCGCGCGCGAGCGTGGCAAGCGTGTGCTGGCTTGGTGGATCACTAGCGAGCACAATGGACTGATTGCGGCGCTTGAAGATGCGGGCCTCGTGAATGCCGACACGCCAGGGTTCGAGGCCATCGAGAACGGAATGGCACTGATATCGCCGCCTACGCGCCAGCCCGCGGAACACGTCCAGATCGGCGTGGTCAAGGAGTGGGCGGAGTACGCCGCAGCCGCGCAGGTGACCCGCGCGGTGTTTGAGCTGCCAGAGGTGCCGAAGGAGGAGCTTCGCCAGCGCTACGCCGAGTACCTCGCCGCGCTTGACCTCGGAGCGACCCTCTTCGCCGCGATCGACGACCGCATCGTGGCCTCGGCCTATGCGGCGTTCGGGACAGTGGGGATCAACCTCTTTGGCGCGGCGGTTGCTCCCGAGGCACGCGCGCAGGGCGTTTACCGATCGCTCGTGCTCGCACGCTGGGATCTCGCCGTTAAGCGCGGGACACCGGCGCTCACGGTTCAGGCTGGGCGCATGTCGCGGCCAATCTGCGAGCGGATGGGCTTCACCTTTGTCGAGGCTGTTCGCGTCTTCGTCGATGATCTCCCCGACTAGAGCAGCGCCGGAAGGCGGCTCCGGTTGCGCTAGAGCCAGCCGATCGCTCGTCTCTCAGGGTCGAGAGCCCTCGTCTGGGCCAGTGTTCCGGAATGTCCCCTGAGACTCTGCACGGCCTAAAGTCGGATAGCGATCTTTGGTTGCAATCAGCACTTACTAGGAGGAGACTCTGCCGCGCCTCCCAGGATTGCGACACGCCCGTCCTTCGACTGTTCACCCCCGGGGGGAGAAGGGAGGCGGGGCGAAACCTCTATCTCGTCATCGCTGTTCGTCAGCTGGAGAGGAGGAGACGATGCACGCATTCCGCTCGCATAGGCGGGCCGCCTCCATGGGCGCCCTATGTGCCCTCGTGTTGGCGGTCGTCGCCGGGGCAGGCTTGGCGCAGAGCGCACGAGCCACGCTGCCACCCGGCAACACCGTCGCGCAGTGGAACAAGATCGCCGAGGACACAGTAGTGGGCTCCGGCGCGTTCCAGAACGAGGGCCTGATCTACATGTCGTACGAATCGGCCGCCGTGTACAACGCGGTGGTCGCCATCCAGGGCGGCTACGAGCCGCTCCTAGGATCGACTCTCACAGCCTCTGCCGGAGCCTCGGTCGACTGCGCGGTCGTCGAGGCCGCCTACCAGACGCTGCGCTACTACTTCTCGACCTTCCCGGCGCTCGTGGCCACCCTCGACGCCGACCACACCGACGCGCTGGCAAATCTCGGCGGCTGCGCCAGTGACGGTGGTGCAGGCACGAGTGTCGGCGCCGCCGCAGCCAACGAGGTGATCTACGACCGCACCACGGGACCGAATCCGGACGGCCGGATGACCCCAATCGGGACAACCTCGACCTTCCCCACCCTTCCGCCGGGGCCCGGCGTCTGGCGGCTCACACCACCGTTCGCCGCACCGCAAACGCCGTGGGTGGGCAACGTCCGACCGTTCGTTCTCGGGAGCGGCGACCAGTTCCTGCCCGATCCCCCGCCGTCGCTTGGGAGCCACGAATGGGTCGACGCGTTCAATCAGATCAAGGCCTACGGCGCTGTCAACAGCAGCGTCCGCACGGCTGACGAGACAGCGGTGGCGAAGTTCTGGTCGGCGAACGTGATCCGCCAGGAGAACATAACCCTTCGCGAGATCGCCGCTGCCCGTGGGCTCGACCTGTTGCAGACAGCGCGGCTGGCTGCCATGGTCAACGTCGTCGCGGCGGATGCGCAGATCTCGGTGCACTACGCCAAGTACCACTACCTGTTCTGGAGGCCGGTCACCGCGATCAACGGATCACTCGACCCGACGGCGGTGACGACAGACGGCTTCGGTCCGGTGCCGGGATTCGACGACGGTAACCCGGCCACCCTCGAGCAAGCCGGATGGCGTCCGCTCCTGACCACACCCAACCATCCGGAGTATCCGTGCGCTCACTGCTCGATCTCGTCAGCGACGGCCGAGGTCTACAGCACGTTCATGGGGACGAACTTTGTCAACTTAGACATCCACGGCTTCGACCCGTCGGGGCCGCCCGGCAATCTCAACGCCGTACGTCACTTCGACATGCCGAACGATCTCCGCAGCGAGGTCATCTACGCCCGCCTGTGGGCGGGGCTGCACTACCACTTCTCGGGCGTTGCCGGCATCGTTCTCGGACGCAAGGTTGCGAAGTACGACCTCCGGCACGCCTTCCAAGCCACCGGGTAATAAGTACTCGACGCGTTCTGGACGGCCCGCTTCGGCGGGCCGTCCCCGTGTCTAGGTTCCCGCCGCTCGCGGAAGAACGCGCTCTAGGTCAGCCGGGCACCGGGCTCCCGTCCCACGCTCGCCAGCACCGAGACCTGCCAATGTGGCGAGTGTGACCCCACCTGGCGCTGTCGCTGTCCTCCACGGACAGGGACACCTCGGACGCGCTCACCGCATGACCATGTCCCGTAGAGACAGTGGACAACAACCCGACGAAGGGACTCTCGCCTGGGCCAGTGTTCGGGAATGACCCCTGAGTTTCGACCGGATTAGGCGTCGTGGGCGCGGTCGGCGTAGGCCACACGCTCGAACGGCCACTCGTCCGCGAGCCAGTTCGTGACGGCCCGCCACAGTTGCACGTCGAGCTCGCGGCGGCTTGCCCGGACCCATGAGCGGACGTGCGCATCGTGTGGTTCGCTCTTGTCGGGATAGATGTACACGCAGCCGATCACATCGCCGGTCGCAGGATCGAGGACGGTGTAGGTGAAGCCCTTCCTGTTTTCGAAGTCGTCGGCGTGCGCCTGCAGGTCGCGTAGGTTGTCCGTGACGCTGCGCCCGTCAGGCCAGGAGCTCGTCTTCCAGCCAGGCGTCGTGCGGATGTGCTCGACCGACGACGACCACGCCTCATAGTCGGAGTCGTTGTGTTGCGGCCCGAGGGGCTCGAGCCTGAATTGCTCCGTCGTCAGAGCGAGTGGAACGATGAATCCAGAGGGGACAAACGGCGCCGTCGCCACACCACATCTTCGTCGATCCAGCCGCGGGGTGTCTGAACGCTCGATGGGCCAGTGTTCGGGAATGAACCTCGAAGCGGCGGGCGTTTCGGCATAAGGTTTGGGCATGGACTGGCCTGCACCCCTGACCGTCCGCGAGCTTTCGGCCGAGCTCCGCTGCTCCGAGGACGAGGTTCGCGCTCTGATCCGCGACGAGGTCGACGGCCGCGGGCGTGGTGTTCAGGACGTAGTGAGAGGCTCCGGCGCGTGACCGCGCAGTGGTGGTCGTTTGCGTTCGTGGGCGATCACGGGTATGGATGCAGGCGCAGTGGCGGACCCTCGTGACGGGGCGACCGATTTCCGGCTGCTCGGCCCGGTCGAAGTGGTACGCAGCGGGCACGTTGTCCCACTCGGCGGCCGCCGTCAGCGCGTCCTTCTCGCCTTGCTCCTGGTCGAGTTAGGGCGTTCCGTCTCGACCGACCGGCTGATCGACGAGCTCTGGCAGGGCGAACCGCCGCCCGGCGCCGACAGGACTCTGCGCGCGTATGTCTCTCGCTTGCGTTCCGCGTTGGGAGAGGAGGCGGTGTCTGCGCGCCGGCCCGGGTACGTCCTCGCGATCGAGCCCGACATGCTTGATGCCCACCGGTTCGAGCAACTGTTCGGGGAAGGACGCGACGCACTGGCGCGCGGCGCGGCCGGTCTCGCGGCGCACCGCCTGCGCAGCGCGCTCGCGCTCTGGCGAGGACCGGCTCTCGCGGACATTGCCGGCTGGGGCATCTTGGGACTCGAGGCGCGGCGCCTTGACGACCTCCGGGTCGCGTGCCTCGAGGAGCGCGTCGAAGCCGATCTCGCGCTCGGGCGACACGACGAACTCGCGGCCGAGCTCGAGCGCCTCGTCGCCGCCGAGCCGCTTCGTGAGCGTCGGTGGCGTCAGCTCGCGACGGTGCTCTACCGCTGCGAGCGTCAGGCAGACGCGCTGGACGCCGTCCGTCGCGCGCGGGCGCACGTGTCAGATGAGCTCGGCCTCGATCCGAGCGAGGAGCTGCGCGGGCTCGAGCGCTCAATTCTCCGCCACGAGGTGGTCCGGATCGTCCCAGCAGGGGAGCGCCACAACCTTCCCGCGCCGGTGACGAGCTTCATCGGGCGCGAGCGCGAAGTCGAACACCTCGAGCTCCTCTTGCGCGAACACCGTCTGGTGACGCTGACCGGCGCCGGCGGCGCCGGCAAGACTCGCCTCGCACTCGAGGCGGCCGGAGGTCAGGTCGGCGCCTGGCGAGACGGCGTGTGGCTGCTCGATTTGACCGGCGTGGCCAACGCGGCGCTCGTGCCGAGCGCGGTCGCGCGCGTCGTTGCCAGCGCCCAACGGTCAGATGTCTCGCCCGTCCAGGCGCTCGTCGACGAACTCAAGTCACGCGAGCTTCTGCTCGTTCTCGACAACTGCGAGCATCTCGCGCAGACGTGCGGCGAGCTCGTGCACGAGCTCCTTCGCGCCTGCAGGTTCGTCCGCGTTCTTGCGACGAGCCGGGTTCCGCTCGCGATCGCAGGAGAGCTTGTCTACGCCGTGCAGTCGCTGCCCGTACCGGAGGAAGGGGCACCCACGGAGGAGGCCGGGGAGTTTGCGTCCGTTCGCGTGTTCCTCGATCGTGGCCGTGCGGTTCGGGGCGATCTCGCGACGCGTAGCGGTGACGTCGGGACCGTCGCGCGCATTTGCCGCGAGCTGGATGGACTTCCGCTTGCAATCGAGCTCGCCGCGGCACGAGCGAGCGCGCTCTCGCTGAACGAGATCGCCGCGCGCGTCGACGATGGCCTGCGTTTCCTCGGTTCGTGGCGCCGCATCGGCGACCCGCGGCACCAGACGCTCCGCGCGACGATCGACTGGAGCTACAACCTCCTATCGGAAGACGAGCGGGTGTTGCTGGCGCGGCTCTCGGTGTTCGCGGG
>DASYPH010000236.1:0-4184 GCA_036006925.1 Gaiellaceae bacterium
TGATACGGGCCATCGCGGGCGACCCGGCGGACGTGCAGATCATGTACGGCGTCGCCGGCGAGCGGCGCCTCAGCGAGCTCGAGCTCCCCTGGCTCGACGGCTACGAGGGCTCGAGCCCGGTGCGGGTGGGCAACGCCGCGAGCGAGCAGCTCCAGCTCGACGTCTACGGGGAGGTGCTCGACTGCTTCTACCAGGCCCGCGCGCACGGCCTCCCGTTGGATTCGCAGGGATGGCACATCCAACTCGGCCTGCTCGCCCATCTCGAGGAAGCCTGGCGAGAGCCGGACGACGGCATCTGGGAGATCCGCGGCGGTCGCCGCCACTTCGTCCATTCGAAGGCGATGGCGTGGGTCGCGTTCGACCGCGCCGTCCGGACAGTCGAGGACTACGGCTTCGAGGGACCGGTCGACCGCTGGCGCGCCGTCCGCGACGAGATCCACCGCGACGTCTGCGAGCGCGGCTTCAACCCCGGGCTCGGCTCCTTCACGCAGTCGTACGGCTCGCAGGAGCTCGACGCGAGCCTCCTGCTGCTGCCGCTCGTCGGCTTCCTCCCGGCCTCCGACCCGCGCATCCGGGGCACGATCGAGGCGGTCGAGCGTGAGCTTCTGCAGGACGGCTTCGTGCTCCGCTACCGCACACACGAGGAAGGCGTCGACGGACTGCCCGCGGGCGAGGGAGTCTTCCTGCCGTGCTCGTTCTGGCTCTGCGACTGTTACGAGCTGCTGGGGCGCCACGACGACGCGCACGAGCTCTTCGCGCGACTGATCGACCTCTCGAACGACCTCGGCCTGTTGTCGGAGGAGTACGACCCGGACGCGGGGCGGCTGCTCGGGAACTTCCCCCAGGCTTTCACCCACCTCGCGCTCGTGAACACGGCCTTCAACCTCGCGCCACACCTGCCGTCGCCGATGCAGCGGCGCCACGCGAGTCGGCACTAGCCGCATGGACCCGGAGAGCTGGGACTGGTCGCTGCGAGTCTTCGACCACGTCAGCCTCGTGCTCTAGGCGGAGCCTCCACGCCGCGTGCGTGGAACTATGAGCCGGGATGAGAGCGGTCGAGCTCGTCTTCGCCGTCGGATGGGCGGCGTTCTGGCTGTACTGGTTCGTGGCAGCTTTTTCGATGAAGAGGGGCCGCGCGCCGTGGTCGCGCGAGCTGCGGATCAGGGTTGTGATCGGTGTCGTCGTGATCCTCTTGATTCGGCTAGGAGCGTTTCGGGGCCACGGCCTCAACAGCGACCCGTTGCGCGCCGGCATCGGGCTCGTCCTCTTCGCTCTAGGGTTGGGGTTCGCGATCTGGGCCCGCATCCACATCGGCCGCAACTGGGGCACCCCGATGACGCAAAAGGACGAGCCGGAGCTGGTGACCAGCGGCCCCTATCACCTGGTTCGCCACCCCATCTACTCGGGCATCCTGGTCGCGGGCATCGGCACCGCAGCGGCGCTGAATTGGTGGTGGCTCACCGCAGTGGTCCTGGCCGGAATCTACTTCCTCTACAGCGCCACCGTCGAGGAGCGCTACATGATCGAGCAGTTTCCGGACAACTACCCGGTGTACAAGCGCTCGACCAAGATGCTCCTGCCGTTCATCTTCTAGCCCAGAACCGGTCGCGGTGGGCCGAACTCGCCAGGTGACATGCGCGGACGGTCGTCCCCGGTGTCGCTGTCTCTACGGGACAGCGTCGACGCGGCGGGCTAATCGACAACTGCTACGGCGAGGATCTTTGTGTCGTCGGCAGTGCGGCGTAGAGTCGCGGTGTGGATGCGGGTCAGGTCGCTGGTCTGCTCGTCCTGCTGGGCGTTGTTGGGGTGTTGGCTGCGATCGTCGGCAGCGGGATCGAAGCAGGACCGGTCAAGTTCCCGTCGATTCCTGGTTCGCGCCAGAAGCCGCTCGCCGTCGCGAGCGTGCTCGTGGTGGCCGGTGGCATCTCCTGGTGGGTTGTGCAGCAGACGAGGGGAGGCGGCAACGCGACGACGACGAACACGCCGCCGCCTACCGAGACGCTGACCATCTCTTTGATCCCGAGCTCGAGCGACGTGCACGTGGGCGACGACCTGAAGATCCGGGCCGAGGTCTCCGACTCCAACGGGCAGCAGCTCGGAACCGGTCAGTGCGAGCTCGACTGGAAAGACTCGAAGACGAGCTGGGTCTCGACTACGACGTGCGGCGGACCGGCCACCGAGCACTCGGTAGCCAAGGCGGGCGTCCACGACATCACGGTCACTGCGCGGGGGCTCGGCGGGCTGCGCGCTCACGGCTCCAGGACCCGTCCGGTCATCGTCAGCAGCTGAAAAGCCCGGCCTCACCCTCGTGTGTCTCGAGCGGCGGTGGCGCTGTCCCTTCAAGGACAACGACGACGACGCGTGTCCGTGTCGTTCCCGGACAGGGTCACGGGTCATCCCGGAACACTGACCCAGGCGAGTGTCGCTCGTCGGCATGTCGTGGGGCACTCGATCGCGGACGGCGAGCCAACCATTTCTCCTCTGAGAACTACCACTGCCCCAGGCGACGGACATCCCGTGTCGCGCGCTTGCTCTGCCAGGCAGTCAGGCGTAGGGTCGGAACTCGGGGTCTCTCGAGAACGGGGAGGTCGTTCCATGAGCACCACCGCCGGCGAGATCGCAACCGCGATCCGGCCCTTCCACGTCGAGTTTTCGGAGGAGCGGATCGACGATCTGCGCCGGCGCATCGCCGCGACACGCTGGCCGAGCAAGGAGCTCGTCGACGAGCGCTCGCAGGGAGTGCAACTCGCCGCCGCGCAGGCGCTCGCCCGCTACTGGCTGGACGAGTACGACTTCGGGCGCGTCGAGGCGCGGCTGAACGAGCTGCCGCAGTTCGTGACTCAGATCGACGGCGTGGGCATCCACTTCATCCACGTCATGTCCTCGCACGAGAATGCGTTGCCGCTGATCATGACCCACGGGTGGCCGGGCTCGGTGATCGAGCTACTCGACTCCGTGGGCCCGCTGACGGACCCGACGGCGCACGGTGGGAGCGGCGATGACGCCTTCCATCTTGTGCTCCCGTCACTCCCGGGGTACGGGTTCTCCGACGAGCCGGTGGAGGTCGGCTGGGACCTGGGCCGGACCGCACGGGCATGGGCCGAGCTGATGCGCCGTCTCGGCTACACCCGCTACGTTGCCCAGGGCGGCGACGTGGGAGCAGGCGTCACCGATGCGATGGGCCGTCAGGCCCCCGAGGGCCTCGTCGGCATCCACACCAACCTGCTGGTGCCCGCGCTGAGTGGCACCATGCCGACAAACACGGACGAGGAACGCGCCGCGGCCGCGCAGATCGCCACCTTCGGGCAATCCGGAAACGGCTACTTCGTCGAGATGGCCACTCGGCCGCAGACAATCGGCTACGCCTTGCTGGACTCGCCGATCGCCCTCGCGGCCTGGATGGTCGACCACGATACGGACGCCTATTTCAAGATCGCGCGCGCCTTTGTCGACGGGCGGCCGTCGGGCAACCTGACGTGCGACCACATCCTCGACAACATCACGCTGTACTGGCTGAGCGGCACCGCTGCGTCCGCGGCCCGGTCGTACTGGGAGGCCTACGGGCCTGACGCCCCAGCCGCGGGCGACCAGCTCCTGCCACCCCCGGCGATCCCGTTCGGCTTCACGACGTTCCCGGGCGAGATCTGGCGGACCCCCCGCAGCTGGGTCGAGGCGAGTTACCCGAACGTCATCTACTTCAACGAGGTCGAAAAGGGCGGACACTTCGCGGCCTGGGAGGAGCCGGACGTCTTCAGCAAGGAGGTGAGGGCTGCCTTCCAGTCTCTCCGGTGATGCTGGATCCCATGACATGACTCCGGGGTGATATTGGCCCAGGCGAGCGTTAGCGGTGCCCGAAGTGGTGGGCTCGCGGGAGGGCCGCGTGGACGTCGGCGCCGTCCGTCAGCGACCGCGCGAGCGGCGCTAGCGAGGCGAGCTCGCGTACGAGGACGTTCCGGTTGCGGTCCGAGTGCTCGTAGCGGCCGCGAACGAGCAGGAGCGGCTCGCTGCGCACGACCGCGCGGAACCGCTCGTACACCTGCGGCGCGATCACGAGGTTCACCTGCGCGAGCTCGTCCTCGAGCAGCATGAAGACGACGCCGTTCGCGGTGGCCGGGCGCTGCCGCGCGACCACGAGCCCGGCGAACTGCACCTCGGCCCGGTGCGGCCGCCCGCGCAGCTCCTCG
>DASYPH010000237.1:0-4877 GCA_036006925.1 Gaiellaceae bacterium
CACATCGTGTGTCAAAGCGGTATAGCCGCCGTAGCCGAAGTACGGGACATGAAAACGGAAGCATGAGCCCGTGAACGTGACGCCACCAAGTCCCGGGTGGAATGCAAACACGGGAGCGGCGAAGGTCACGTCCCCGTTGCCTTGGCAGGCGAACGTGACTGCGCTGCTCTTCGATCCATCGGGATCGATGGCCGTCGCGCCCTCACTCGGTGCAGTTACCGGGTAACTGCCGGCCGCAACGAGGACGGTGTCTCCACCCTGGGCAACGTGATAGGCGCGGTTGAACGTCGCACACGGGTGTGTTGGGTCGTTACGGACGCAGGTGCTGTCGTTGCCTGAAACGGCGAGGTAGACGCTCGCGCCGGATGCCGTAGGCGGCGGGGGAGGCGGCGGCGGGGGAGGCGGGCAGGCTGAAGTCGAGGCGGAAACCGACGGGCGTGCAGAGATGTTCCCTGCGCCATCCCGTGCTTCGACTGCGAGTGAATATGTCGTGCCGCAGGTGAGGCTCGAAAGTCCGTACGACGTCGCGGCCGTCTGACCTGCCTGAGTCCCGTTGCGGTAGACGGTGTAGCCAGTGACGCCGACTGCGTCGGTCGATGCCGACCAGTTGAACGTCAGGCCGGTCTGGGAGACGGACGTGACCGCGAGCCCGCTGGGCGCGCTTGGAGGCGTGGTATCGCCGCAGGCGGACGTGGTGACGCTGATCGTCGAGATCGCCGAGCGGTTCCCGGCGGCATCCGCGGCATCGGCACCGAGTTGGTACGAGGTCCCGCAGGTCAGACCCGTCACGGTGTATGCGGTCGCAGTCGTGGTTCCGATGCTGGTCCCGTTGCGGTAGACGCCGTAACCAGTAACGCCGGCGTTGTCGAGTGACGGGGACCACCAGAGCGCGACCGTCGTCGCGGTGATCTGGCTCGGGAGCAGGTTGGCGACGGCGGTCGGCGGCAGCGTGTCGGGGCAGGCGGCCGTGGCGACGATCGCCGAGGCGATGGTCGAGTGGTTGCCGGCTGCGTCGACCGCGTCGACTCCGACGGAGTACGTGGAGCCACAGGTGAGACCACCGAACGTGTAGTTCGTCGATGTCGTCGAGCCTGCCTGGTTCCCACCGAAATACGCGCTGTAGCCGGTGATGCCGACGTTGTCGGTCGCTGGGTTCCACGAGAGCGAGACCTGCGATCCGGTCGCAGCCGTCTCGGTGAGACCCGATGGTGCGCTCGGAGCCTGGGTGTCACCCGCCGGGGGCGGGGGCGGCGTCGGCGCTGCCGCCACGCACGGGCTCGTGCTCGCGATCACGGACGCCTTCTGGGAATTGTTTCCCGCAAGGTCGTACGCGGCGACAGCGATCACGTACGACGTTCCGCAATCGACGCCGGTGACGGCATCGGAGGTCGTACCTGTCCGATCCTTCAGGACGCCGTTCACGTACACCGCGTACCCGATGACACCGAAGTTGTCGCGAGAGCTCTTCCAGGCGACGGTGATCGACGTGCTTGCGACGCCGGTGACCTTCAGCGACGTGGGCGCGGTGGGCGCCTTGCGGTCGAGCCTCGTGAGCGCGCGAAAGCTGCCGTGGGGCTTGGCTGCGCTGGCAAACGCGGAACTAGTGGTCCCAAGGAGCAGAATCAGGACGATGATTCCGACCGAGGCGTGTGGCGGCTTCACGCGCATCGCAAGGACTGATCGGGCAGCCCTTCGCGGAGAGCGACCCCCCTTTCGAGGGATTGTGCTTCAGGCGGCTGTTTCTCAACCACGCCCGCCCGGAGGACGGTTTTCAGCTGGTTTCAGCTGACGGTCAGCGTCGATCGCACGACGGCGACCGAATCGCGGCCGGTCGCTCGGACCGGCCAGACATACCACCGATAGGGGCCTGGAGCCAGGCTGTGAGCGGCTTTCGACCCCGCTTGACGCACCTTGACGACCGCCGTCGGCGTTCGGGTCGAGAGCTCGAGGACGAGCTTGTCGTGAGCCCCGCGCGCGTAGAAGGCGACGTCGTAGGACGTTGCGCCGGCAACGGCGGCCCACGAGAAGCGCAGCTCGCGAGCCGGCCTGGCCGTTGCCGGTGGTGTCGTCCGCGTCGGCCGGTGCTGCGTCGTGGTCGAGGACGCGGGCGTGCTCTGTGGGGACAAGTCCGGCGGACGCGAGGAGGTCGACGGCGGAGTGGCGCTCGGCCCGTCGCCGGCGCGCAGTTCGAGCACAGCGGCGACCGCTCCGAGCGTCAAGAGCGACGAGAACACACCGACGACCAGCGGAGCCGTCAGACGGCGTCGGTAGGATCCTGACCCGTCGCTTGGCTCAGTCCGCGCCGGAATCTGTTCGAGGAGCTTTTCGGTATCGCTCTTCGTTGTCTTTGGGGGGCGCTCGACCGGGCCAGATGGCGGACCGGCCAATGGCGCGCCGCCCAGCAGCCGCTCCCGCAAGGACGGATCGACCAGCGCGAGCTCAGGCGAAACCGGATCGTCAGTCATCCGGAGTCAAAAACAGATCTGGGGGATTGCAGGAATGGAACACGGATCGGATAACTCAGGTAGGGCCTTGAGCCGGTCCATTGTTAGGGTCGCGCGGGTGATGGTGTTCGCCGCTGCCCGGCGTTTTCCTGTGTTTTCCGGCCTTGCCGTCGCTGCGCTGCTGCTCGCCGGTGCGTCGTACTCGACTCCGGTGCCAACACATTCCCACGCCACGGCCCCGGCAAACCGTATCTGGCTGGCCACGGATGGCACCGACAGCAACTGCGCGCGCAACAATCCGAATCGACCGTGCGCGACCTTCGACCGCGCGTTCGCGATGGCTCATGGCGGGGACACGGTCCTCGTCGCACCCGGCAAGTACCCGATGACCGACCAGCGAGGAGGAGCGACCGGGATTCACGGCGCGAAACCGCAGCCTGTGACGTTCGCATGTGGAGGACACGGCGACGTGACCTTCGCTGCTTCCGTGTTCGCGTTCTACCCGGGAACGTCGGGCGTTACCTTCCGTGGGGGTTGCTTCAGGTTCCACGTTCCAACCTTCGGCTTCGGAGGCTATTCGGGCCGCACGAGCAACGTGGTACTGGACGGGGTGCACATGGATTCGTTCGAGTGTGCCGGTTGTGCGAACGTCACGATCCGGCGTAGCGAGATCGGCCCGGTTGATGCCTGCGGGGGCGCGAGTTACTCGGACGCACGATCTCGCTGCGACCCCGCCAACCCAGTAGAGGCGTACTACGCAACGCGAAGCGCCGGCACAACCGATCTCCAAGTGGAACCCTTCATCCATAACGGTGCGGCGGGTAGGGCGGTTCGGGTCGCACTCATCGCCGACCGGATCCACGGGATTCAAACTCGGAACTCCGGCGTTTGGCATGCCGGCGGTCTCCTCATTTGGAACACCGATGGGCTCGTCATCCGGGGGAATACCTTCGATCACAACGCGATCTATGACATCGAGGAAAACGCGGATTCGGTCGACTCGAACATGACGATCGAGGGCAACGTCTTCGGGTGGCCCGTCTACCCGTACGACGGCGACTCGAACGACGGTCACGAAACGCCCAACGCCTGGCGTGAGATCGACTTGGGCGGGGCGGCGACGCTTTCGAACGCGCTCATTCGCTACAACGGCTTCGCCCATGGAGCGTTGTTCCGCCCTGACGGCTCGTTCCACAACGTCCAGGTGATCGGCAATGTCCTCGGCAGCGCCTCGGTGTGCGCCAACGACGTGGTGGTGGACCGGAATGTCTTCGTCGGCCACTCGTGCGGTACGAACGCGTTGCGCGTCTCTTCATTCCCGTATTTGGACTACAAGGCCAACGATTTCCGACTGAAGCCCAAATCGAGCGCTGCGTGCTTCCTCGCGAGCGTCCGAGCTAGCAAGGTCGACAAGCGCTCCTGCAAGCGCTAGAGAGGCAGATCGGCCGGGAACACCGGTTTCTGGTGCGAACCGATCGGCCAGGAGCCCACCAGACCATCGTCCCTCGAATCTGCTCCGCGACTGGGTACTCTCTGGACGTGGACTCGAGAAGCGACGTGTCGATCGATGATGAGGGGCCGGTGAGCTGAAAAATGGACCTGGGTCTATACGGCCAGGTGATCTGGCGTTTCCGCAAGCTGGTGATCGGCGGGCTGGTCCTCGCGATCCTCTTGGCGGTGCTCTCGGTCGCCAAAGTCAGTTCGAGCGGCATCGTCTACCGCAAGCCGGAGGTGTGGCAAAGCACATCGACCGTGTTGCTGACCCAGCATGGGTTCCCATGGGGACGCGCGACGCTTCCCTCGGCGGAGGTCGGCGCCGGATCCGAGTTTGCCGATCCGACGAGATTCGCCAGCCTCACGGACCTCTACTCCCAGTTTGCGAACAGCGACCAGGTGAAGAGGCTCATGCGAAGCCACGGCGCGCCCAAGACCTGGAAACTTCTGGCCACTCCGGTGCAGCCTGCCAATCCGAACTCGACCTTGCCCGTGATCCTGCTCGCCGGTCAGGCCTACACCCCGAGCGACGCGGTCAAAGCAACTCTGATCGGCCGCAGCGCGTTCTTGCAGTACGTTGCGGAGCAGCAGCACTCGGCAGCCATTCCCCAAGATCAGCGCATCGATATCCAGACGATCCAATCAGCCACCAAGCCCAAGGTTTTCCTTCCACGTAAGAAGACCTTGCCGATCGTGATCCTGCTCGCGGTCTTGAGCGCGACATTCGGGCTGGCGTTCGTGCTCGAAAACCTGAGGCCGCGCGGCGCATCCATGGTGATCGCGAAAGAGAAGCAGCAGGCACAGCAACAGCAGCAGCAGCAGCCGCAGCAAGTGCGCCGGCACGCTCGCTCACGCACCGGGGTGTAGGCGTTGCGAGCTGTCGCTGACGTGATGCGTCAGCCGCAGGCGCTCGTCATCCTCGGCTCGATCACGGTGCTT
>DASYPH010000238.1:0-1920 GCA_036006925.1 Gaiellaceae bacterium
ATCGTCGGGATCGCAACGTTGAGGATCGTGGTGTCGAGCGCCACGATCAGCACCGCGCTGATCACGATTGCGAGAGTGAACCACCTTCGAGGATCAGGTTGCAGCGGCATCTCGCTCGCGGTCATGGCAACCGTTCGGCCAGTTCGTCGGCCTGGGTCTCGGGCGCGGTCTCGGCGAGGGCCGGCGGGACTCCACCGAGGCCGAGCTCTGCGGCCGTCTCGACCGATTCGACGGGGCCGTGGAGAGCGCCTTCCGGAGCGAGCACGCGCGGTAGATAGCGGTAGACGACCACCGAAGCGATTGCGGCGAGCGCGGCACCGACGGTCACAGCGAAGTGAACGCCATCCACGAACGCATGCTGGGCGCCGAACGTCAGCGCGCGGCCTGCAGCACCGTGCAAGCCGTTGGCCGTCTGGATCGCACCGGCGATCGATGACGTCGCGGTGGACCGGACCGACGCGGGGAGGGCCGCCACCAGGGGCTCGACCTTGGCGCTGTACTGCGACGCCGCGATGCTGCCGAGCACGGCGACACCCAAGGCTGCGCCCAGCTCACGGGTGGCGTCGTTCATGGCCGATCCCGCTCCCGCCCGCCTCGAGGGCACTGCGGACATGATCGCCGCTGTCATCGGCGACATCGTCAATGCGAATCCGACGACCAGCGGAACAAGGCAGAGGAGGACGTACAGGTACGAGGTATGGAGACCGACGCCGCGGAACAACAGCAGACCACAGGCAACGAGACCCATCCCGAATGCGACCGTGCGGTGCGCGCCGAAGCGCGCCGTGATGCGTGGCGTCAGGGGGGAAACGATGATCAAGATCGGCGCCATCGGGAGGAGCCGGAGGGCCGTCGACAACGGCGAATAGTCGAGGACGAGCTGGAAGTACTGCGTGATGAGGAACATCACGCCGAACAACGCCATGAAGACGAGGATCATCCCGCCGGTTCCGGTGCTGAATGCCGGGTTGCGGAAGTAGCGGATGTCGAGCATTGGTTCCTCGGTCCGCAACTCCCACAGCACGAACACGGTCAGCACAACGGCCGCGATGGCGAACGCCGCCAGCGTCTGCCCACTCGCCCACCCTTCGGCTGGTGCTTGGATCAATCCGTAGACGAGCGCCACGATGCCGACGATCGAGAGGCCCGCGCCCACGGGGTCGAGCCGACCCTGCTCCGGATCGCGAGACTTGGGTACGAGGAACCAGCCGCCGACGAGAGCCAGCAGGATGAACGGCACGTTCACGAGGAACACGGAGCCGAACCAGTAGTAGCCGAGCAGCCATCCACTCGCGACGGGACCGATTGCCCCCGCGGCCCCGGTCGTGCCCGCCCAGATCGCGATGGCCTTGGCCCGCTCCTGAGCCGGAAACACGTTCACGAGGATCGAGAGCGTCGACGGCATGATGAGCGCGGCGGCCGCGCCCATGAGCGCCCGGCACGCGATCAACTGCCACATCTCGCTGGAGGCCGACGCCAGCACCGCAGCAACGAGGAAGAGGACAAGACCGAGCTGCAACACACCCTTGCGCCCGAAGCGATCGCCGATCGCCCCCGTAGAGAACAACAGCCCGGCGAACACGAGCGAGTACGCAGCCACCACCCACTGGAGCTGGGACTCGCTCGCGTGCAGCTCGCGCGACAAGGTCGGGATCGTGACGTTGAGGCTCGAGTTCCCGACGAAGACGATGAGCAGGCTCAAGCACAGGACGGCGAGCATCCACCACCGGCGCGTCTGGCCGGGGTGCTCGGCCAGGGTGGGCTGCGCCTGGATGGTCGTCTCGGGCAAGGCGACATCATGGCAGTTGGTGCCAGATAGCGCAAAGTGCTATTTTGCGTGTTGTGCCAGTTCGCGCGACCTGCCATGATGACGGCGTGATCGGGGCCAGTCCCCCCAGCCTTCGAGAGCGAAAGAAGGCC
>DASYPH010000239.1:0-12280 GCA_036006925.1 Gaiellaceae bacterium
CTCGGCGAGGACGTCTGGCTCCGTGAGGCCGGGATGCTGATGGTCGCGACGACCGAGCGGCAGGAAGCGGCGGTCGAGCATGCCGTCACGACGGCCGGATCGCTCGGACGGCCGGAGCAGGCCGTGCCGCTCTCCCGCTCCAAGGTGGCCGAACGCTGCTCCTCGCCTCGGTTCCGGAGCGGTGTGCTCTTCCCCGACACCGGCACGGTGCACCCGGGCCTGCTCGTGCGGACACTGCGTCAGCGCGCACTCGACGGCGGCGTCGTGCTGCTCGAAGGGAGCCGCGTGACCTCGGTCCAGGCCGGCTCGGTGGCGACCGCCGCGGGACGCGTGCGCGCGGGCCAGGTCGTCGTCGCCACCAACGCCGCGATGACGGACTGGCGGCCCGTCCGCGGGCGCCTGACCGTGTTCGGGAGCTACATCGTGCTGACCGAGCCCGTGCCGGACCTGCTCGCGCAGATCGGCTGGACCGGCGGCGAGGCGCTTGTCGACGCGCGCATGTTCCTGCACTACTTCCGGACGACGAACGACGGGCGCGTGCTGATGGGCAGCGGCTCCGGCCCGATCGGGCGCGGCAACCGGATCGACCGCCGCTTCACACACGACGACGCCACCGCAGGCCGTGCCGAGCTCGGCCTGCGCCGCCTGCTCCCAGGGCTGGCCGCTGCGAAGGTCGAGCGGGCCTGGGGCGGCCCGATCGACGTCTCCGCCGACCACCTGCCCTTCGTCGGCACCGCGCCGGGCGGCGGAGTCCACTTCGCCGCCGGCTACAGCGGTAACGGGGTTGGCCCGTCGTGGCTCGCGGGCCAGGCGCTCGCCTCGCTCGCACTGGGGCGCGACGACGAATGGACCCGCTTGCCGCTCGTCCACCGCGGCGGCGCCCGTGTCCCGCGCGAGCCGTTTCGGTTCGTCGGCGGCGCAGCGATCCGCGCGGCGATCCTCGCCTGCGAGGAGGCCGACGAGGCCGGCCGCCGCGAGCCGCTGCTCGCCCGCGCCGTCGGCTCGTTGCCGCGGCTGCTCGGCATGAACGTCGGCACCCGCTAGCGCGGGTTCTCAGCGTTCGCTGATCCCGTGCGGCGCGCCGTAGTCGGCGAGCAGCTCGAGGAACGGCTCGGCCGGGAACGCCTCGGGGCCGAGCACGCCGGTGCCCTGCCAGGCACCCTCGGCGAGCAGCTCGAGCGCCACGACCGGGTTCAGTGCGGTCTGCAGGACGACGGCCTGGTGGCCGTAGTCGCGCATCGACTGCTCGTTGTCGACCACGTGGTAGAGGTACGTGCGCCGCGGGTTGCCGTCCTTGCCCGTGCCGGTCACGTAGGTGCCCGCGCACGTCCTGCCCGCCATGCGGTCGCCCAGGGTCGCAGGGTCGGGCAGCGCCGCTGCGACGACGTCGCGGGGAGCGACCTCGACCCCGCGTACGTTCACGGTCTCGGTCGAATCGAGCCCGAGCTTGTGCAGCGTCTTCAGCACGTCGATGAACTCCTCGCCAAGCCCGTACTTGAAGGTGGCGCGCTTGCAGTCGATCCAGCGCGGCATCAGCACGACCTCCTCGTGCTCGACGTTCACGCACTCGAGCGGCCCGATTCCCTCGGGAAAGTCGAACACCTCTGGCTCGGAGAACGGCTCGGTGGTGAACCAGCCGCGGTCGCGCTCCCAGATGAGCGGCGGGTTCAAACACTCCTCGATGGTCGTCCAGATCGAGAAGGTCGGGGCGAAGTCGTAGCCCGCCACCACCAGATCGGCGCCGTCGCGGACACCGAGCTCGTCGATCTCCGCGAAGAGGTTGTCGGCGGCGTACCGGGCGAAGACGTCCGACAGCCCCGGTTCGACGCCGATCCCGGCGAGGCAGAGCAGGCCGGCCTCGCGCCACGCCTCGTCCTGGTCGAGCTGTTCGGAGCCGAGCAGCACATCCGGGCGAGACAGCGTCATCGCCATGTCGAGGTAGGTGACGCCCGCCTGCCGTGCCGCGTCGAGGATCGGCGGATTGAAACGCGGATCGCAGGCGTTCAGGATCGCGTCGGCGCGCTCGCTCACCAGCAGGGCGACGATCCGCTCGACGCTCGTCGCATCGACCCGAGCGGCAGCGAACCGGTCGCCGAGCCCGGCGACCGCGCGATCGGCTCGGCTCCGGTCGACGTCGGCGAGCACCATCCGTTCGAAGAACGGGCGCCTGGCGGCGACGGCCGCGGCGGAGCTGCCGACACCGCCGGCCCCGAGAACGACGACCCGCATTCGTTACCTCGTCTGTGGGAAGCCGAGATCGACCTTCGAGGTCGCCGGGTCCGGCCAGCGCGACGTGACGACCTTCGAGCGGGTGTAGAAGTCGATCCCTTCCGGCCCGTAGATATGCCGGTCGCCGAACAGCGAGTCCTTCCAGCCTCCGAAGCTGAAATAGGCGACGGGCACCGGAATCGGCACGTTAATGCCGACCATCCCCGCCTGCACCTCGAACTGGAAGCGGCGGGCCACGCCTCCGTCACGCGTGAAGATCGCCGTGCCGTTGCCGTACGGGTTCTCGTTGACGAGCCGCACGGCCTCGTCGTACGTGGCGACGCGCGTGACGCCGAGCACCGGGCCGAAGATCTCGTCCTCGTACGCCTTCATGCCGGGCTTGACATCGTCGAGCAGCGACGGCGCGAGGAAGAACCCCTCCTCGGGAGCGCCGGCGCGACCGTCCACGACCACCGTTGCGCCCTGCTCCGCACCCGAGTCGATGTACGACGCGACCTTGTCGCGATGCTCGCGCGTGATCAGCGGGCCCATCTCGTTCGTGGCGTCCATGCCGTCGCCGACCTTGACCCTCGGGATGCGCTCCTTGATCGCCGCGACCAGCGGGTCGGCGACGTCCCCGACCGCCACGACCATCGAGACGGCCATACAGCGCTCGCCGGCGGATCCGTAGCCTGCCGAGACGGCCGCGTCGGCCGCCATCTCGACGTCGGCGTCGGGCAGCACGATCATGTGGTTCTTCGCCCCGCCGAGCGCCTGGCAGCGCTTGCCGTTGGCGGTTGCGGTCTCGTAGACGTACTTCGCGATCGGCGTCGAGCCGACGAACGAGACCGCCGCGATCTCCGGGTGCTCGAGCAGCGCATCGACGGCGACCTTGTCGCCGTGCACGACGTTGAAGACGCCGTCCGGCAGACCCGCCTCCTTGAGCAGCTCAGCCGTGTAGTACGACGCCGACGGATCCTTCTCCGACGGCTTGAGCACGAACGTGTTACCGCAGGCGAGCGCAGGCGCCCACATCCACATCGGGACCATCGCGGGAAAGTTGAACGGCGTGATACCCGCGACGACGCCGAGCGGCTGGCGGATCGAGTAGACGTCGACACCCGTCGACACCTGCTCGCTCATACCGCCCTTCAGCAGATGCGGGAGGCCGCAGCAGAACTCGATCACCTCGAGCCCGCGCGTCACCTCGCCCATCGCGTCCGACAGCACCTTCCCGTGCTCGGCGGTCAAGAACTTCGCGATCTCCTCGCGCCGCGCGTGGAACAGCTCGCGGATCGCGAAGAACAGCTCGGCCCGCCGGGCGAGCGAGAGCGCACGCCACGCCGGTCCCGCCGCCTTCGCCGCCTTGACCGCGCGGTCGACCTCACCGGCCGACGCAAGGTCGACGGCGCCCGACTGCCGCCCCGTCGCCGGGTTGTAGACCGGGCTCGTCCGGCCGGATTCACCCGCGACCCGGTCGCCCGAGATCCAGTGATTGATCGGCTTGACTGCTGCTGGTGCCTCGATGACATCCGTCACGGTGCTCCTCCTCGCGTGGTCGAATGGAGCCTAGATGATCGGTCGCGACGCACCCACCCTGGCCGAGTTGGCCGAGGACACCGCCGTGTTCCTGCTGCCGCGCCCGACGTTCGAGACGGTCGAGCGCAACGGGTTCGTGTTCGTCGCCGGGACGTTCAACGGCTGGGTGCACCGGGTCCGGCTCGGGGACGTCGAGGCGGCGGTCACGTGGGCGCGCGCGGAAGGGCGGGCGCGCGGCCTGCGCGAGATCGAGTGGTGGCTCGGCTGGTCGACGACTCCCGCTGACGCCGGCGAGCGCCTCCTGGCGGCCGGCCTCGTCCCCGATGCCGATGCGCCGGTGCTCTCCGGCATGACGTGCCGTGTAGCGCCGCCGGACGTCCCGGCCATCGAAGTTCGACGGGTGACGACGCTGGCCGAGTACCAGGCAGCGCTCGACGTCGACTGGCGCGTCTGGCAGATCGACGAAGAAGAGCAGGACCGACGCCGGGCGAGTGAGATCGCGCGGTGGGAGCCGATGCGCGACTCGGGCGTCGTCCACCACTTCTCCGCGTTCCTCGAAGGCGAGCGGGTTGGCTTCGGCCGGGCGATCGACCTGGCCGGCGGCGTCGCGCTGATGGGTGGCGCCGTCCTCCCCGAAGCCCGCGGGCACGGCGTCTACCGCGCACTCGTGCACGCCCGCTGGCAGCACGCCGCCGGCCGCGGCACGCCGCTCCTCGTCGTGCAGGCGGGCCACATGTCTCGCCCGGTGCTCGAGCGCCTCGGCTTCGAGTGCCACGGCGAGCTCCACCTCTACAGCGACCGGTTGTAGGATCGCTGCATGGCGACGACGGAGACCCAGAGCGAGCTCGGACGGCAGATCGTCGAGGATGCCAAGCGCTACGTCCTCTACTCGTGGAGCGTGCAGGACGCGATCAACCCGATCGCCGTCGAGCGGGCCGAGGGCCGGCACTTCTGGGACTACGACGGCAACCGCTACCTCGACTTCGCCTCGCAGCTCGTCAACGTCTCGATCGGTCACTCGCATCCGAAGGTGATCCAGGCGATCAAGGATCAGGCCGACACGCTCGCCACGATCGGCCCGCCGATGGCGACCGAGTCGCGCTCGCGGCTCGGGAAGCTCCTGGCCGAGGTGACGCCGGGCGACCTGACGATGTCGTTCTTCACGAGCGGTGGTGCCGAGGCCAACGAGAACGCGATCAGGCTGGCGCGCTGGTACACGGGGCGCCACAAGGTGATCGCCCGTTATCGCAGTTACCACGGCGCCACCGGCGGCGCGATCACCCTCACCGGCGACCCGCGGCGGTGGCCCGCCGAGCCGGGCTTGCCGGGGGTAGTGAGGATGTTCGATCCCTACACCTATCGCTGCCCCGCCGGCCATCCCGACCCGTGCCCGGTCTGCTCGGGCGGCCCGCACCTGGAGGAGATCCTCCAGTACGAGGGCGCGCACACCGTCGCCGCGGTGATCCTGGAGACGGTCACCGGCACGAACGGGATCATCGTGCCGCCCGACGGGTATCTGCAGTCGATCCGCGAGACCTGCGACAAGCACGGGATCGTGCTGATCTGCGACGAGGTGATGGCGGGCTTCGGGCGCACCGGCAAGTGGTTCGGGGTCGACAACTGGGATGTCGTCCCGGACATCCTCACTGTCGCGAAGGGGATCAACTCCGGCTACGTGCCGCTGGGCGCGATGGTCGTGCGCGAACCGATCGCCGACTGGGTGCGCAGCCGGTACTTCGCGGGCGGGCTGACCTACAGCGGGCATCCGCTCGCGTGCGCGTCGGCGGTCGCATCGATCGAGGCGTTCCAGGAAGAGGGCATCGTCGAGCAGGCCGCCGCGACCGGCGAGGTGTTCCGGACGGAGCTCGCGAAGCTCGCGGAGCGCCACCCATCGATCGGCGAGGTCCGCGGGCTCGGCTGCTTCTGGGGACTCGAGCTCGTGAAGAACCGTGCGACCCGCGAGCCGCTCGTCCCGTTCAACGGCGTCGGCGACGACGCGAAGCCGATGGGTGCAGTCATGAAGCGCGCCCTCGACGGCGGCCTGTACCTGATGACGCACTGGAACGTCGTCATGTGCTGCCCGCCGCTCACGATCACGCGCGACGAGCTCGACGAGGCACTCGCGACCCTGGACGACGCGCTGTCCGTGGCGGACGAGTTCGTCTCGTAGCCAGCCGCCCGCCGGGCCCTGGCCGCACTGGACACGACGGGTGGCAGCCACCGCTGTGGAAGTGCAACAACCGTGTGCCAATCTTGTGATTCTTCCTCCACAACGGTCACGCCGCCGGGTGTGGGGGAATGATGGTTTCGGCTGAGCTGCGCGAGTACGCGGAGACGCCGGACCGGTTCGCGCCGGTTCCGCCGGGGTCCTCGGTGACGCGCTACGACGACGGCCGCGTCTGCGTGTTCCAGGGGCCGAGCTGGGCCTCCGTCAGTGCACCGAACGTCGGCCCGGACGAGGTCGGCGCGCTGCTCGCGCGGACAAGGGAGCTGATCACGCCCGGGAAGATCGTGACCTGGTGGATCGGCCCATCGGCGCGGCCGCCCGACGTGGTCGAGCGGCTGCGGGCGGCGGGCCTCGTCGATCCGGCCGACCGGGTCGAGCGCGCGATCGGGCTCGCGCTCACGGAGCAGCCCGCCGACATCCCTCCGGATGTCGCGGCGAAGCGGATCGAGACCTTCGAAGAGTTCGTCGCAGCGCGCGAGGTGCAGTGGGACGCGTTCGAGACCCCGGCGAAACGGCGTGAGTCGAGCCGACGCCGCTTCCGCTCCGACTTCGACGAGTCGCTCGCGTTTGGCGTGCCCGTCGGCTTTCTCGCAACGCTCGACGGGCGGACCGCCGCGACCGCGATGTCGATTCCCTCCGAGCGCGGCGTCTTCCTGGTCGGAGGCGCGACCGCAGCGTGGGCGCGCGGGCGCGGGCTCTACCGCGCGCTCGTCCGCGCCCGCTGGGACGACGCGGTCGCCCGCGGGACGCCGGCGCTCGTCACGCAGGCGAACCCGGACACGTCCTACCCGATCCTCAAGCGCCTCGGCTTCGAAGACGTCTGCGAGATCGTGCGCCTCGAAGACGCCGTTCAGTCGAGCAAGACAACGTCGCCCGCCTCGTAGAGGCGTGCGAAGGTCTCGACGACGGCCGGATCGAACTGCGTGCCGGCACCTTCCCGCAGCCTGCGGATCGCCTCCGCCTGCGAGAGGCGCTTGCGGTACGGGCGGTCGGTCGTCATCGCGTGGAACGCGTCGCAGACGAAGACGATCCGCGACTCGAGCGGAATCTCCTCGCCCCGCTTCCCGTCCGGATAGCCCCGGCCGTCCCACCGCTCGTGGCACGACCGCACGATCGGCCGGACATCGGACAGCCGCTCGATCGGTGCAAGGATCTTCTCGCCGAGCACCGGATGCTCCTTCACCAGCTCGAACTCGGCGTCGCTGAGCGGACCTGGACGCCGCAGCACCTCCGACGGGATCCCGATCTTGCCGATGTCGTGGAAGAGCGCGCCGAGCTCGAGCCGCTTCATCGTGTCCCGGTCGAGCTGCAGCGAGCGCCCGACGAGCAGCGCGACATCGGTGATCCATCTTGCGTGGGACGACGTGTACTCGTCGCTCGCCTCGAGCGCGTTCGCGAGTGCCTCGACCGTCGAGACGAACGTCCGCTCGAGGCTTTCGACGTGCTCGGCGCTCTCGATCGCAACCTTCGCCTGATGCGCGAGGCCGGCCAGCAGCCGCAACCGGCGCTCGTCGAGCTCGCGGTCGCCGACGGTCACCGACAACGCTGCGAAGCGGTTGCGCTCGAGCCTGATCGGCGCGACGACGATGCGCGCGTCGTCGGTGTCGTGTGTGAACGGTTCGGCGCGTTCGAGCGCGCCGGCCGGAAGCTCGAGGGCGACCCCAACCTGCTCCCCGTAGCCCAACGACGCGCGGACGGCGAGCGTGCCCGGCTGCGCGTCCTCCTCGACGAACAGGGCGACCTTCGGCGTCCCGAGCACGCGGGCAGTCACCTCGACGCTGCGGGCGAGTAGCTCATCCGACGACTCGGCGCTCGCCAGCTCGCGGCTCGCGTCGAGAAGCGCGCTCGCCACTTCGGCCGCCTCGAGTTGCTTCGAGTACAGACGGGACTTCTCGAGCGCCACCGCAGCATGCGAGGCGAGCGCTGCGAGCAGCCGCTCGCGGTCCTCGTCGAGCTCCACCGAGCCGATCACGATCCGGCCCTCCGGCCCGTCACCGCCGGCCAGCCTGGCGGCGGCTCCTGCTGAGATCGGCTCACCGATCGAGGCGACACAGGTGTCGCCGAGCCACAGCGACGCCTGCTCCGTTTCGAACAGAGCAGCTGCGGTCTCGACCGTTCGCGTGTAGATGTTCTCGAACGATTGGGCGTGCTGCAACTCGGCCGTGAACGCGAGCAGCGCCTTCGCCCCTTCGGCCTCGCGGCGCTGCTGCTCGTAGAGGCGCGCGTTCTCGAGCGCCACCGACGCCTGCCCCGAGAGCACCTCGAGCAGCCGGATGTCGTCTGCGTCGAACTGGTCGATGCCGAGCTTCGAGATCACGATTGCACCGGTCACGCGCGAGCCGTAGCGCAGCGGGACGACCGCCAGCGACTCCTCGATCTCGGCCGTGCCGGGAACTCGATGGGCGAACTCGCATTGGAGGGCGTTCGGAACGAGCAGCGACTCGTTGCGCTCGACCGCGCGCCCGGTGACACCCCTGCCGACCTTGGTCGCATAGACCTCCGTTGCCGGGCCGGCACCACTGTCGTACTGACCGACGAACGCGATCGGCAGGAGGTCGTCGCCGCTGCGCAGGAAGACCCGGCAGTTGTGGTAGTCGATCAGCAGACGCAGCTCGGAGGCGATCGTCGCGCCGATCTGACGCACGTCGTTCAGGCGGTTCAGCTTGCCGGCCAGCGATTGCAGCATCTTCAGGTGCGCAATCGACCGGTTGTCGCGGGGCGCCGAGCCGCCGAGCGGCCGCTCGGTCTCGCGGTCGCCGTACAGCACGGTCTGGTTCTTGCCGTGCGCCTTCGCCGTCATCATCGCTGCCTCGGCACACGCAATCAGCTCACGCGGGTTCATCGCGTGCTGAGGCCCTTCCGCCACGCCGACCGAGATCGTGACGCGGCCTGCGGGCTCGAACTCAGTCCCGGCGAGCCGTTCGACGAGGCGCGACGCCAGGCCAAGCGCATCGCCGGCAGCACAGGACGGCATGATCACGCCGAACTCCTCGCCGCCGATTCGGCAGACGACGTCCGAGGCACGTACGGTCTCCGCCGCAACCCGTGCCAGTTCGGCGAGGAGCTCGTCGCCCTGTGCGTGGCCGTAGATGTCGTTCACCCGCTTGAAGTCGTCCAGGTCGAACATCAGCACGGCGACCGAGTCATGTGAACGCGACGCGCGGGTCAGCTCGGCGCGCAGGCGCTCGTGGAAGTACCGGTGGTTGTACAGCCCCGTCAGCGAGTCCGTCTGCGCGAGATGCTCGAGCCCGGCGCGGATCCGAGCGTTGTCGATCGCCAGCGCCGCCGCGTCGCCGAACCACTTGGCGAGCTCGAACTCGTGCTCCTCGAACCGAGCCTCCGCCCCGAGGCGGTAGATGTTCAGCGCGCCCTTGACTGCGCCCCGCGCGATCAGCGGCACGACGATCAGCGCTTCCGGTTCGTTCGGCGTACCAGGGATGACTGCGGTGCGCGGATCGAGGTCGGCGCGGTTCGTCCAGACGGGTGTGCGGTTCGAAACCGCCCAGCCGGTCAGTCCATCGTCGTAGGCGGGCCGGTCCTTCATGATCTCTTCCTCGTACTCGGGCGAGCGCGCGAACACCGGCACGAGCTCGCGGCGGGCGTCGTTGGCCTCGTAGATGTGCAGCGCCTCGTAGGGCATCAGGTCCGAGAGGGTCGCGGCGATGCGATCGAGCAGCGCGTCGAGGCTCTGCTCCGACATCACCTCGTGGAACACCTCGGCGAGGCGCCGGTACGACTCGACGAGCGCCTCCGGGCGCGCACCCTCAGTGGAGGCCCCGCCGTTCAGCGGGGCCTCTGCCGCAGTGATCTGAATCATCGCTCATTCATCGGCGCGCGTTGTGCGCGCCTTGAGCGCTACAAGAGGCCGCAGACGCGCGCGGTGTTGGGCCACGGCGTGAAGCCGCGTCCCGAGTCGTGCGCCCGGGCGGCGGCCTCGAGCTGCGCCCATGCCGGCCAGTTGTCGGCGGTGCCCCAGCGCCCGATGAACTCCGCGCCGTAGCGCTGCATGAACCCGCGGTCCATCTGCAGACCGCCGTAGTACCCGTTGCCGGTGTTGGCGGTCCAGGAGCCTTCGTAGTGGTGGATGCACAGGAAGGCGTCGTTCAGGGAGGCGTCGATCTGGGCGCGCCGCACGGCGTGGGCCGAGACGAGCAGCGCCGCCGCCGCGCTCCGCTCCTGCCAGAGCCGGAGCGTGCCGGTGCTGGTCGCACCGTGGGCCGAAGCGAAACTCCGGGTCACGCGGCCGGGATAGATCTTCCGCAGGCTCAGGGTCAGCCGCTTGCTGTAGGCGACCCGCGTGGCGGTCGACACCCGGTGCCTGGGCGGGGCGGGCAAGCGGAGCGCGAGCCGCTTGTGCAGCGCTACGAGGGCGAGCCGCTGCGCGCTGTCGGCCTGCTTCCGCCACGAGTCGACCGTCCAGTGCAGGTACGCCCGGTCGGAGCTCCGGCGGTAGGAGAAGGAGGTCGGTGTCCGCTTGGCCCGCGCGGCGCGCTGGAACTCCCAGGTGACGCGGCGATAGTGATCGGCGAGCGAGCGCAGGGGGCCGACCGGCTCGGCCGGGCGGAGCTGCTGCTGCGCTCGGGCTGCGCTGACGAGCGCCATGGTCGCAGCCGCGACGAGCAGCGCAAGGACACAGGCAAACGCAGTTGATCTCCGGCTGAGTCGCCTCAGCGGCAGGGAAAGCATGGCTTTGGTCGTCCTCCTTGGCCCGAGGTCCGCAGTGGCTTCTGGGGGTGTGCCGGCGAGCGCTTTGGGCTTCTCACCCGCCAGCGACCAGGGAACGGTAGCGACCTGGACTGGCCTCGCGACCGAAGAGATCAGGAAAGTGTTAAGAGCGAGCGCGGGCGGCGGGTCACTCTGACATCGCCCCTTTGGCTCTGGGCTTGGACGAACCGCGCTCCGTCGGGACGTGTTCTGCCTGCTCTAGGAGGCCGAGCAACTCTTGCAATGTCCAAACATGATCGGTTATCCCGGCTGCGATGGCGGACGTCCAGCCACCACCGCGAGTGATGCTGCCATTCAGCGAAAGAGGTCGAGCTCGGGCTCGATCACCAGCTCCTGAGCCGTTCCAGGCGGCCCGGAGAGCCGCAGCCCACGCACGATCACGACCGGCACTCCCTCGGCCTTGCCGCGCGCCAGATCGGCGGCGGCGGCGATCTCGTCGGCGATCGCGACGCGGCTGGCGCGCAGCTCGTAGCCGATCCGGTCGCGCGTCCCCCGCAGATCGAGGATCGCAGGCAGGCCGGCGACCCCGATCGCCACGTCGGTCGTGCCCTGGCGGAACGGGCGGCCGAACGAGTCGGTGATGATCACCCCGACGGCGACCCCCGCACGGTCGCGCAGGCCTTCCCGGAGAGAGGCGGCGCTCGCATCCGGATCGAGCGGCAGGAGCACGAGCATGCCCGGCTCCGGCGCGTTCGAGTGGTCGACCCCAGCTGAGGCGCAGATGAATCCGTGCCGCGTGCGGGCGATCACCAGCGGCCCGCGCTCCCGCACGATCTCCTCCGCCTCGCGCAGGATCGCCTCCACCTCACGGGGATCCCGCTCGTCGCCCGCCAGCTCGCGCGCCTTGTCGGACGGTTCGAGCTCGTCCAGCCTGACGAGTCGACCCTCGCTCTTCGAGACGGCCTTCTGCGCGACGACGACCACATCACTGGCGCGCAGCTCGCTGCGCTCGCAGATCAGCGCCGCGAGGTCATCGCCCGGGCGGATCTCCGGCAGGCCGCGAACCGGGATGAGCTCGATCATTCGGCGCCGGCCGAGACGCCGGTGACGCGCACGCCCGCGTGCGCCTTGTACCGCCGGTTCAGGTTGACGATCACGGCTGTCAGCCCCTCGAGCGTGCGGGCACCTGCGAGCGGTCCCGCATCGAGCGCACTGCCGGCGACGATCCGGGCCGCGAGCTCGAGCGCGAGGGCCTTCGCCTGCGGGTCGTCGCCGCAGACGAGCGCGTCCTCGTCGGGCGGGTCCCCGTCGAGGTTGGCGGCGGCCACGGAGTGCAGACCCGCGACGACGGGGCCGGCGACCTCGTCCTGGATGCGCTCCGCCAGGCTCCGCGCGTCGGGATCCGGCAGCACGCCGACACCCCGCTGGAACTCGATCGCCGTGGCCACCGACAGCAACGGCGTGTCGCCGAGCGCGGTAGCGACCGCGCGGGCGGTGTCGACTGCCCCCTCGGCCTTCACCGCGAGCACGACGAGGTCGGCACCGCGCACCGCGTCCTCGTTGGCAGTGCCGGTGACGGCGCCGCCGAGCTCCGCGGCGGTCTCGCGCGCACGTGTGGCGTCCCGCGAGCCGATCACGATC
>DASYPH010000240.1:0-4885 GCA_036006925.1 Gaiellaceae bacterium
CCGGCGTATCGCGTCCAGCACTCCTCGGTACTCGGGCCCACGAAGGGAGGCGTGCGCTACGACCCGGCCGTCAACCTCGGCGAGTGCGCCGCGCTCGCGATGTGGATGACCTGGAAGTGCGCGCTTCTTCGGCTGCCGTACGCCGACGTCGAGGACTTCGTGGCCGAGCGGCTGCGCTACCCGGAGCGCGCGCTCGTCGTCAGCGTCCCGGTCCATCTCGACTCCGGAAAGCTCGGCGTCTTCCCGGCCTACCGCGTCCAGCACTCCTCGGTGCTCGGGCCGACGAAGGGCGGCATGCGCTACGACGCCGCCGTCGACCTCGGCGAGTGCGCGGCCCTCGCGATGTGGATGACCTGGAAGTGCGCGCTGCTGCGGCTGCCCTACGGTGGCGCGAAAGGCGGCGTGCGCTGTACCCCGCGCGACCTGTCGGTCAACGAGTTGACACGCATCACGCGCCGCTTCACGGCCGAGCTGGCGCCGTTCATCGGACCTCAGCTCGACATCCCGGCGCCCGACATGGCGACGAACGAGCAGACGATGGCCTGGATGATGGACACGTATTCGATGTTGAAGGGCTATGCGGTGCCCGAGATCGTCACCGGCAAGCCGATCTCGATCGGCGGCTCCGTGTTCCGGCACGAGGCGACCGGTGCCGGCGTCGTGATGGTGATCGAGCGCGCGTGCGCGCGCCTCGGGTGGGACCTCACCGAGCAGCGCTGCATCGTGCAAGGGTTCGGCAACGTTGGCGGCATCGCGGCCAGCGAGTTGCACGAGCGCGGCGCGAAGGTGATTGGGATCTCCGATCTCTCGGGCGGCGTGCACTCGGCAGCGGGGCTCGACGTACCGGCCCTGCACGCATTCGTGGCGGAGCACGGCTCGCTCGAGGGGTACGAGTCACACTGCGAGCGGGTCACGAACGACCTGTTGCTCGAACTGCCGTGCGACATCCTGGTGCTGGCCGCGCGTGAGGACCAGGTGACCAGCGCGAACGCCGCGAACCTCCGTTGCAAGCTGGTCGCCGAAGGAGCGAACGGGCCGACGTCGATCGAGGGCGACCGGATCCTCGCCGACCGCGGCATCCCAGTGCTGCCCGACATCCTTACGAACGCCGGCGGCGTCACGGTCTCCTACTTCGAGTGGGTGCAGGATCTCGGGCGGCTCTTCTGGGACCGCGAGGAGATCCGGCGGCGGCTCGCCGACAAACTGTCCGACGCGTTCGACCGCGTATGGGAGGTGGCGCGCGAACGGGAGATCACGTTGCGCGATGCCGCGCTGGTCGCCGCGATCCGCGAAGTATCGGGCGCGCTCGAGGCGCGTGGCATCTACCCATGACGACGCCGCAGGTTGCCCGCGACGCGATGGTGCCGGAGCCCTTCACGCTCGACGTCAGCGCGACCGCGAGCGAAGCCGGAGAGGTGCTGTCGCGCGACGCGGTGCGAGCCGTGCTCGTGACCGACGGCGGCAGGCTCGTCGGCGTCGTCACGCGCAAGACGCTTGTGCGCGAGGTCGTCGCCGCCGGGCGCAGGCCGGGGGAGACGACGCTCGGCGAGATCGCCGAGGAGCCGAACGCGACGATCGACTCGGCGATGCCGCTCGACGAGGCGTTCGCATTCCTCGAGCAGCAGGATTACGAGCGCGTGCCCGTCGTGGAGGGAGCGAAGCTGCTCGGCGTTCTCTCGCGCTCGGTGGTGCAGCGCCGCCTGGCGGAGGACGAACCGCCGGACGAGCTCGAGAACTAGAGGCTTGACATGGATTGGAGGTGCGGCCGATCCACGTCAAGCCTCTAGGCGGCCAGCAACGCGGGAACCTCCGCGACGAGCGTGTGGAGCGCGTCGCGGAGGCCCTGGCGGACGTCGTCGTCGACGAGCCGGCCGGCGTCGAACTTCTCGTGCGCATGCCCGATCGCGAGTTCGGCCTCGGTGACGCGCGCGCCCATCGTGCCGAGCACCTTGCGGAGCTCGGCCGCGGCCCACACACCGCCGAACGCGCCCGCGCTCGCGCTGATCACGGCAACGGGCTTGTTGCGGAAGGAGTTCGTCGCGAGTGGCCGCGACGCCCAGTCGAGGGCGTTCTTGAGTGCGCCCGGGACGGACGAGTTGTACTCGGGAGTGGCGAAGAAGACCGCATCCGCCTCGCGTACGAGCTCGCGGAGCGCTTCCACCGGCGCGGGCCCCGGCACGACGTCGTCGTCGCCGTCGTAGGCGGGAATCGCCTTCAGCCCGTCGTAGAGCACGATCTCGATCCCCGCCGGCGCCTCCTCGCGCAGGGCGCGGAGGAGGGCCGTGTTCGTCGAGTCGGCTCGCAGGGAGCCGCTGATCGCGAGGATCTGCATGTCTACGCCTCGGTCTGCTCGCCCTGGGCGACCAGCGTCAGCTCGGCCTTCAGCGTGACGTCGTTCGACAGCGCCGGGTCGCCGTTCGGCAGCGGCATGTTCCAGTTGATGTCGAAGGCGGTGCGGTCGACGGTCGTCGTCAACTGCAGGCCCAGCCGGGTGGCGCCGAAGTGGTCGACGGCCGGCCCGGTGGCGCTGCCGGTCAACGTCGCGGGGCGGGTGATGCCCTTGATCGTGATCTCGCCGTCGATCGACACCGCGTCACCGTTGCGGCGAATCTCGTGCGAGGCGAACGTCACCTCGGGATGGCGCTCTGCGTCGAAGAACTCCGGCGACAGGAGGTGCGCCTCGAGGTTCTCCTCCTTGACCTGCAGGCTGCGGATCTGCGCGACACCGCGCAACGTGCCGTCCTCGAGTGACGCTTCGAACGTCGATACCTCGCCGGTGAACGTGGCGACGGCGTAGGGGACCTCGAATGCGACGCGGGAGTGGACCGTGTCGGCCCGCCAGGTCCCGGTCGGGATCGTCTGCTCGGTCTGGTTGCTCTGTTCGATCGTGCTCATTGCTCTGTCCTCTCCGTGGGGAATACTTGATCGCACAAGGATCGTAGCACGAGAACATTGCGGACGCAAGTATCTTGAGTTCAGGGCCCTTTCATCGCCCAGGCGGCGACCCTGCCATGGGCGCAGTCGACGGTCCCGACTCCCCGGGCCAGCCTGCCGTGGATGCCTCGGCTGCGGAAATCCGGGGCGTAGCGGGTCAGTCGATACGTGATGTGGACGTGGTTGATGTCCTGCCCGAAGACGCGTAGTTCAAGCAGGCGATCGCGCTCGCCGATCGCGAGACGAGCATGGAGGTGCGTCAGGGCCGCTCGTCGTCGTCGCGTGCGGAACGCGCGCTGGTCGCTCTCCGAGGCGGCGTAGAGCTGGAAGAACGGTGCCGGCGCGAGGTCGGGATCGGCCAGGAACGCGGTCACGATCGCGTCGACCTGATCGACGCTGCACCCCGGAGGTAGCTCCGAGCCGGTAGTCGGCGCCGCCTGCTTGCCCGAACCGCCGCAACCGGCGAGCAGCACGACGGCTGTGGCAGCGGTCGCGCCCCTCAGCAGCACGTGTACGCCCCGGCGGGGGCCTCGCCCTCGGCGACCGGCGGCAGCGACGCCGCCTCCAGGGCGGCGCCGTCCAGCAGGTCCCGGACGCTGAAGCGGAGCTCGGCGAGCCCATAGTGGCCGAGCACCTCGTCGACGACGATCGCTCCGGCCACGATCACCGGCGCGCGCTCCGGGTCGAGACCCTCGAGGCGGCGGCGGGCCTCGAGGGGTAGGCTCGCCAGGCCGGCAAGGAGCTGTGAGACGGTCGCTCGTGAGAGCCGGTCGCTCTTCGCGAGCACGGCCAGCTGGCCGACGGTGCCCGCGACGCCGATCGCGTCGCTCACGGTGAGCGGCGGCAGAAGCTGATTCACGGCCGCCCGTGCGCGAGCCAACTCGAGCCGGGTCGGCGGGTCGCCGTGCAGGTAGCGCTCGGTCAGCCTGACGGAGCCGACATCGAGGCTGGTCGCGAAGGTATTCGTCGAGAGCTCGGTCGACCCGCCGCCCACGTCGAGCAGCAACGTCGAGCTCGCCTGGGCGCCGATGCCTCGCCGTGTCAGCTGTGCCTCATCCGCGCCCGAGAGCAGCTTCGTCTTGAAGCCGTACGACCACTCGACCTCACCGAGGAACGCCTCGCCGTTCTCGGCGTCGCGCACCGCGCTCGTCGCGACGGCGAGCGTTCGCTCGGCGCCGAGGGCCTCGAGCTCCCGGCGGAAGTCGGTGAGGACGTTGCGGACCCGGGCGACCGGCACCGGCAGCAGGCGGCGCCGGGCGTCGACGCCTTCTCCGAGTCGTGTGACGACGCTGCGCCGAACGACCTCCTCGACGTGACCGTCCGAGACGTCGGCGATGAGCAGGCGGGTCGAGTTCGTGCCGAGGTCGACCGCGGCGACGCGCGTCACTTGCGCGGTACGGCGCCGCGGAGCGCGTCGACCGAGTGCTTGACCTCGGCGGCCGCGTCACCGATCACGGCAAGGCGGGCCAGCGAGACCTGCAGGCGCTCGACCGCGACCGTCAGCCGTTCGACGGCACCGGGGAGCGCGTCGGCCTTGGCCTCGAGTTCGGCCGACGTGGCCATCACCCCCGCGAGCAGCGGTTGTGTCACGCGTGAGAACGACCTGGCGGTCCGAAACAGGCGGAGCGCGCGCAGCACGAGCACGAGCGTCGACGCGGCGATCGCGAACACCAGGAAGAGCAGCGAAATCAGGGTCAGCAGGGAGATTTCGGGATGGTAACGGTGCTACTCTTGCGGCTGCGACGCGGGGTGGAGCAGTCAGGTAGCTCGCCGGGCTCATAACCCGGAGGTCGCAGGTTCAAATCCTGCCCCCGCTACTCGAAAAGCCCCGGAGACGGGGCTTTTCCGTTTGCCGCCGGCGCGACCGTGCCGCGACCTCTGTGAGTATGTCGTGGGCGCTGCTGCATCTGCGCCGCGCCGAACATTGCGTCAAGGGAGGACAGCGATGAGA
>DASYPH010000241.1:0-8289 GCA_036006925.1 Gaiellaceae bacterium
CCGGTCCATACCGGGAGGCGATGCTACAGAGGACCTTCCGCGACCGCGTCGAACTCGCTTCGACGTGAGACCGTTGCCGACGGTCGAAGGGCTGACCGAGGAGATCGGACGCATCGTGATCGAGCGTCAGGAGTTGCGTGCGGCGCGCGCCGGCGACGATCTCCTCGAGGAGAACCGGCGTCGTCTGGTGGACGCCCAGAACGAGCTCTCGAAGCTGCTGCTGGCGCGCTACCTGCCCGTCGCCGACTCGCCGTAGCTACGGTTCGGGCCCGCACACAGGCCCCGAGCAAAGGAGCGACCGTTGGCAGCCAAGGACTTCTTCGACAGCCTCTCGACGCGCGCAGACGCGGAGAAGCTCGCCGGGATGAACAACTCGTATCAGTTCGACATCGAGGGCGAGGGCCAGTGGCACGTCGTCGTCGCCGACGGGGCGATCAACGTCACGGAGGGCGAAGCCGACGCCGACACCACGATCTCGACCTCCGGTGAGACGTTTGCCGCGATCGCCGCGGGCGAGCAGAATCCGACGACCGCCTATATGACCGGCAAGCTGAAGATCAAGGGTGACATGGGCGCCGCCATGAAGCTGCAGAAGCTGTTCTAGCCGCGCTTCAGAGCCAGCGTCAAGGCGGTCAGCGTCTTCGGGCCGAAGATGCCGTCCGGCGCCAGACCGGCAGCGCGCTGGAACTGTTCGACCCCTTTTGCGGTCAGCGGGCCGTAGCTGCCGTCGACGGGGCCGGGATCGTGGCCCAGGCTGACGAGCGCGCGCTGTAGCCGCTTGGTCTCCGTGCCGGAGGCTCCCGGGTTGACCGTCACGGACGGCCCGACGACCGCAGCCGTCTGCGGCGTCTTCGGTGTCTTGGCGGCGGTCGTCGTGCCGGCGGTGGTCGTGCCGGCGGCTGTCGTCGGCGGCGCAGGCGCGGGTGTGTTGCTGCTGAACACGCCTCCGAGCGCGAGCCCGAGCACGAGCAGCACGAGGACGCCGCTCGCGGCGGCGATCAGCAGGCGCGTGCGCGGGGCGAGTGCTGTGCCGAGGCGAGCTCCGGGCGACGACTCGTCCGCCGCGGTCGCCAGCCAGTCCTCGTCGGGTTCGCGCGGGGCGACCGGCGCGCGCGTGGACGTGGCGGGGCTCGCCCACCAGTCGTCGGGATCCGTGATCGGGGGCGTCTCGTCACCCATTCCGCAAAGGTAAAGCGTCCCGGCCCTTGGAGCTAGAGGTGCGGGCTGGAGGCGCGGTCTAGAGGCTCGCGGGCGCGGCCGGCACGGCCGGTGGCGGCGGCCCGATCCCGAAGCCGCCTGGCCGGGCGAAGCCGAAGCCCGGGTGGCGCATCGACGGGGCTTCCGCCGGCGGCTTCGGCAGCGTCCCGTTGACGACGTCGGTGAGGAGCGTCTTCAGATGGGCGAGCGCAGTCTGCTCCTTCGCCGCAGTCAGGAAACCGGCGGCCACGGCTTTGTCGAGCTTCTGCTTCGCCTGGTCGAGCAGGATCGTCACGACTCCGTCGGCGGTCTTGTCGTGCGCGGTCGCGATCTGGGCGAGCGTCTTGCCGCTCTCGAGCTCGGTACGTAGCTCGGCCGGTGTGATCCCGAGATAGGTCGCGACGCTGTCAGCCGCCGCCCCGAGGACGTCATGGCCGAAGCCGAACCCGAAGCCGTGCGCGCCGAACTTCCCGTGGCCGAAGCCGCGTGCGCCGAGGCCGAGGCCGCCGACGAGCGGCACCTGGCCCGAGTCGACGCGCTTCTTCAATGCGGCGCCCTGTTCGGGCGTGAGCTTTCCGGCCTTGACGGCAGCGTCGATCTGGTCGTCGATCGCCTTCTGGAGCGCGTTCGTCAGCTTCGTCGGATCGATGTTCAACTGGCCCGCGGCGTCGGTGATGATCGCCTGGCTGCGCGTCGTGGGCGAATCGAGCTTGCTCGCTGCAAGTGCACCGCCGGCCCCGGCGATGACGACACTTGCAACGGCGACGATGGCTACGTGAGCTCTCTTCATGACGATCCGCTCCTCTTCCCGGTGGAAGACCTGGTGGCATCGAAGCAGAGAACGAGACCAATGTCACTCGGGCCGAGGAAGTTCTTAGGCGACGCTTAGCGTGCCGGTCGCGACGTAACCGTCAGGCGTCGAGAGGCGCAGGTGCAGCGAGCCCCGGTGGCCGACGTGGATCGTAAGCGCGAACCGCCCCTGCGGGTCGGTCGAGGTGGTCGCCAGGCGGTTCCATCGCCCTCCGCTCCAGCGCCCGCGAAGGACGACGGTTCCGGTCGCGCGCGTGCCGTCGACCGTTCCCGTCCGCCCGGTCAGCCTGTAGGTCGAGCCGACATTCGCGGTCGTGGCGCCTCCGAGCCGGGTCGTTCGCCCGATCCGGGCGTCCGACGCGATTGCGGTCGTCGGCGCCGCTTCGCGCTGAATGTGGGAGAACGACAGCGCCGGGACGACGGGGTGGCCGCTCGGGAACTGCCCGAGCGCGCCTGCCGAGGCGGCGAGGGTGAGCGCGAGCACCGACCAATCGCGCACTTGCCGACCCCGTCCTCGCGTCACAGGCATGTTCTAGCGCCAGGCCCGGACGCGCCCTTTCGGGCTGTGGGAAGATGCGAGCGCCGAGCCTCGTCTAGTCGGAGACGAGGGATCGACCTGTCATGGGGTCACCCTTGTCGTGCTGTGGAGACGATGCAAGGAGGGGAACAATGAGCACGATGACTGTCAGCGAGGCTGCCAGCCAGGAGCTTGCGGAGACGTTCGGCGGCGAGCTGATCGGGCCTGCGGACGCCGGTTACGACGAAGCCCGCGCGCTGTTCAACGCGATGATCGACAAGCGCCCGGCGCTGATCGCCCGCTGCCGGGACGCTGACGACGTCGCGCGCGTGATCGAGTTTGCTCGCGACCGTGGCGTCCCGGTCGCGATTCGCGGCGGGGGCCACAACGGCGGCGGCCTGGGCAGCGTGGACGACGGCGTCGTCATCGACCTTTCGCTGCTGAAGACGGTGTCGGTGGATCCTGAGTCGCGCACGGTGCGCGTCGCCGGTGGCTGTACCTGGGGCGAGGTCGACGCTGCGACCCACGAGCACGGCCTTGCCGTCCCGTGCGGCGTCATCTCGACCACCGGCGTCGGCGGGCTGACACTCGGCGGCGGGATCGGCCATCTGACGCGCGGCTACGGCCTGACGATCGACAACCTGATCGCTGCCGAGGTCGTGCTGCCGGACGGACGCAAGGTGACCGCGAGCGCCGACGAGAACCCCGAGCTCTACTGGGCTCTTCGGGGTGGAGGCGGCAACTTCGGGGTCGTGACCGAGTTCACCTTCCGGGCACACCCGGTGAGCGAGATCGTCGGCGGCCCGACTTTCTGGCCGATCGAGAAGACGGCCGAGCTGCTAGCGGCGTACCGGGAGTACCTGCCGACGTTGCCGCGCAACGTCGGTGCGTTCTTCTGCTTCCACACGGTCCCACCGGGACCGCCTTTCCCCGAGGAGATCCATCTCCGCAAGGTGTGCGGGATCGTCTGGTGCATCGTCGGCTCCGACGAGGAGGCCGAGAAGGCGATGGCTCCGATGCTCGCCGTCGCCGAGCCGCTGATGCAGGGAGTGCAGCGGATGCCACTGCCAGCGCTGAACAGCGCGTTCGACGGGCTGTACGGCCCCGGCGACCAGTGGTACTGGCGGGCCGACTTCGTCAACGAGATCCCCGACGAGTCGGTCGCGCTGAACGAGGAGTGGAACGAAAAGATGCCGAGCTGGAAGTCGGGCTCGCACATCTACCCGATCGACGGTGCGGCGCACGACGTCGCCGGCGATGCCACTCCGTGGGCCTACCGGGATACCCGCTGGGCACAGGTGATCATCGGGGTCGACACCGAACCCGCGTCGGCGCCCGCGCTGCGCGACTGGACGGTCGGCTACTGGGAGTCGCTCCACGAGTACTCGGCCGGAGGCGCATACGTCAACTTCATGATGGACGAGGGTCAGGAGCGCGTGAAGGCGACGTACGGGGACAACTACGACCGGCTCGCCCGCGCGAAGACGGTCTACGACCCGGAGAACGTCCTGCACGTCAACCAGAACATCAAGCCCGCCTGACCGACGGTTGTGCGGTGCGTCTGCGGGCGCACCGCACAACCCGATTGAATCTGCGGCAAGCGGGAAGGACGATCTGAGATGAGACGCTGGAATCGAGCTTTGTCGACGCTTGTCGCCGCCGCGGCGGCTGGTTTCCTGGTCTGGTACGTGCCGCACTTCGACCGGTGGAGCACGAGCGGCTACTGGGCGGTGATGGGCCTGATGGTGATCGCCGGTGCGTTGATCGGCTTCTCCCAGCTGCACGCTCGCGACGGGAATCCGACGTCGAGCTTCCTGCTCGCCTTTCTCCCGGTACTCGTCTCAGCCGGCTGGGTGATGCTGGCGGCGCAGCCGGAGGCGAACTGGGTTCGCGACCACGTCGTCGAGTGGAGCGGCGACCTGCACATCGACCATGCCGTACGAAATCTCGCCGAGCACGTGGCAGTGCTCGCGTTCGGCCTGGGAGTCGTGTTCGGCTTGACGTTCGAGCCTGCGATGCTCCGGCGTCGTCGGACGGCGCCGGTTGTCGCGCCGGTTGCGGAGACGACTGCCGTGGTTCCGCCCGAGCGCGTCGAGCCTGCCGACGAGGAGACGGTGGTCCAGCCGGTAGCGGTCGACGAGCGCGAGCCCGAACCCGAACCCGAACCCGAACCCGCGCCACCTCCGGCCTAGCTTGCGTTCTCACCCTGGGTGGCCGAAGATTCGTGGCGGTCGAGCGGAGTGAGGTGAGCTATGCCGTTTTCGTGGGTCCGGATCTCCACCCACACGAGTCGTAAGCTGCGCGACTGCATTGGGAAGGACCCGACGCGGGTACGCGCCAAGGAGTGCATCGAGTCGCTCGTCGCAGACCGTGGTGGCAGTGCCACGTTCGTCATGTTCGAGCGGAACGGGAAGTTCGCGCGCGTCGTGCTCGAGTACCCGAGCGACGACGAGAAGGCCGCGATCGTTCTCGATCTCGAGGCGGATGAGGTGATCGACCTGCTCCCACCGGACCAGCTCGACGAGTTGATCGCCGGACAGCTAGCTAGGAGGGTCTGGCGACCCTCCTAGGACAGCCCGGCGCGGCGCGCAAGGGCGGCCGGATCGACGATCGTCGTCTGGCCGCGGTTCAGGCTGACCGTGCCGCGGCCCGCCTCGGCGCGCAGCACGCGGTTGACCGTTGCGCGGGAGGTCGCGGCGAGGCCGGCGATCTCCTGTTGCGACAGAGGAACGACGGTGCCTGCGGCGCCGCGTCCGTAGAGCGCGGCGAGCTCGTGTAGCCGTCGTAGGACGCGCGTCTCCGCGCCGGTGAAGAGCGCCTCGACATAGAGGTCGCTCATCCGCCGCACGCGGGCCGCGAGTAGGCGGACTAGCACCTCGTTGACGGTGGGGTAGTCGGTGCGGAGACGTGTGAAGTCGTCCCGGTGCACCGAGTAGGTCTCGCCCGCCTCGACGGCGGAGACCGTCGCGGCACGCAGCTGCTCGAGCTCGAGCAGCGCGAGCTCGCCGAACGCCTCACCAGGCCCGTGCACAGAGACGGTGACGGTGTCGCCGACGCTGGTCGCGACGCGGGCGACGAAGCGGCCTTGAACGATCAGGTGCAACGTGTCGGCCGGGTCGCCGCCGTGGAAGACCACCTCGCCGCGCGCAAAGCGGCGCCGTTTGCCGATCGCGACGAGGCGCCGCAGCTCCGGCTCCGGCAGGTCACGGAAGAGGTCGATTTCCATCATTCGCCGTCCAGTGTGACGGGCGCGACACTGGTTGTGTCAAGCGCGCACACTCGCGCAAGACCCCGCCTGTGGCTGCCGTCCTGTGCACATGACCACGACAAGAAGCACCTCGAGCACAGGAGGCACGGAGATGAAGAACCATCGTCTGGCAATCAGGATCTGGCTGACCACGGCCATCGCAACGACCGCCTCTCTGGCAATCGTCTCCGGCGCCTCGGCGATGCGGAACGCGAGGGATCCGTTCAACCAGGGCTACGGCTCGGTGGATTCCGCGAACGTCGCCAGCAGCTCGAGCGGTCTTCACTGGAGCGTCATCGGGATCGGCGTGACGTTCATCGCCGCCGCCGCGGTCGTCGCAGCCGCCGTCGCGTACGTCGGCCGCCACCGCACAAGCCTCGCCACGTCGCACTGACGGCAAGGGCACTGAGACAAGGAGGGGGAGGGGCGACGTAGGCGCCCCTCCCCCTGGTGCGTTCGACGACCTGTGCGTTACGCCGAGTCGGGCGGAGGAACGGTCAGCTCTGCCCTCGTGTGCAGCGTGCGATCGAGCTCCGCTGGCGGGCTCCCGGCACCGACAGCGGGCGATCCAGCAGCCCGGGCGAGCTCCGAGAGCTGCTCGCCGACCTGGCGCACATACCGCACGACGAACTGCCGGCGGGCGTCGAGTGCGGCCGCAAGCTCTTTCTCCGACCGGCGAAGCGCTTCGACATGGCCGGCGAGCTCGCCGACCTTGTTGCGCGCCTCCAGCTCGGCGCGTCCCAGGATCTCGCGAGCCTTGTCCTCGGCCTCGCTCGTGATCCGGGCGGCCTCCTCGCGCGCTTCGTCCAGCAGCCGTTCCCCGAGCCTCTGGGCGGTCAACAAGGCCGTGCCGAGTGCTTCGGCCTCACTCGCCGGCGTCGGGGCGGGGGAAGCCGGGGGCGTCGCCGCAGCCGCCGACCTGGCCTCCTCGAGCTGCCGGTCCGCCACCTCGCGGTCGGTGAGCGCCTGCTCGAGCGCCTGGGCGGCCTCTCCGAGCAGTTTCTTGGTCGCGTTCTCGTCGAAGCCGCGGAAGCTCCGCGGCAGATCGACCTTGCGAATCTGCGAGGGCGTGATGTTCATGGGCCCAGTCTGGATGAGCGCGAGCCGGGGGCTCTGGTCCGTCGGGTCAGCGTTCGCTAGCCGAAGGTAGGGCGTTTCGGGAGGCAGTTCGCTCATCGCCTGGCGATTGCCGCAGAGATGACTTCAACGTCCATCGCTTCCGCCGACGTTAGCGCGTGCGCGGCGAACTTTCCAGGTGCCGCAGCACGACGCGACGAGCCTCAAGAACCGTTCGCCGTCGGGCCGGTCTGGCGCTCCACCTGCTTGCAGCGGATCCGGGGCGGTACTCCGGAAGAGCGTCGGGTTCTCCCCAGCTCGACGGCACGCCAGCGTCGACCGTGCAGGTCGAACTCCTGACCGGGTTGCAGGACGGCTTCACCGACGATCGTCGCATGGTGAGTTCGCCCGTTCGGATACTCGAGCGAGACGAGCGACTCCACCGCCACGTTGCTACCCGCCAACGTCTCGCTCGCCGCGTTCGTGCTGCTTGGTCATCACCTGACTGTGACGGGTCGAACCTGCGTCGGCGCTAGCCATTCTGTGGGACCGAGGTCGCCGTGCGGTGTGCCTCGTTCGAGTGACTCGGGCAGCGAGCTCACAGGCGGGTGCGGCGCCGGATGCCGAGCCGCCTCTGCACCGAGCGGTCGTACTCGCCGTCCTTGCGAGCCGCCCAGACGAACATCGCGAGGACGACGACCACGCTGACCACAGCGCCGATCGATGCGATGACCAGTGCCGCGGTCGACACTCAGTTCATGCGGCCTTCTGCCACCGCAGCGCAGGCCTGACAGACGCGGAAGCCTTGGTTCCAGGGGACGCCCGTCTGGTCGACGCCACAAAGCCCGGTGTTCGGATCGTCGTCGCGGACGATGTGCTCGCACTCCTCGAACGTCGCGCCGTCGCCGGAGCGGTGCCGAACGGGGTGCGGCGAGGGCCTGTGCGATTCCATCCTCCGAGGGTAGCTCGCATCCGGACCGGAACCCGATTGCGGTCACGACTTTGCGCAATGTTTGAAAAAGGCGCGCAGCTGGAATGTTCGGCTGCCCTCGCACATCTGAGGGCCAAACACACAGTGGAGGAAACACTCATGGGTATTGGTGTAAGTCTCGTTCTGGTGGCGGCGGGCGCGATCCTCACCTGGGCCGTCGATGCGACCGTCTCCGGGCTCAACATTCATACGGTCGGCGTCATCCTCATGGTTGTCGGCGCCATCGGCTTCGTGCTCTCGCTGGTGTTCTGGTCGACCTGGGGTGGTTTCGGCAATACGGCCGCCGCCCCGAGAACGACCGTGATCGAAGACCGCACCACCCGCGTCTGACCCGCACCCGCTTTGCATCGACGAAAGGAGATCGAATGGGCATTTTGTGGATCGTGATCATTGTGATTCTCGTGTTGGCTCTGCTCGGGTTTCTCGGCCGGGGCCGCGTCTTCTAACGCACGAGTCAGGGCTCGCCGCGCC
>DASYPH010000242.1:0-1917 GCA_036006925.1 Gaiellaceae bacterium
ACAGGATGTCCTCCTGGTCGCGGGCGATCGTCGTGCCGCTTTCGATCATCTCGGCGTGCCGGCCGACCTGCCCCGTGCCGGAATCGGCCGCCATCTCCGAGCTCGCGACCCCGGCGGGCGCCCCCGTCCGGACGCGCCGCCCGAAGAGCGTCCGCGAGCGTGGCTGGGCGTCGTTCTTCGACGTGGTCGATCGAGTGCTCCACGTTCTGGAGAAGCGCGGCTGGTTGCCGCTGCGGCACCGGGCGCTCGCCCATGCCGAGGCGTGGGTTCTCGAACGGCTGGAGCGAAGCGACGGGCTGGGCGCGATCTTCCCCCCGATCATCAACACGATCCTGGCCCTGCGCTGCCGCGGGTATGCCGCGGACCATCCCCTCGTCGCCGGCCAGATCGAAGAGCTGCTCGCGCTGGAGATCGAAGAAGAGGAGACGCTCCGGCTCCAGCCCTGCTTCTCCGCGGTCTGGGACACGGCGCTGGCGGTCGCGACGCTGGCGGACGCGGGAGTGCCCGCCGACAACCCGAACCTCTTGCGGGGGGCGGCGTGGCTGCTCGACCGCGAGGTGCGGACCCCGGGCGACTGGCAGCGGCGGATGCCCGGGACGGCTCCCGGCGGCTGGTACTTCGAGTACGAGAACGAGTTCTATCCGGATGCCGACGACACCGCCGAGGTCCTCACTGCCCTGGCCATGGTGCGCTTCCCCGACGAGAAGGAGGAGCGGCGGCGCCGCGGGGCGATCGATCGCGGGGTCGCCTGGCAGATCGCGATGCAGAACGGCGACGGCGGCTGGCCGGCCTTCGACCGCGACTGCGACAACGAGGTCCTGACGTTCATCCCGTTCGCCGACCACAACGCGATGATCGATCCCAGCTGCGACGACATCACGGGGCGCACCCTCGAGGCGTTCGAGCGGCTCGGGATCGGAAGCGAATCGGCCTCGGTCCGCCGCGCGGCGCAGTGGCTGGCGGGGCGGCAGGAATCCGACGGCACCTGGTACGGGCGCTGGGGCTGCAACTACCTCTACGGCACGTTCCTGGCGCTGCGGGGGCTCGCCCGCGCCGGTTACGACCTCTCCGAGGAGCGCTTCCAGCGCGCCGGGACGTGGCTGCGCCGCCACCAGAACGAAGACGGAGGCTGGGGCGAGCTCCCCCGCTCCTACGACGACCCGTCACGCAAGGGGATCGGGCCGAGCACCCCCTCCCAGACGGCATGGGCATTGCTCGGTCTCTTTGCTCTGGGAGACGGAAACTCGCCTTGCGTGCGCCGCGGCCTCGACTACCTGCTGAGAAACCAGCGGTACGACGGGTCGTGGAAGGACGAGCACTGGACCGGAACGGGGTTTCCCCGCGTCTTCTATCTGCGCTACCATCTCTACGCGACGTATTTCCCGCTCTGGACTCTGTCTTTGTATGAGCGGGAGGTCCGAAGCGTCGCGGCTCCCGGGCAGGTCCCGGCCGCCCGCGAGCGGGAGATCCGAGCCGAAACGAATCGCCGCGCTGGAGGAGTACCCGGATGAGGTTTCCGCTTCACATCACCACGGGCACCATCAAGCACCAGGTCGTCAACGCGCTGCAGGGCAACAAGCGCTACCCGTTCGTGCTCATGCTCGAGCCGCTCTACACGTGCAACCTCGCCTGCATCGGCTGCGCGATCGAGCGCCATACCGGCAAGCTCCAGGACCGGCTGCCGCTCGAGAAGTGCATCGACGCGGTCGAGACGTCGAAGGCTCCGATCGTCTCGATCTGCGGCGGCGAGCCGACGATCTACCCGGAGCTGCCGGAGCTGGTCTCGGAGTTGATCCGCAGGAAGCGCCACATCTATCTCTGCACCAACGGCCTCCTTCTCGACACGAAGGTGTACGGCGTCATCCCTCCCGACCGCCGGCTGATGATCAACGTGCACTTAGATGGCATGAAGGAGAC
>DASYPH010000243.1:0-2875 GCA_036006925.1 Gaiellaceae bacterium
CGGGCCGAGGGGAGGCCGTGTGCATATGAAGCGCCCGGCCGTCGAACGTCCACCGGACTTTCTCGACGAGCGGGCAGTTTTCGCACTGCGACCAGCGGACGGTGAAGAGGTTTCCGACAACCGTGTATCGGCCCTTCCAGCTGGCGTCGGGCGGATAGTCCGCGCGCTGGTACATCGTCACCGTTCCATCCTCGAACGTCCACGTGAAGACGCCGAGGACATTCCTCATATCGCGCTCGCTCGCCGTCGGCAGGGCGCGCAGGATGTCGGCCCGGTTCATCGAGAAGCGGTAGACGCCGTGAGGGAATCGCTGTGAGGTCGCGGCTGACTGCGTTACCGCGGTCTTAGCCCGGCAGGTGGCCGGCACGGTGAGCCTCTTCGGCTTGACGGACTGCTTGACCGCCTCGATCGAGGCTATGAGTGACCGTGTCCGCGGGTCGCGTTCGATCCTTGTGTAAACGGGCTTGAACGTCTTTTCGAGCAGAGCGATGTCGTGTCGCGAAGCGAAGGTTGGACGAGCCCCCTGCGAGCAGCTCTGTGCGAGCAGGGGTTCATCCCCGCCGAGCAAGGCGAGCGAGTCCGTGGACGCCTCGGCGGCAGCGCGCTTCAGCCAGCCTTGCTGCTGCCTGGTCAGTCGCGCGAAGGCCGAGGCGTTCGCCACGAGGGCGGTGGTGCGCGGCCAGAGGTTGACGTTGACGGTTGCGTACGGGGCGACGGCGGCGTCACCGCCGCCCGTGTAGCTGCGGAGGTCGGTCTCCGTCCCCTGGAGCGTGCCCGACTTGAGGGCGTCGTAGAGACCTGCCCAGCCGATGTCCGAAGGGTGGGCCCCGAGGGCGCGCACTGCCTGCTCCTGCACGTCGGAGTCGTAGGTGCGGAAGGCGAGGCCCGCGTAGTCGGCCGGCTCGAGGAGGTAATGCTTCGTCCCGAACGGCTTGCGGAGCTTGTCGCCCAACACAGTGAGCCCGACCAGTCCGATCGGCTGCAGGCCGACCAGCATCCGTGCGGGCAGCGGGCCCTGTAGAACGGCCTTCTCGAGTGCGTAGCTGTCGACGAGCAGCGGCGCGCTCAGGGCCTGGAAGCTGTGGACGCCGGCCGTGTCGAAGACACGCGTGCCGAGCCAGGCGAGATCCGCCTTGCCGCCGCGCACGTCTCGGAGGACGCCCGGCTCGTACCCCGGCGCGCCGCCGCCCCACGACGAGCGGACATCGATCTGGAGCTGCCCGCCGGAGAGCTGCTTGACCCGGTCGAGGAAGTACTGGACGGCCGGGAGCGCTCCGAGGTCGGCGTCGCTGTTGGCGAAGGTCAGCCTGACCGGCGGCGAGCCGCCGCTCTTGTCGAGCCCGTTCGCCTGTGAGCAGGCAGCCGCGCCGACGAGCAACACGGCAGCGGCGAGATACGCCGGGGCGGCCGTGGGTCTCATTTCCGCCATTGTCCCACCGGATCGTCGCGGGCCCCAGCGCGTTTTGGCCTCGGCGTCCCAGGGGAATGCCCGTCCCACCGCTTGCCCTAGCGTGGGCCGGTGTTCAGGAATAACCCTGAGGCTGTCTCGGAACGACACGGGCGGTCTTCGTCGTTGATTGCCTCAGGCAGGCGGGCTCTTCCATCTCCTCCCGACGTGTTGACGTTTTCGTCACCCCTGGTTCGGTCCCCAGTCAGCCTGCGTCTCGAAGTTGGGCGTGTGTGTGATCTGGTGCAGTCCGGTGCCGTCTACATTCATGACGAAGACGTCGGGTGCGACTCCGCCGACCGCCCCGGAACTCGTCTCGAAGACGATGAACTTGCCGTCGGGTGAGTACGAGCCTGGGAGAACGCGCACGGGCGTGGAAAAGTGCGTTAGCTGGCGAAGTCCGGAGCCGTCCGGATGGATCGTGTACAGGTTCGCGCCAACGCCGCTTACACCGTCGAGGTCCTCGCCGGGGTGCGTTCGGAAGAGGATCGTGGTCCCGTCCGGGGACCAATCGAGCTTGTCGCCGGGTGCGATCGAGGGGGGCGTCAGGCGACGGAGCCCGCTGCCATTCGCATTGACGATGTAGAGCGCACGGCAGACGCAGTGACGGCCGTTGTCGCTCTTTTCCAGGAAGACGAGGCGCTTACCGTCGGGAGACCAGGCCGGGATCTGCGGGTCGCCCCGCCAGGGGCCGAACCAGACGAGCACACGCAGATGCCTGCCGCGGGCGTCGGTCACTACGAGCTCGTCCCTGTAGATCCGCTTTGCCGTGTCGACGGTCGCGCCTTTCGGGCGGAGCCGCCCGGCCAATCGCTGGAAGGCGATGTGCTTGCCGTCGGGGGACCAGGCCGGCCAGCCATCGTCCGCTCGACACTTCGGGATGCCGCGGCCGGGCCGGCAGTAAGGGGTGAGTCGCCGGAGGCCGGTTCCATCGGCGCGAACAACCCAGATCGAATGGGCGCCTCGCCCCGGTGCACTGGCGAAGACGATCCGGGATCCGTCCGGTGACCAGTCGGCCGTGATGTCCTCCGTTCCCTTTGCCGGATGGGTCAGTTTCTGCACAGCGCTGCCGTCCGCGTTCATCACGAACAACTCGCCCCAGCGCGTCGGAGTGTTACGTAGGCGTTCGAAGACGATGCGCCCGTTTCGGCCCGGAGGCGTCGCCTGCGACGCTCTCGCAAAGTTGGCGGTGAACGCGGCGGCGGTGACGATCGCAACCGCGGCCAGCAGATTGAGTGGGCTCCGCTTCATTTTCGCGCTCCTTCGCATTTGAGCAGCTCGCGAGCTGCGGTGACCTTGCGACCGAGCTAGTGAGTCGGCCGCCAGGACGGTCGTCCGGGTAGAGCCCCGTACCAGGTCCTCGTCACCTGGTAGCTCACCTCATGAACGCCTCTGCCGCGCTTGTCCATCACGTAGATACCGGCGTCC
>DASYPH010000244.1:0-5474 GCA_036006925.1 Gaiellaceae bacterium
GCCTCGATCGCGGCGCGCATGCCTGCGCAGCCGGCACCGACGACCAGCACGTCGTGACTCGCTTCCACGGTGAAGGACGCTAGCGGAACGAGGGGTCGGGAGCGCCGACGTGGACGGGCTCCGACTCGACGATCCAGAGCGGCCCGTCGGCGCACGCGAGGCGGCTCGCGTCCGCGACCTCCGTGCGGCTCGTGCGAGTGACGCGCACACGCTCGCCGCCGAGGTCGAGGATCGGCCCGAGGTCCGGCGAGATGGGCGGGATGAAGCTCCAGGCGCGCACCTGCCGATGCACGTCAGCAGCCGTCTGGGACGTATCGATCGTCCAGTAGTCCTCCTCGAACATGCTCTGGTACTCGCCGCCTTCCTGGGGATCACCGAGGTCGCCGGCAGCGAGCCGGTCGAAGACGATCGGCAGCAGTTCGTCGACGACCGCCGGGAAGCGGTCGTACAGCGTCTCGACGGTGTCGTCGTCATGGAGCGGAACCGCCTTCTGCGCGAGCACGTTGCCGGTGTCGAACGCAGCGTCCATCAGATGGAAGCTCATGCCGATCTCGGTTTCGCCGTTCCGGATCGCCCACGCGATGGGAAACGGCCCGCGGTAACGCGGCAGCAGCGAGGGATGGCCGTTGACGATCCCGAGGCGGGGCACGTCGATCGTCTCCTGCGAGATCAACCACGGGAACCCAGTGCAGATGGCGAGATCGGGCTCGTGGGCCTGCAGCAGCCGGGTCAGTGAGTGCCTGGTGGCCGCGAAGAGGATGTCGAGCTCGGGCGGGTCGTCGGCCACGTGCGCCGCCGCGAACGGCATCGGCGGCGCGGTGAGCGCGCGACGGCGCGGCGTGATCACTGCGACCGGCTCGTGCCCGTACCGTCGAATCGTCTCGCTGTACGTCTGCGCGACGACCGGCAGCACGGTGATGATCGCGACGCGCCAGGGAGCTGCGCCCATCAGGGCTTCGGGCCGGCCGCGCGAATCGCTTCGTCGACGTCGCCGAACCGGGACGCGAAGTTCTCGGCGAACATCGCTGCCAGCTCACGCGCCTTCCGGTCGTACAGCTCGGAATCCCGCCACGTCGAACGCGGATCGAGGAGCTGCGAGTCGACGCCGGCGACCGAGACCGGGACGCCGAAGCCGAAGTTGGGATCCGTGCGCAGCTCGGCGTCGTCCAACTCCCCTGACAGCGCCGCGCGCAGCATCGTGCGGGTGGCCTTGATCGGCATCCGGCTCCCTTCGCCGAATGGGCCGCCGGTCCACCCGGTATTGACCAGCCAAACGGTTGCGCCGTGCCGGTCGAGCTTCGAGCCGAGCAGGTTCGCGTAGACGCTCGGCGGCTGCGGCAGGAACGGCTGGCCGAAGCAGGTCGAGAACGTCGGCTGCGGCTCGGTGACGCCGATCTCCGTACCGGCGAGCTTCGCGGTGAAGCCGGAGAGGAAGTAGTAGAGCGCCTGCTCGCGGCTGAGGCGGGCGATCGGCGGCAGGATCCCGAAGGCATCCGCGGTCAGGAAGATGACCGTCGACGGATGCCCCGCCTGCTTCGCGGGCAACGCATTGGCGATCTGTTCGAGCTTGTACGCGGCGCGGGTGTTCTCGGTCTTCGAGTCGTCGTCGAGGTCCAGCACGCCGTTCTCGTCGAGGACGACGTTCTCGAGAATCGTCCCGTAGGTGTGGGTCGTCGCGAAGATCTCGGGCTCGGCCTGCGCCGAGAGGCGGATGACCTTCGCGTAGCAGCCGCCCTCGATGTTGAAGACGCCGACGTCGCCCCAGCCATGTTCGTCGTCGCCGATCAGGGCGCGCTCCGGATCGGCGGAGAGCGTCGTCTTGCCGGTACCCGAGAGACCGAAGAAGATCGCCACCCGGCCGTCCGCGGCGACGTTGGCCGAACAGTGCATCGGGAACACACCCTCGAGCGGAAGCCGGTCGTTCATCACCGTGAAGATCGACTTCTTGATCTCGCCGGCGTAGAACGTGCCGCCGACGAGCAGCTCAGTGCGCCCCGGGTGGAGGACGACGAACGTGCCCGTGCGGGTTCCGTCTTCTTCCGGCACCGCTTCGAGATCGGGCGTGTGCAGCACGAGCGCGGTCGGCTCGAACGCCGCTGCTTCGTCCGGGGCGAGCTCGATGAACATCGTCTTCGCGAAGAGCGCGTGATACGGGTGCGCTGTGACGACCCGCACGCCGATCCTGTGCGCCGCGTCAGCCCCGGCCCACGCATCGACGACGTAGAGCGCCGCGGCTGTCTCGAGCCTGGCCGTCACCTTCTCGCGCAGACCGCCGAAGTGCTCTTCGCTGAGCGGCTGGTTGACCTCGCCCCACCAGATCCGGTCGCGCGAGCCGTCGTCGTCGACCAGGAACTTGTCCTTGGGAGAGCGGCCGGTGAAGCGGCCGGTGTCGACGGCCAGTGGCCCACCTTCGGCCAACCGTCCGTCTCCCCGCGCGAGCGCGTGCGTGTAGAGCAGCGACGTCGTGGGGTTTCGATAGACGCGGCCCGTCGGCTCGATCCCGTGCTCGGAGAGGTCCACCTGGCCCGGCAGTTCGGTCATGGTCATCCGGAGCGGCTCCTTCCCAAGAGACTCTGCATTCAGACCTGCCAGTCGCCCCCGCGCAACACCGGCACCCGCTCGCCACCCGTCGTCACGCCGTCGACCTCCACCTCCGGCGAGCCGATCATGAAGTCGACGTGCGTGCCGCTCGAGTTGACCCGAGCGACGTCATCTCCCTCGACCAGGAACGGGAAGCCGCTGCCGAGCGCGATGTGGCTGGCGGCGTTCTCGTCCAGAAGCGTGTCGTAGAAGACGGTGTCGAGCGGCCCGATACGGCCTTGCCGATCGACGAGCGCCAACTCGCCGAGCTTGAGGGCACCGTCGTCGATCGCGAGCTGCGACTCGAGCGCGGCGCCATTCTCGTCCGCCTCGATCTTGACAGCTACACCATTTTCGAACGTGACGCGCAGGCCGCGGATGATCGTCCCGTCGCGAAGGACGAGCGGCTTCGTCGAGCTGACGTGGCCCGACGTGCGCTCGGGATCCGGTGTCGTGAACACCTCTTCCGTCGGCAGGTTCGGGAAGTGCCGCAAGCCGTCCGCGGTCGAGAAGTCCGCAGCCCACCACGTGTGCGTCGGCAGCAGGCCCACCGTCAGCTCCGTCCCCGGCCCGTGGAACTCGATCGCGTCGAAGTGCCGGTCGGCCAGTCGTGCGGCCGACGTGTTCAGCACGGCCATCCGCTCCTCCCACGCTGCGACGGGGTCGGCCTCGTCGAGCCTCAGCACATGCTCGAGCTCGGCCCAGAGCTTCTCGCTCGCCTCGTCGGCGGGACGGTCGGGATGGACCAATGCGGCCCACGTCGGGTTGGGGCACGGGACGATCGACCAGTTCGTCGAGCGGTCGGCGATCACCTTGCTCGTCTCCTTCAACCATGGCAGCCGGTCGCGGCCGACGAGGGTCGCGTCGAGATCGTCCATCAGGTTCGGCTCGATCGGGCCCGACAGCGCGATGCGCGCGCCGTGACCGTCGGCCAACGTGAGCAGCCGCTCGCCGTACCAGTCCGGCACGTAGTCGAGCGTCGCCGGATCGGCGTACTGCACACGGGCGTGCTTCAGATGCGGGTCGAAGTAGACGACATCGACGAATTTGGCGCCGCGGGCGTACCCGGCAGCCGCAACGGCGCGCGCGAGTTCCTCCTGGCCGAGCTCGGCAGAGACCATCAGGATCTGGTCCGGTTGCACATTGGCCCCGTGTACCGCCAGCTCGGCAAGACGCGTCCAGCGATCAGCCATCGGCAGGCGATCCTACCCGTGGCGCCGAAAACGACCGGTGGATGACCGTCGAAGCCGCCTGCGAGCGCTATCTCGCCCACGCCGGGATCTCACCGGCGACGCGCCGCGCGTACGCCGGCGACCTCCGCGAGTTCGCGGCCTGGTTCGGGCCGGACAGCCCGCTCGAGGACGTCGACGTCAGGGTGCTGGCGGACTGGGTGTCGGAGCTCGGGAGGGCCAGACCGCGCGGCAAGCTCTCTCCGTCGAGCATCTCGCGCAAGCTCGTCGCCGTCCGGTCGCTGCTTCGCTACTCATTCGGCCCCGAGCGGGTGCCCGACGCGGTACTCGCGCCGAAGCGGCCGCGGCGGCTGCCTGACGCTCCGAAGCTCGTCGTGGTCGAGACGGTCGTCGCCGGCTTCGCCGACGACGAGCCGCTCGGCCTGCGCAACCGCGCGCTCATCGAGCTCGTCTACTCGGCCGGCCTGCGGAGCGCTGAGGCAGTGGGGCTCGACCTCTGCGACGTCGACTTCGAGCAGGAGCTCGTGCACGTGCGGCTCGGCAAGGGCGCAAAGGACCGCGTCGTGCCGCTCGGAGAAGAGGCCGCGCTGCTGGTCGCGCGCTACCTGCGAGATGCACGACCGAGCCTCGCACACGGCGCCGAGAACGCGCTCTTCCTCTCGGTGCGCGGCCGGCGTCTCGACACGTCCACGATCAGGCGGCTCCTCCCGCACCCGCACCGACTGCGTCATGCGTTCGCAACGCATCTCCTGGAGGGCGGCGCCGACCTGCGCACGATCCAGGAGCTGCTCGGCCACAGCTCCCTGTCGACGACGCAGATGTACAGCCACGTCGACGCCAAACGCCTCCGCCGCGTCTACGACCGCGCCCATCCCCGCTCCTAGGGACACTGGCCGCCGGGGGCACGGCAGGTGGCAGCCACCGCTGTGAAAGTGCAACGCCCGGGTGAATTCTTAGCCAATCCTTGTCCACAGGTACACCCTGCTCGAACAGGTTCGGGCTTGGCGGCGGCGAATCTCGGTCGGTGGAGCGCGATCCCGACATCGACGGCTTTCTCGCTCTGCTCGCCGCGCGGCGATCGCCTCGCACCGTCGACGCCTACCGGCGCGACCTCGCGGCGCTCAGCGCCTACCTCGGCAAGCCGCCCGCGGAGGCGACGCTCGAGGAGCTGGAGCGCTACACCGCCCAGCTCCGCGCCGACGGGCTCGCCGGTTCGACGATCGCGCGACGGACCGCGGCCGCGCGCAGTTTCTACCGCCACCAGCAACTGCTCGGCGCGCGCGACGACAACCCGGCCGCCGGCGTCAAGTTGCCGCGGCGGGCCAAACCGCTGCCCAAGACGCTCTCGGCCGGCGAGGCAGAGCGGCTGATCGACGCCGCGGCGGGGACCCAGCCGCGGGCGCTTCGCGACCAGGCGCTCGTGGAGCTGCTCTACGGCGCAGGCCTGCGCGTCTCGGAGGCCGTCGGGCTCGACAAGGCGGGCGTCGACCTCGAAGACCGGCTCGTGCGTGTGATCGGCAAGGGTGGCAAGGAGCGCGTCGTGCCGATCGGTCGGGCCGCCGTCACCGCCTTGCGCCGCTACCTCTCACGCGGGCGGCCGTACCTCGACCGGCGGCACCGGCAGGAGCTGTTCCTGAACGCCAGGGGTGGCCCGCTGACCCGCTCCGGCGCGTTCCGGATCCTGCGCGCGCTGGCCGGCAAGGC
>DASYPH010000245.1:0-1820 GCA_036006925.1 Gaiellaceae bacterium
ATGCCGGGACTTGGGGTTCCCTCGCCTCCGCAGCACCGGGCTAGTCGGAAAGTTTATGGACGACGTGCGTGCCGCGGGGCCAGTCGGGGTGTCCGTGTCTCACCCCGCTTGGCCCTCGTGCAAGGTGGCGGGCAGCCAGCGACCGGGACAAACCATGGCTACTCTGGAATATCGCCGGGGCGCGAACCTTCTTGGCGCCCTACCCCCTGTCCTGCTCGCCTGACGGCAGCGTGTTGACGAGGCTCCTTCCCCGGCCCACCGCTAGACGGAAGGGAGGGTTGGAATGGGCGAGGCAGAGGCGAACGCTGCACGCGTTGCGCGTAACCAGGCGCTCTACCGCGAAGTGAACGAACGGGTCAAGGAGCTAAACGAGGCCTTCGACGCGCTCTACCCGCTCGGGGAATGGATCTGCGAGTGCGCCAATGCGGAGTGCTCGGAGACGCTCACACTTACGCACGAGGAGTACGAGGCGGTGCGCGAAGGCGAAGGAACGCGCTTCTTCGTCAAGCCGGGCGAAGCGCACGTCTTCCTGGACGTCGAGGACGTTGTCGAGCGTCACGAGCGCTACTGGGTTGTCGAGAAGCGCGGTATTGCCGGCGATGTGGCCAAGCGGCTTGATCCGCGGCCGGCGAGCGCTGCCCTCGACGAGTGACCGGGACCCGCCGCCCGCTCTCCCGGTAAGCGAACGGCCTCCCTGCGGAGGCCGTTCGGATACGACGCGGGCCAATGCGGCGAGCACGTTCCCCGAGCCCCTGCGGCGAGACTGCGAAGGCGACCCGCGTTGCCTGTAGGCCGCATTGTCGGCGACAGCTGATCTAGGACCGTCCCCCGATAGGGTGAATTTCGTGGACCGAGCACTCCTGGCCCGCCACGGCGAGAGCGAGCGCTCGGTCGAGGGGCTCACGAACGGCGACCCCACCGTCGCCTGCGCGCTGACAGCCGCCGGGCGCGAGGAGGCGCGCCGGCTCGGGGTCGAGCTCGCCGGCGACTCGATCGACCTCTGCGTGACCTCGGAGTTCGAGCGGGCGCAGGAGACGGCCGACCTCGCGCTCGCCGGCCGTGACGTCCCACGGCTGGTGCTCGCCGACCTCAACGACATCCGCTTCGGCGAGTACGAGGGCCTCCCGCTGGCCGAGTACCGCGCCTGGGCGCGAGCGCACGGGCCCGAGGACGTGGTGCCCGGCGGCGACAGCCGGGCCGGCACGGTCGCCCGCTACATCCGCGCGTACCGCACGATCCTCGCCAGGCCCGAGGAGACCGTGCTCGTGGTCGCCCACAGCCTCCCCGTGCGCTACGTGCTGGACGCGGCCGAGGGCCGCAACCCCGCCGCGGCCGTCGCGCAGGTGCCCTACGCCGAGGCGTTCCGCCTCGGTGCGCGAGAACTGGCCCAGGCAGTCGATCGTCTCGATGCCTGGGCCAGAAGTCCCGCGTGGGTTACTTGAACTTGAAGTCCGCGTAGGGCAGAACGCCGTTCCCGACGAGGCCGACGGACAGCCTCCGGCAGGTGCCCTTCCACGACTTCTGCGTCTGCCAGTTGTAGACGAACTGCTCGCCGGTCAGGTCGTACTTCAGGCCCGCGAGACCCGCCTGGACTGTGTCCGGATCAGGGTCGCTCGCCGCGGAATCACATTTGATCGCGGTCGACGAGACCGACGTCACCGAGCCGAGGCTTCGGACGTAGTTGCCGCCGGCGTCCTTGAGCGACCACTTTACCGGCGTCGTGTTGCCGGCATTCACGACGTTCACGACCGGCGGGTTGTCGACCGGCGGCTTGAAGCCGAAGATCCCCACGACGAAATACGGGATCGTCTTCGTCGTCG
>DASYPH010000246.1:0-3301 GCA_036006925.1 Gaiellaceae bacterium
GCATCCGAACCAGCGCGGCCAGGAACACCCGGTCAGCCGGACGGCAGCTTGGCCTGGTCACCTGCCGCCGCAGCACCGCGAGCTCGTGACGCAACAAAAGGATCTCGACCTCGTTCTCGGCGTCTGAGCGGCAGCGCAGCACCACCAGTCCGAGAAGATGTCGAAACAGCCAGTACACGCATGAGATGAGCACCCGGGGATCCTGCCGACACACCGGTCCAACGGGCCCGACCGAGTTTCCGGCACCCACGCGCAGCTGCGCGACGACGCGGCGGCCTTGCGCGCGGAGGCCCGTCAGCAGACCGCCAGGGCGCGACGCGCGGGACGCGACTATTGCTACGAGCTGCGCGACGGCAAACGGACGATCGCGGCCGGGCAGCTCAGCCGCGCGGTTCCTGTCGAGGTCGGGGATGTGGTCGACGTCGTCGGCCTCTCGGGGATTGTCGAGAGCGTCGTACCGGCAAGGGGCAGCCACGAACTGCTGCTCGTCGTCCAGCTTCAGGAAACCCGCCGCGCGCCTAGTGTCCTGAGTCGTTGATTCGTTGGCAGTAGGCGGCGAGGCTGTCGAGGATCTCGTCGGCTGTCTTGTGCCAGACATATGGCTTGGGGTCGTCGTTCCAGTTGGTGATCCAGGTGCGGATCGAGGCGACGAGGTCTCGGACGGAGCGGTGGCTGCCGCGCTTGATCCACTTCGCCGTCAACTCGGCGAACCAGCGCTCGACGAGGTTGAGCCAGGAGCTATAGGTGGGCGTGAAGTGGAGCGTGAAGCGTGGGTGGCGGACGAGCCAGCGCTGGATCGAGGGTGTCTTGTGGGTCAAGCTGTTGTCGAGCACGACGTGCACGTCCAGCTGCGCCGGCACGGTGGCGTCGATCAGGTTGAGGAAGCGCTGGAACTCCTGGGCTCGATGTCGTGGCGTCGTCTTGCTGATCACCCTGCCCCGAGGCGACGTCGAGGGCGGCATAGAGGTTGGTCGTGCCGTGGCGGATGTAGTCGTGGCTGCGCCGCTCGGGCACGCCGGTAGTGCGCGGGTTTCTGTGTATCTGACTGGGTCGTCCGGCGGGGTCGTGACGATCGCGGCGTAGCCGCGTGAGGAGCGATTCCGCCGGACGGGCTCGGAAGGAGCACATGATGGGCGATATGGAGATCCCGGACGAGCTGATTGATCAGCTGCTCGGGGAGTACGAGGGGCCGGAGCAGTTGACCGGCCCGGATGGGTTGATCAACCGGTTGCGGAAGCGGCTGATCGAGCGTGCGGCGGGTGCCGAGCTCGCCGAGCATCTCGGCTATCCGGCCGGCGGCGAGGCGCCGGAGGGGCAACCGAATCGGCGCAACGGCGTCTCGTCGAAGACGTTGCGGACGGTCGACGGGCCGCTCTCGGTCGAGCTGCCCCGTGACCGCGACGCGAGCTTCGAGCCGCGGATCGTGCCGAAGCACGCGCGCTCCTTCGACGGCTTCGACGAGCAGATCCTCGCCCTGTACGCCGGCGGGATGACGACCCGGGAGATCCAGCGGCATCTGCGCGAGCTGTACGGCGTCGACGTCTCCGACGGGCTGATCAGCGAGGTGACCGCCTCGATCCAGGACGACGTCCGCGCCTGGCAGACACGTCCGCTCGAGGAGCTGTACGTGGCCGTCTACCTGGACGCGATGCAGGTCGCGATCCGCGACCAGCAGGTCGTGCGCAAGAAGGCCGTCTACGTCGCGATCGGCGTCACCCTCGAAGGCGAACGCGACTGCCTCGGCCTCTGGATCGAAAAGAGCGAAGGCGCTCGCTTCTGGACGAGCGTCATGACCGAGCTCAGAAACCGCGGCGTCAAGGACGTTCTCTTCGTCTGCACCGACGGCCTGACCGGCTTCCCGGAGGCGATCGACGCCGTCTTCCCGCAGGCGGTCAACCAGACCTGTGTGGTGCATCTCGTCCGCCAAAGCCTGCGCTACCTGTCCTGGAAGGAACGCAAGACATGCGCCGGCGAGCTGCGACGGATCTACACCGCCGCCGACGCCGACCAGGCCCGTCAGGTGCTCGACGAGCTCACCGCCGCCTGGGCCGACAGCAAAACGAAGACGGCCGCTTTGCAGGTCTGGGAACGAGCCTGGGACCGCTTCATCCCCTTCCTCGCCTTCCCGCAGGAGATCCGCCGTGTTGTCTACACAACAAACACGGTCGAGAGCCTGCACATGCAGATCAGAAAGACGATCAAAACGAGAGGACACTTCCCCAACGACGACGCCGCCCTCAGGTTGATCTGGCTCGCGATCATGCGCGCCAAGACGAACTGGCGCAGCTGTTACAACTGGACGCAAGCGATGGCAGTCCTACGCATCCACTTCGGAGACCGAATCCCCGACAACACCTAACAACCCCGATACACAGAAAAACGCGCAGGCTCGGCACGCCCGGCAGTAGCGGCAAGATCGGCGCCGAGCGGTCGAGCGCCTGGATCTGCGACTTCTCATCGACACAAAGCACAACGGCTGCTTCCGGCGGGTTGAGGTACAGACCGACGATGTCTCTGACCTTGTCGATGAACTGCGGGTCCGGGGAGAGCTTGAACGCTTCCGTCTGATGCGGCTTCAGCCCGAACGCCCGCCAGATCCGGCTGACGGCCGACTGGCTCATCCCGGTCGCCGAAGCCATCGACCGCGTCGACCAATGCGTCGCGTTCGCAGGCTGCTCCTCGAGCGTCTTCACGATCACCCGCTCCACGTCCTCGTCGCTGATCGTGCGCGGCTTCCCCGGGCGCGGCTCGTCATGCAGACGTCCAAGCGGCGCCGTGCAAAGCGGCCCCGCCACTTGCCGACCGTGTCGTCGTTACAGCCAAGATCGGCCGCGATCTGCTTGCTGGAGCGGCCCTCGGCCGCCGCCAACACGATCCGGCAGTGCAACGCGAGCGCCTGCGAGCTCTTCGGACGGCGAGCCCACCGCCCCAACACCTCGCGCTCCCCATCAGTGAGCACCACCTCAGCACGAGCCGGCATAACCGCCCCCAATCGTCGTCGATGATGACGACGACTTCGGCGCCCACCGTCGGGTCCCTACGAACTAAGGATTCACGTCACTAGCTGCGGGCGGAGGTGGAGCGGCGCACGCCGCAACTTTCTGCGCCTCCGATGACGACGTCGCTCCGGCACCAGGGAATTCTGTTGTCCGGCTGCGTCGACCGTCAGGCGTGCGCGCCAACGCGTGCGTCCGCTTGCGACGACTCCGTCTGTGCGAACGCATCCGGGCCGAGCGTCCAGCTCCAGTTCGGGCCGGGAATCGTGCCCCGATATCGACCCCCGGCCCATTCCGGTCGGATC
>DASYPH010000247.1:0-2277 GCA_036006925.1 Gaiellaceae bacterium
GTGGGGCCGCGAGGGAAGCCCGGTGAAGCGTCACCCGATCGAGGCGGCGCCTCCGCAGGTCTCGCCGTTTCCGAGGTTCAACGCGTGCGCCTTGAACGAGTCGGTGCCGGCCGTGTTCTTCGCCAGCGTGCGGACGGTGAACGAACCGCTCGCGCCCTGCGTGGTCTTGGTGCCCTTGAAGATGCGGTTCCCGTTCTCGAAGAGCTTGACACGCCACTGCTGCCCCACGTGGTTCGAGTCGACCTCGTACTCGACCTCGATCTTGCCGTTATCGGGCGACAGCTTGAGCTTCCAGTCGCTCGAACCGCTGCACCCGCCGGTGCGAACCACGTCGCCGCTCTTCGCGAACGCGCTCGTCGTGCCCGCCACCGTGAACAGCAGCACGCCTGCCATCGCGATCCTGATCAACCGACCGACCATGTCGATCCTCCCTTCGCCGTGCCGGGGGTTCCGGCGTCGTGTGAAGAGCGTCGCGGCTCGCCGGTCTCGTCCACAACGGGACAACGGTCCCGGGACCCGCGGACGGTTCATCCGAAGCTGACGGAGCCCGAGCAGACCTCGCCGGTGGCTCGGCTGTAGCCGTACGCCTTCACCTTGTCGGTTCCGGAGCGATCACGCGTGTTCTTCGTAACCCTGACCTCGCCGTCCGAGCTGGCCGTGCGGGTCGTGGCGAGGAAGCGCGTGCCGTTATCGGAGAGGAAGACCTCCCACACGTTTCCTGCAGGTGTGTTCTCGATCCGGAACCGAACGCGCAGGGTGTCGGCATCGCGGCGCCCGACTTCGAGCCGCCAGTCTCCGTGGCCGGTACACGACCCTTCCCGCTTCGCGCCATCGCTCGCACCCGCAGCGCCGGCGATGAGCACAGCGCTGATGCATGCGGCGACGACCGACACAAGCGTCTTGCGGACCATGCCGTTCATGCTGGCGGGCGAGCAGGGCCGCCACAACGGAACGATGGTCCCGGGACCTCCCGGCCGGGACCGAGACCTTCAGGACTTGAAGATGCCGTTCCGCTCGGCCCAGAGCGCCGCTTGCGTGCGGTCCTGAACGCCGATCCGTTGGAAGAGATTGGTCAGGTGGCCCTTCACCGTCTTCTCGCTGATCCCGAGCTTGCGGGCGATCTGCTTGTTGGCATCTCCCGCGATCACGAGCTGGAGCACATCCCGTTCGCGAGCCGTGAGCTCGACGGAGCCAGCCGTGCGTTCGGCCCGAGAGGCCAAGAGCTCGGCCGCCGCCTTCGGCGCGAGCGGCGCCTCGCCCCGAGCGGCTGCGCGCAGCGCGTCATGGATCGCCTCGGGCTCGGCGTCCTTCAACAGGTAGCCGATCGCGCCGGCGTCGAGCGCCTGCAGGATCTGGTCGCGGTCGCTGAACGACGTGAACAACACCACCCTGGTGTCGGGACTCGCGAGGGCGACCTGCCTGGTCACCTCGATCCCGTCCAGGTCGGGCATCGAGAGATCGAGCAGCAGGACGTCGGGTTTCTCCGATGTCGCTTGCTCCACAGCCACCGAACCACCGTCGGCCGAACCGACGAGCTCGACGTCATCGAACGTCCCGAGCAACTGTTCGAGCCCGACACGCACGACGCGATGATCGTCGGCCAGCGCCACCCGGATCACGTCGTCGGCACCTCCACGCGCACGACCGTACCGCCGTCCGGCTCGGACGAGACCGACAACGTTCCACCGGCGTCGCGAACCAGGTCGTCCACGATCTGCAGACCGAGATGGCCTTCATCTGGAGCTTCCGACGGGAGGCCGCGGCCGTCGTCCGCCACCTCGAGCACAGCTGACGCGCCGCTCCGCCCGACGCGCACGGACACGTGCGACGCGCCGGCATGCTTCTCGACGTTGCGGAGCGCCTCCTGACACACCCGGTACAGCAGCTGGTCGACCACCGACGCGTACCCAGCGGGGTCGGCGACTTCCAGCGTGACCTCGAGCCCCTCACGCGGCAGCCGTGACGGGAGGTCCTCGAGCGCCGGACCGAGGCCGCTCGCCTCGAGGTTCGGCGGATAGACGCCAACGATGGCAGACCGCAACGTCCGGACGCTGCCTCGCACGGCGGTGGCGGATTCGCGCAGCATCTCCTGCTCCGCGGGATCGGTCACGCCTTCGGCAGATGCCGACAACCGCATCGACAGCCCGGCGAGCTCCTGCACTGGCCCGTCATGCAGGTCACCCGCGATCCGTCGCCGCTCGCGATCCGACATGTCGAGGGACCGCTGCAGCGCCTCTTCGCGCTGGCTGCCCGCCCGCCGCAAGCGCCGCGCGAGGA
>DASYPH010000248.1:0-2055 GCA_036006925.1 Gaiellaceae bacterium
CGCGCGATCGTGCGAGAGATCATGTCCACGAACGGCCACATCAGCCCGCCGGACGTCGCCCGGCGCGTCCGCGAACGGGTCCCCGGCGTGAACCCCTCCACGATCTACCGCACGCTCGACCTGCTGGAGAACCTGGGGATCCTGACGCACGCCCACCTCGAGTCCGGCGCCGAGTACCACCGCATCGCTGAGGCGCGGCACGTCCACCTGATCTGCTCGAACTGCGGAGCCGACGACGCCCTGTCCATGGGCGAGGCCGACCGGCTGAAGAGCGTCATCACGCGGCACAGCGGGTTCGCCCCCGACTTCACACACTTCGCGATCTCGGGACTCTGCGAGGCGTGTCAGCCGCAGTCGAGCGATCGGGCGTCCTAGCGCTGGGTCAGGTACCGCCCGCGTGCACCTCGGGCTCGTCCGGGATCATGTGCGCCCAGCGCTCCTCGATCCGGCGGCCCTTGTACCACGCCACCGATCCCAGCCAGGCGATCAGGAACGTCGCCACGATGACGTAGCCGAGCGTCTCGAAGTCGAGTGTGTTGTTGATCCAGTAGAAGAATCCGCTGGTGTCCCAGCCGAGGTGGCTGCTGATCACCTGGAGGTACTCGACGGTGCCGACGAGCAACGCAACGAACACCGAGAGGCCGGTCGTGGTCATGTTGTAGTACATCTTGCGCAGCGGGCTCGCGAAGGCCCAGCTGTACGCCTTGGACATCATCACGCCGTCGGTCGTGTCCATGAGGCTCATGCCGGCTGCGAACAGGATCGGGAGCGCAACGATGCCCCAGAACGGCAAGGTCGCGCCCGACGCGCTGGTGGCCGTCGCCGCCCCTGCCGTGATCGCCAACAGCGCGACCTCGCTGGCCGTGTCGAAGCCGAGTCCGAACAGCACCCCCACCGGGTACATCTGCCAGCTCGACGTCAGCCAGTTGCGGAACCTGCTGCCCAGCAGCCGGTTCATGAAACCGCGCTGCATCAACAGATCCTCGAGCTGCTCGCGGTCGTAATCGCCTTGCTTGGCGCGTCGGTACACCTTGACGATGCCGATCAGCACGATCAGGTTCAGGATGCCGACGATCCAGAGGAACGTCGCGGACACCGACGCGCCGATGACGCCGCCGATGTCGTGCCAGGCCTGGTAATGCCTCGCGACGTACTTGGCCGCCAGCGCCAGGGCGAACGACAGCAGGAACACGATCGTCGAGTGGCCCAGCGAGAAGAAGAACCCGACGCCGAGCGGCTTCTTGCCGCGCTGCATCAGGAACCGCGTGGTGTCGTCCACCGCCGCGATGTGGTCGGCGTCGAACGCGTGGCGGAGGCCGAACGTGTAGGCGAGGGTTCCGGCGCCGGCGTAGGCCAGCCCGAACGAGTTGCGGTAGTGGAGGAAGAAGCCCCAGCCGAGCACGTGCAGGATCAGGATGAACCCGTACATCCCCCCGAGGCGGGTCCACTCGGCGCCGGTGAACGAGAAGCGACGCCTCGACGCCACCGTCGCCCGGCCCACGCTCTGCCCGACCGCCATCCCCGACGCTCCCTTTCTCGGACCGAGTCCGCCACGCTAGCGCTTGTTGCAACATACTGCAACTCCAACAGCATGCGGTGGGAAGGACCAGGAACGACGGGTTCAGGCGGGCCGGGTCAGCAGCTCGCCGGCGGCCCGGCGCAACTCGGGGAGAGCGTGTCCGAGTACGTGCCGGGGATCGGGTTGGGCAGCTGGGCCTTGGTCCCGTAGGTCACCACGATGTCGTGATGCTGGCTGAACACGATGCCCGTCGGGTCCTTCGTGTACAGCTTCCCGTCGTAGTAGACACGGACCAGCTTGTTGCCCGAGTTGCAGTAGTCGGTGCCCAGGCAGGTCGCCGTGAGCCGCACGCCCCACACGTCGAAGAACTGGCCGACCGTGTAAGTCCGTGTGTCCGGCGACTCGATGTGGACGATCCCCGACGCGTCGTGGGTGTGGATCGCGGAGATGAACTGGTCGGCCTGGGTCCCCACGGTGTTGACCCCGATCCCGGCAGGGATGACGACGGGCTTCCCCTCGACGTAGACCTGGATCAG
>DASYPH010000249.1:0-6697 GCA_036006925.1 Gaiellaceae bacterium
CGAGCTACGGGTCACCGCGGACACACAGCCGGCCTGGCTCGACGGCTTCGCGCTCGACCGCATCCCCGCCTTCGGGCGGTACTGGCGCGTCTCCGTCGAGAATCGAACCGCCAGCATCGAGTAGTAGTCGGAACTGCAAACAGGGGCGGGCGGCGTTCGACGTAGGCGTTTTGCGCCGAGTTCGGACGAGCGAGGATCGGCACCCCGCACGTCGCCTATCCGATGCAGACGTCGGCGGGTTTCATCAAGAATGGAGGGAGTGCGAAGGCGGCTGAACCCGGACGGGACTGAGGCCTCGTGACGGCGCTACGTGGCAGCTGCGCGTGCGGCGCAACCGTGTACGAGGTCGAGGATGCGTTCGTTTACGCGATGAACTGCCACTGCTCGAAATGCCGTGCCGCCACCGGCTCTGCGTACAAGCCGATGGGCGGCATCGAGCGCGAGAAGCTGCGCGTGACGCGCGAAGACGTACCGATGTTGATCTGGGGTGAGCCAGATGCCGGTGACTTCCGCTGCGGCGTTTGCGGATCGTTCCTGTATTCGATCGTCCGCGACGGGAGGTGGGCGCATGTGACGTTCGGCTCGCTCGTGGATGCACCTTCGCGGCTACCCGACCACCACATCTTTGTCGGGTCGAAGGCGACGTGGGACGAGATCCGCGACGAACTCCCTCAGCACGAGGGCTACGCTAAGTAGCTCGTAGCGTTTAGGTGCGGGAGAGCACCTGCTCGGCAACCCTTGCCCGACCCTCGCGACAGACGAGAAACACGCCGTCAAGACTCCGCAACCGAAGGCGACGAAGGAGGTCTCGCTCGAAGCAGCGCGGGTCTCGGCATGTCCGACATCACGACGGCCGACGGGCTCGACCCCGGCTCGGCGCGGGTGATGAGTTCATGCGAAACCTTCGGCGATCATGGAACGTCGAGCGGCGCGTCACGTCGCGACAGGAATTCCCTACTTCCAGGTCAGGTCTCTCTGGCTACGGCGACAAAACTCTTCCCGGGTGAGCCGCGCCCGCCCGCGCCCAGCACCTCCCGCCGCCCCTGCAGCGGCACTAGGCAAGCGCCCAAAAACGCCAAAACCCGCTGCAAGTGAGCGGGTTTTGGCGTTACACACGACAGGGGCGACAGGACTTGAACCTGCAACCCCCTGTTTTGGAGACCGGTGCTCTACCAATTGAGCTACGCCCCTCGGTTGCGTCGAAAAGTGTATCGGCGCCATCTACGATCGCCCTGTGCCGATGGTCGCGCTTTTCACGACGATCACGGTCGCATTTGCCTTGATTGCGGTGTGGACCGTGGCCGCCGGGCGCTACCCGATTGGGCTGGCTGCGGCAGCGCTTGCAGCCTGGATGGGGTCACTTGCCTGGTCCGCACTAAGGAGAATGCGCTCCTAGCGCGTATTCTCACTGCGTGGCAGGGGAGGAGACGCAGGCAATCTGGCTGGAGTTCAGTCGCACGCGGGACAAGTCGATCCGCGACCGGCTGATCCTCACCTATGCGCCGCTCGTCAAGTACGTCGCCGGCCGGCTTGGCTCCGGCCTGCCCGCGCACGTCGACGAGGGCGATCTCGTCTCCTACGGGCTGCTCGGCCTGATCGGCGCGATCGAGCGGTACGACCCGTCACGCGACATCAAGTTCGAGACCTACGCGATCGCTCGGATCAAAGGCGCGATCATCGACGAGCTACGCGCGCTCGACTGGGTGCCGCGCTCGGTCCGCTCGCGCGCCCGCGAGATCGAACGCGCGATCGCCGAGCTCGAAGCGAAGACCGGGCTCGCCCCGACCGACGACCAGATCGCCGCGAAGATCGGGATCTCCGTCGACGAGCTCGAGGAGTCGCTCACCGATATCTCCCGCTCTTCGATCGCAGCGCTCGACGAGCTCTGGTCGCTCTCGGGTGAAGGCGACCAGATCTCGCTGATGGACACGATCGAGGATGAGACCGGGCCGCGCCCCGAGGCGGCCCTCGACCAGACCGAGATGCGGGAGGCGCTCGCAGACGCGATCGCCCGTCTGCCCGAGCGCGAGAAGCTCGTCGTCACCCTCTACTACTACGAAGAGCTGACCCTGCGGGAGATCGGCGAGGTGCTCGGGGTCACCGAATCGCGCGTCTCGCAGCTGCATACCAAGGCGATCCTGCGCTTGAAAGCGCGGTTGGCCGGCGCGCTCGTTCGCGGCGTCCCCGGCACGGTCTGAGCCTCTAACAGAACCTGAAGCTTTCTCTCAGGCCACGCTTAGGCGCAGCCTGTCAACTGGGTGGCATGGGACAGCCCTCCCGCATCGAAGATGCCCGCCGCCGTCTCAGGCGCGCGCGGTTCGGGATCGGCGCCTGCGCCGCGGCCGGGTTCGCGCTCTTCGTCGTCGCGGCGCGGGCGGCACACCCAGGCACGAGCGCCGCGTCACCGACCGTCACGCAGCAAAGCTTCTCGAGCGACGACGGCGAGTCCGGCAACGGCTCCGGGTTCGATTTTGGGTCGGGGTCGATCGGCCCGTCGGACGGGGGCTTCTCGGTTCAGAGCGGGGGGTCATGAGCTCCTTCCGCTCGATGGGGTGCGAGATCGTGCTCCCCGACGACGCCCCCGTCGACACCGTGAAGGCGCTCTTCGACGAGCGCGACCGCCGCTTCAGCCGTTTCATCGAGAACTCGGAGGTGAACCGCGTCAACGCCCTCCCCCTTGGCGTCGCGTTCGTCTCCGAGGACATGGCGTCGATGCTTGCTGCGGCATTCGGCGCCGCCCACGTCACCGGCGGCCTGGTCACCCCGGCCGTCGGTGGCGCGCTCCTGGCCGCCGGCTACGACCGCGACTTCGCGGAGTTGCCGACCGACCGGCCCCCCGCCGAGACGGTCTCCGTGGTCCCGTCGCTCGAGACCGTCTCGCTGCGGGGACGAATGCTTTTGCGCACCGAGCCGCTCGTCCTCGATCTGAACGGCGCCGTCAAGGGCCGGACGGTCGATGACGCGCTCGCCCGGCTCGGCGCCGGCTGGGTGTCGGCCGGCGGCGACCTTGCCGCGACGACCCCGGTCGAGGTCGGGCTGCCCGGCGGCGGATCGGTCATCGTCTACAAGGGCGGCCTCGCCACCAGCAGCACGGGCGTTCGCAGCTGGCGTCGCGGCGGCGTCGACCAACACCAGCTGATCGATCCCGCGACCGGACGTCCCGCGCGTACCCCGTGGCGCGACGTCACTGTCGCCGCGGGCAGTTGCCTGGCGTCCGACGTGGCGGCCAAGGCGGCGCTCCTGCTCGGCGTGGCCGGGCCGTCGTGGCTCGATCGTCGCGGCCTCGCCGGCCGCTTCGTCGACACCCACGGCGTCGTGACCATCAACGAGAGCTGGCGCGCGGCCCTCCCGGGCACGTTGGCGGCATGAGCCGTAGGCTCGACGGAGGCGGTTCAGGAGCGCAGGTGTCGGCTTTGCCGGCGCCGGAGCGGGAATGAGCCCTGCCGTGTGGTACTTCGCGCGGTCCGCAGGAATCGTCGCGTATCTGCTGCTGACGGGCTCGGTGCTTGTCGGCCTGCTCATGTCGGGCCGCGTCTCGCTCAGCTGGCCACGCTTCGCGGTCGAGGAGCTGCACCGCTTCCTCGCGATCCTCACCGGGGTGTTCGTAGTGCTGCACGGAGGCTCGTTGCTCCTCGACCGCGTCGTTCCCATCTCGCTCGCCCAGATGCTCGTTCCGTTCACGTCGACGTACCGGCCGCTCGCCGTCGGGCTCGGGGTCACAGCCGCAGAGCTGATGGCGGCGGTCGGGGTGACGAACGTGCTTCGCGGGCGTATGCCACGCACCGTCTGGCGGCGGGTTCACTACCTGACCCTCGCCGTCTGGGCGCTCGCCTCGCTGCATGGCGTGCTCGCCGGCAGCGATCGCGCCGATCCGTGGTTCGCCGGCATCGTGGCGGCAGCTGCCGCGGCCGTTGCGCTGGCCTTCGCCGTGCGGGTGCGAAGCTCGCTCCCGGCCGCCGCGGCACCGTAGGATTCCGGGGGACACCTCACCGCACTCAGGAGGACTCGATGCCCATCGAAGCCGGGAAGATCCGCAACGTCGCCGTCGTCGGCCACCGTGGAACAGGCAAGACCTCGCTCGTCGAGGCGATGCTCTTCCAGGCGGGAAAGACAAACCGGCTCGGGTCGATCGACGCGGGCAACACCGTGTCGGACTGGGAAGAGGACGAGCAGCGCCGCGCGATGTCGATCTCGGCCTCGCTCTGCCATTGCGAGTGGCAGGACCGCAAACTGAATTTGATCGATACGCCGGGCGACTCCGGGTTCCAGGCAGACACGGTCGCATCGCTGCGCGTCGTCGAGGGCGCGCTCCTCGTCGTCTCCGGCGTGATGGGCGTCGAGGTCAACACGTCGCGTGTGTGGGACCGCGCCGAGGAGCTCGAGCTCTCGCGGGTCGTCTTCGTGAACATGCTCGATCGCGAGCGGGCCGACTTCAACCGGGTGCTCGGCTCGCTGCAGGAGCAGCTGTCGGAGCGCTGCGTGGCGATCCAGCTGCCGATCGGTTCCGAGCACGAGCTGTCAGGTGTCGTCGACCTGCTGCACAACTGCGCCTACACCGATCCAGGCGGTGCGCGCGAGGGCGATCCGGTGGCGATCCCTGAGTCGATGGCGGCAACGGTCGAGGAGTACCGCACGAAGCTTCTCGATGCGGTCGTCGAGACCGACGAGGCGTTGATGGAGCGGTACCTCGGTGGTGAGGAGATCCCAGCCGAAGACATCGCACACGCGTTGAAGAACGCCGTCACCCGCGACGAGATCTATCCGATCGCGTGCGGAGTGGCGACGAAGAACCTCGGCACGCACGCGCTGCTCGACCTGATCGTTGAGGGCGTCCCGAGCCCGGCGAAGAAGGGCTCGCCGATCGACACCGATGCGACTGTCGCTGCATTCGTGTTCAAGACGGTCGCCGACCCGTTCGCCGGCCGCATCTCGTGCTTCCGCGTCTACGCAGGCGAGGTCAAGGCCGACACCACGCTCGTCAACCACCGGGATCACTCCAAGGAGCGGCTCGGGTCGTTGATGCTGATGCAAGGCAAGGAGCACGAGCGGAGCGAGGGCTTCGGCGTCGGCGACATCGGCGCCGTCGCAAAGTTGAAGGACGTGCTGACGGGCGATGTGCTCGTCGACGCCGAGCACGACCTCGAGCCGCCTTCGCTCGGCTTCCCGGACCCGGTGATGAGCTTCGCCGTCACGGCGAAGACGAAAGGCGACGAGGACAAGGTCGCGCAGGCTCTCCGACGGCTCGGTGAGGAGGATCCGACCCTGCGGCTCCGCCGCGATCAACAGACCGGGGAGGAGCTGCTCTCCGGGATGAGCCAGATCCACGTCGAGGTGGCGGTGGAGCGTGCGAAGCGCCGCTTCGGCGTCGAGATGGAGCTGCACCAGCCGCGCGTGCCGTACGTCGAGACGATCAAGTCGGAGGCGCGCGCACACGGCCGCTACAAGAAGCAGACGGGCGGCCGCGGCCAGTTCGGCGACTGTCACATCGTGATCGAGCCCCTCGAAGGCCACGTCGGGTACGAGTTCGTCGACAAGATCGTCGGCGGTGTGATCCCGAACGGCTTCCGGCCGGCGGTCGACAAGGGCATCCAGGAGGCGCTGCAACACGGGGAGCTCGCCGGGGCACCGGTCCAGGGCGTGCGCGTGACGCTCGTCGACGGCAGCTACCACAACGTCGACTCGTCGGAGATGGCCTTCAAGATCGCGGGCTCGATGGCGTTCCGCTCTGCCTACGAGAAGGCGCAGCCGACGCTGCTCGAGCCGATCATGGAGCTCGAGGTGACCGTGCCCGACGACTCGGTGGGCGCGATCAACGGCGACCTCAACTCGCGTCGCGGTCGGCTGCACGGGATGGAGCCGAAGGGCGGCCTGACGACGATCAAGGCCGAAGTGCCGATGGCCGAGGTACTCACCTACAACCAGGCGCTCGTCTCGATGACCGGCGGCCGCGGCGACTATCACATGCAGTTCCTCCGCTACGAGGAAGTGCCGGCGCACATCGCGCAGAAACTGATCGACGCGGCGAGGAAGGACAAGGAGGCTGTTCCCGCCTAGGAGCGTCGAGGCGCTACGCTCGCGGGCGATGACGCGCGTTACGCGGGTAACCGTCGACCGGTCGTGCGCGATCTGCGAGCGCACGCTGCTGATGGGCGAGCAGGCGATTCGCTTCTCGCCGAACGGGGGCGTCGACTATGTCGACGTCTGTCCGCTGTGTGCGGACACGGCGATCGAGTACGGCTGGGTGCGCGAGGGCTCGCCGACGTCGCCGACGGTGCCTGCCGAGCGCCGGCGGCGCAGATCGAGCTGGCTGCAGACGCTGCTCGGCACAGGGCCGCGCGACGTCGAGACCGTCGTCGCCTCCGAGCCGATCCTGCGACGGCTGTCGGAGCAGGAGCTGGCGATGGTCGAGGCGGCGGATCTCTTCAACGCATCGCAGTACCGGCGCACGGTCGGCGGCATCAGTAAGTCGCTCGGCGAGCCGCGCGTCTCGGTCGTCACGCTCTCGGGTGTCAACGCCGAGGTGGTCGTGACGGTTGCGTGGGACATCAGCTGGTACCAGTACCGCGTCTCGCCGGAGTCCGACAACCCGGTCCGCCTCGAGGCGCGCGGTCAGGATCCGGCCGAGCTCGACGCGATGTTCACCGAGTGGAACGCGCATGTGGAGGACGACGGTCGCGTCGTCCCCGACATCGCGCGC
>DASYPH010000250.1:0-2021 GCA_036006925.1 Gaiellaceae bacterium
ATCGACGGCGGCACCATCAACTACATCTCCACGCGCAAGGGCACAGGCGGTGGCGCCTGCCTGGCGCCGAGCACGCGCGTGAACAACAACTACGGCTTCCTCGTCATCGGCACCAACTTCACCGCCGATTCGGCCGCGCCCGCCAACAAGACCTCGCTCGGGCGCTCGTGGGACGAGGGGGGCGTCTCGCCGACACCCAACGGGCAGGCGGTGGTGCGCGAGTCGACGCTCGGCAATCACATCCGCAAGGTCGATCCCTGGGCCGCCGCTGCCACGTCGGGCCGCGCGTTCAGTGCCACCGGGAACCGGTTCTACGAGTACTGTAACAGCGGCCCGGGCGCCGGGCCGTAGCCGGGCCCCCTCACCATTCGTCACATCCTCCCGGGAAGCGAGTCCGAGTCCCTGAGCGGGCTCGGGTGCGTGCTGGGGGCGAAGGGGGCCGGCCTCTATCGTGCGTAGCCGCGCGGATCGTCCATTGCAGCGACCACCGCAAGTGCAACATCCGCAGACTCGATGAAGTGGCTGGCTCCGATCGCGACGAGCTAACGGGGTTACCGTCGCTCAGATGTTTGACGCGGTCGATGCCGCAAGCGAAGGGAGCCAGCCATGGACCATGTTGCTATCGATCTGGGCTCGAGGAAATCGCAGATTTGTGTGCGCAGCGCCGATGGGCAGATCATCGAGGAGAAGCGCTGGGATACGGCGCAGCTGAAGGAGTACCTGGCGACGAGACCGAAGAGCCGTGTCGTCGTGGAGACGTGCGCGGAGGCGTTCGGGGTGGCGGATGCGGCGATGTCACTGGGACACGAGACGCGAGTCGTTTCGGCGACGCTGGTGAAGACGCTTGGCGTCGGATCTCGACGGACGAAGACCGACCGGCGAGACGCACGCGTACTGAGCGAGGTGTCGTGCCGGATCGATTTGCCGACGGTGCACATTCCGCGATCGGAGTCGCGAGAGCGCAAGACGATCTGCGGGATGCGAGACGCGTTGGTGGGAGCGCGGACGAAGGTGATCAATACGGTCCGCGGCTGGCTGCGTGGACAGGGTCGGCGCCTCGGGCCAGGGAGCAGAGCGACGTTCACGGATCGCGTTCGAGCCGCATGTACGGACGTCCCGATCTACGTGCAGCGGCAGCTGGCGGTCGTCGAGGCGCTGACAGTCCAGATCGACGAAGCGGATCGGGACGTGGCGGACTTAGCGACGTCGGACGAGACGTGCGGTCGTCTGATGACCGTGCCCGGCGTCGGGCCGCTGACGTCGGTCCGATTTGTAGCCACACTCGACGAGGTAGGCCGCTTCGAGAATGCGCACCAGGTCGAGTCGTACCTGGGCCTCGTGCCGGGCGAGAGCTCGAGCTCGGAGCGACAGCAGCGACTTTCGATCACGAAGGCGGGACCGACCGCCCTTCGCTGGGTGCTGGTGCAGGCGGCCTGGTCCCTCAGAACGCACTGTCGAAGAGCGGAAGCGATTCCCTTGCAGCTGTGGGCGAACAGAGTGGAGCAGCGTCGAGGAAAACGAACCGCGACGATCGCTCTAGCTCGGAAGCTCGCAGGAATTCTGTATGCGATCTGGCGCGACGGCACCGTGTACGACGGCAGCCGCGGCGCGAAAATGATCTGAGATGTGACCGGCACGCTGCGCTTCGACGCAGCGAGGGTACGGATCGACAGCTGTCCAGAGACGGTGACCGCGGCTTGATTCCTGAGGGCAACACGACCTCGTTTCGCCGACTGCGGCCCGTCGACGGACCCAGCCTATGCGCCGGCACGAGCGCGAATACTCGAATGCGACAGCCAGTCGATCGTCCCTCTTTATCCTCGACCACGAACCGCGCGCCTCGACGGAGGCCGGACAGGACAGATCCGTCCTTGTGGGGCCAGCCACTTCATACTGGAATCAAGTCGGGACGAAGGCGGCAGCTGCGGTTGCCGCTCGAGGTGGCAAGCAAGTGGGGTGGTTCGCGAACGGGGGCGGGGCGGAAGCCGCGAGGCCGACCTTCGATGCCGCACGACACGCGG
>DASYPH010000251.1:0-15095 GCA_036006925.1 Gaiellaceae bacterium
TCCTTGCCCTCGCGCTCCGAGAGGAACCAGCGGTGCTCGAGCACGTGGTGGAACACCTCGGCGGGGGGCAGCCGGCTCTGCAGCTCGTCCGGGACGGCGAGCACCGTCGGCTCGAACACTTCCTGCCGCCAGCGTGAGGCGACCACCGACTCCGACAACGGCCGCTTCTGCGTCCGTTCGAGCGCTTCGCGGAAACGCGCGATGTCGTTGAGCATCCGCCGGGCCTGGTTCTCCTGGGCGTCGAGGCCCGTCAGCCGCAGCAGCCGGTGCCGGTGATGCCCTGGCTCGACGACGTGCGGGTCGAGTCGAAGCACGTAGCCGTCGGGGGTGGCGACGAGCTGAATCTCCTCGACGTCGAAGCCGAGCTCATTCAGTCGGTGTAGCCGCTCGTCGACCCGGAAGCGCTCGTCCACCGCGAACACCTCCTTCCGCGTCAGCTCGCTCCAGAGGTCGTCGTAGCGCCGGACGACCTCCTCGCCGGTCTCGTCGGGATCGAGATCCGCTGGCAGGCCGACCTCGGCGTCGACGTCCAGCAGCTCGCCGTCGATGTTGACGTGCGCGATCTCGAGGTCGTATTCGCGCTGGCCGTCGGAGAGCGCGCTGTGGAGCTCGCCCGTCTCGGCGTCGACGAGGTAGGCCGTCAGCGCGCCGGCGTCTCGTCGGAAGAGGGCGTTCGAGAGCGAGCAGTCGCCCCAGAAGAAGCCGCGTAGATGCAGGCGGGCAAGCAGCTCGGCTAGTGCGTTCAACAGTTGCGTGCGCAGATCCGGGATGCCTCGCGCCGAGAAGAGCGAGCGATAGGGCAGTGAGAACTCGAGGTGCCGCGTGATCAGGATCGCGTCCAGGCCCTGCACGCGGCCGGTGGCGATACCGACGGCTTCGACCACGGGCAGTCCGTGACCTTCGAGCGTGCGCAGCAGAGCCCACTCGCGGTGAGCTGGCCGGTCGGGCAGCTCCTTGAGTGCGTACAGCGCGCCGTCGTACTCGACGAACCGCACGATGTGCCGGCTGATGCCGCGGATCAGATTGACGAGCCGCGGCGACTGCCACTCTTCGAGCGGCGTGTCCCAGGGCAGATCGAGGAAGCTCGGATGACCCGTGCGCGCGACGAGTTCGAAGCTCGGAGGCATTCAGCGGCCGCCGCTCGAAGCGCCTGCGCCCGCGGATCCGTCGCGCGAACCGATGCTCGATCCTACGCTCCCGGACGGACCTAGGCGGCCAGCTGTTGTCCCGCCACTTGTTGCGGCTGGGCGCGCGGTGTGGCCGTCCGCCGCGGCCGCTTGATGATCACGGCGCCCAGGGCGGTCATGGCGATCGCCGAGACGCCGCCGACGCCGAACGCGAGCTCGGTCCCGCCGCGGTCGCACATGTAACCGACGATCAGGGCTCCGAGTGGTGCAAACCCGTTCCAGGCGTAGTAGTAGAGGCCGAGGACGCGCCCGCGGATGTAGTCCGGGCTGGCCAGCTGGATCGTCGTGTTCGATGTTGCGCTGTAGCTCGTGAAGAACACGCCGCAAACGAACAGGAGCGCGCCGACGAGTGCGGTCGAGTGAACCGGCGCGATCAGTAGCTCGGTGACGCCGAAGCCCGCCGCGCCGATGAACATCACGCGCCACCGTGCCTGCGCGATCGCCGCGGCCGACAGCGCCCCGATCAGTGCACCGGCGCCGAAGCAGGCAGAGATGATGCCGAAGGTGCGCGGCCCTGCCTCGAGCGTGTCCTTCGCGAGCAGCGGCAGCAGGATGTTGAAGTTGAAGCAGATCGACGAGAAGATCACCATCATCATCAGGATCACCCAGACGGTCCTGTTGCGGCGCGCGTAGCGAAAGCCTTCGCGGGTGCCACGCCAGAGCGTCGGCCGTCTGCGGTCGAGGAGCGGGAAGAGCTGGCTCACGCGCATCGCGAGCAGGCTTGCCAGTACGGCGAGGAAGCTGACCGAGTTGATCGCAAAGCACCAGCCGGCGCCGACCGCGGCGATCAGGACGCCCGCCAGCGCCGGGCCGAAGATGCGGGCTGTGTTGAAGAGCGTCGAGTTGAGCGCGACGGCGTTCGGCAGCTCGTCGCGTCCGACCATCTGGAAGGTGAGGTTCTGACGTGACGGCGCATCGAACACGAGCGCGGTGCCCGTGAGCGCTGCGATTGCGTAGACCTCCCACAGCTGGACGTGCCCGGCGAGCGTGACGACCGCGAGGATCGCGGAGAAGAGCATCTGCACCGACTGCGTGACGATCACGGTGCGGCGATTGTCGAACCGGTCGGTGACGACACCGGCGGCGAGGCCGAGGAGCGTGAACGGCCCGAAACGGCAGAAGGCGAGTGCGCCGACCGCGAGACCGCGTGAGTGCGGCGCGAGTTGGACGACCACCCAGGCGAGCGCGATGTTCTGCATCCACGTGCCGGCCACCGAGGTGAGCTGGCCGAAGAAGAAGAGGCGGTAGTTGTGGTGGCGTTTGAGGGAGACGAAGGTCCGGGCAGACGCGAGCTTGAGAAGGGTCACCGCGTCGGAGCCGCCTCTAGGAGCTTCTCGAGGGCCGGCAATGCGGCCGAGATGGCGTTGCGTTCGTCGTCGGTCAGGCCATTGAGATGGTCGGCGAGCCACGCGGTGCGCCGCCGCTTGACGCTGGCGAGAATCGCCTCGCCCTCCGCGGTTGCGCTGAGGCCGATCCGGCGGCGATCGGCGGCGCGGGTGCGCTCGATCAGCCCGGCAGTCTCGAGCCTGGCGATGTGACCCGACATGCCCGGCGCCGACATGCGCTCGTGCCCCGCCAGCTCGGAGGCCGTGATTCCGGGATTTCGCTTGATCTGGATCAGGAGCGAGACCTGCCCGCCCGTCACCCCGAGTGACTGGGCCTCGCGCCGGAGTTCGCGCGAGAGCCGGAGCAGCACCGGTCGGAGCTGGTCGGCAAGCGTGCGCGCGCTCGGCGAGGAAGGGCGGGCTTTCGTCATCGAAATCATTAACCTACTTAACTATAGCGCCAAGCTAGCGCTCTTCACATAACCCTTTCAACCTTTCGTCTGACTCCTGTCGGACACGAGTCTGACTCAGTCGCTCCATGGGACGGGTCGCATCATCCATCGGTCGGCGGTTGTTTTCTCGTTTGACGTTCATCTGCCTGGCCGGGGCGCGATCACGCGCTGCAGCAGGGATCCGGGAGAGTTCGTCACGAAGATGTTCCGTTGTCGGCGCACTTCCGTGTGTCAGACACGAGTCTGACTCGAGTCAGACGAAGAGGGCCACCGCGCGCTCAGATCTGCCAGACACCGTCGCGCACGAGCGCGACCCGCTTGCCCGACCGGCGGACGCCCTCCGCCTCCAGCTCGTCGGTGCCGATCATCACGTCGATGTGCGTCCTCGAGCGGTTGACGCCGTACCGGCGGCGGCCGAGCGGGACGCTGCGCGTCTTCGCGAAGCCGGAGCCGAATGCGATGTGGGCGGCGGCATTCTCGTCGAGCAGCCCGTTGAAGTAGATCCGCCCTGTGCGGCCGATTCGGGACGCGTTGTCGACGAGCGCGATCTCGCCCAGCCGGTCGGCGTTCGGGATCGCTGCCAGGTACCGCGCGAGCCAGTCACGGTCCGACTCGCGCTTCGCCTTCAGACGCACCAGCCGGCCACCGCGAAACTCGCCCGAGAGCTCTTCGAAGACGCGCCCGCCGAAGCTGCGCGGCCGCGAGCAGCGGAACGTGCCCTCGGTCGCCCGAGCATCCGGCGAGATGAAGTTCTCCTCGGTCGGGACGTTCATCGCGATCTGCCGGCCCCAGCGGTCCTGCTCGCCGCCGCCGCGCCACAGCGAGTGTGGTCCGAGCGCGACGCGCAGGTCGGTGCCACGGTCGCGAATGTGCACGGCGGTGAGATCGAGCTTGGTCAGCCTCGTCGCCCGCCCGCGCAGCGTCGCGAGGTGCGCGGTCCAGCCCGTGTGCCCGGGCGGATCCTTCGGCCCGACACGGCAGAAGGAGAGCAGGTCCTTCGCGAGCCGCCGTTTCCCCCGCTCCGGATCGAGCTCCGGGAAGACCCGGGCCGCCCACTCGTCCGTCGGCCAGGCGCAGATCGTCCCGCGGAGCCTCCCCTCGCCCCGAATCCGTGCCATCGCTCCGTCTGCCGCGAGGCGTTTCGAATCCTCGGCCACCCGCTCCGGCGGGAGGCCGGCGACGACGTCGAGCTCGTGCTCGCCGGAGATCTGAACGACTGCGACGTGCTCGAGGGCGAGGGCGCGCATCCGTTCGCGCTGCCACGAGGTGCGCCGGCCGAGAGCTTTCTCCGACGCGTGCCTGATCCGCTCCGCGTACACGAGGCCATCCTCGTACTCGACCTCGACCCCCAGCGCGCCGGCGCGGTACGCGGCTCCGGTGATCGCAGCCGCCAGCTCGCGATGAGCCAGTCCCGCTCGGATCAGCAGGGTGTCGCCGCGCCGAAACGCGATGCAGCCGCGAACGATCATCTCTGAGTACCGGTGCAGCTCGTCGGCCATCATCGGGCGAGGCATCGGCCGGCAAGCTAACCGGTACGGTCCTGTCGTGCCCGTGCCAAACCCGCTCGAATCGCTGAAGGCGCTCGGCGATCAGTTGCGTGCGCAGATCGGAGAGGAGCTCGACCTCGACGTGCTGCGCCGCACCGAGCCCGCGCGGCCGCTCGAGGAGCTGCTGGCCGAGCTCGACGCGCTGCCCGGCCTCGAATCGGTGAAGGAGCAGGTGCGTTCACTCGTCGCGTTCCTGCGGGTGCAGGCGCGTCGCAAGGAGGCGGGGCTGCCCGAGGTCGCGACCACCCAGCATCTCGTCTTCCTCGGCAACCCGGGCACGGGCAAGACGACCGTCGCCCGCCTGCTGGCGCAGATGTACCGCTCGATGGGCCTGCTCAAGCGCGGGCACCTGGTCGAGGTCGACCGCGCAGGGCTCGTCGGGCAGTACGTCGGGCTGACCGCGATCAAGACCGAGCGCGTGATCCGAAAGGCGATCGACGGCGTGCTCTTCGTCGACGAGGCGTACGCGCTGGCGCGCGAAGGAGACCGGCTCGATTTCGGAGACGAGGCGATCGAGACATTGCTGAAGCGGATGGAGGACAACCGCCACCGCCTCGTCGTCATCGTCGCCGGCTATCCACGCCTGATGCACCGCTTCCTCGACTCGAATCCCGGGCTGCGGTCGCGGTTCTCGCGGGAGATCACGTTTCCCGACTACTCCACCGAGGATCTCGTCGAGATCTTCGGCCGCTTTGCCGCCGAGTCGGAGTACACCCTTGGTGAAGGTGCCGAGGAGGTCCTCCATGGGATCCTCGACCGCGCCGAGCGTGACGAGTCATTCGGCAACGCCCGCTTCGCCCGCACGCTGTTCGAGCAATCGCTGAACGCGCAGGCGCTCCGGTTGGGTGCGGGCGACGTCGAGAGCCTGACGCCGACCGAGCTCGTGCGCCTGACGCCCGAGGATCTCGCCGCTGGCGCTCGTGCGCTCGGCGAGGAACCGCCTGCCGACCGCTCCTCCTGGTTCGGCCGACGTCGTCCATGACGCCGCTGAACGTCTGGGAGTACGAGCGCCTCGCTGGGGAGGTGCTCGAGGCCGGCGCCCACGGGTACTACGCAGGCGGCGCCGACGACGAGCTGACCCTTCGCGAGAACGTCGACGCCTTCCGGCGCCTGCAGTTGCGGCCGCGGATGCTGGTCGACGTCGAGGCGGCCACGACCCGCACCACGGTGCTGGGCGAGGAGATCGCGCTGCCGGTGCTGGTTGCCCCGATCGCCTTCCAACGCGTCGCCCACCCCGACGGCGAGGTCGCGATGGCGCGGGCCGCTCGTGCAGCCGGCACCATCATGTGCCTCTCGACGCTCGCGACCGCGACGCCTGCCGAGGTGGCCGAGGTCGGCGGTCTCCGTTGGTTCCAGCTCTACGTCCTGCGGGACGAGGGCGTCACGCGGGACCTGATCGCCCAGGCGCGCGACTGCGGCTTCAACGCGATCGTGCTGACCGTCGATGCGCCGGTGCGCGGCAACCGTGAGCGCGACCTCCGCACGGGCTTCGCCGTTCCGTCCGACATGCGTGTCGCATCGTTCGGTCGCGGCGGGCTCACCCCGCGCGAGGTGTTCGAGCAGATCTCGTCGTCGTTGACCTGGCCCGACCTCGAGCGCATTGCGGGCGAGGCCGGCTTGCCGGTGCTCGTCAAGGGGGTGCTCGGCGCCGAGGATGCCCGTCTCGCCTGCCAGCACGGTGCGGCGGGGATCATCGTCTCGAACCACGGCGGCCGGCAGCTCGACGGCGTCGCCGCCTCGATCGACGCGCTGCCCGAGGTCGTCGACGCCGTCGACGGCCGGGTCGAGGTGCTCGTCGACGGCGGCATCCGGCGCGGAACGGACGTCGTCAAGGCGCTCGCACTCGGCGCCCGGGCGGTGCTCGCCGGCCGCGCTCCGCTCTGGGGCCTCGCCGTGAACGGCGAGGCGGGCGCCCGCGACGTGCTGCGGATCCTGCAGGCCGAGACCCTGAACGCGCTCCAGCTCGCCGGCTGCACGTCGCCTGCCGGCGTCGGCCGCGATCGGGTCGCCCCTCTACCCTGAGCGTCGTGAAGAGGATCGTTGCCCTGGGCCTGGCGGCGGTCGCCGTCGTCTTGGCAGTTGCGCATGATCGAACGCGCGCCGGCGCGGCGGCGTGCGGTCTGCCGGCCGCCGCGCCGCTCTGGGTCGACTACGCCGGACACGACGCGCCGATCGTCCCGAAGCCGGGCATGGTGCTGGCCGTCTCCTCCGGCACGGTCGTGCCGTCGCAGATGCGCGCGGCAGGAGCGGCGACGATCTTCTTCGACCTGCATCTCAACGGCCGAATCGGCACGACCGGCGCGCCGGCCGATCCCGCGACGATCGAAGGGAAGGCGAAGAAGCTGTTCGACTTCGCCGTTCAGGTGACCGGTTGCAGCACGCCGCTGATCGCCGAGAACGAGCTCTTCGGCGCCCAGACTCCCACTCCGTGGAGCACGACGAACGCGCAGTACCGCGCGAACGCGCTCGCGCTGCTGCAAGACCTCGGCGCGCTCGGCGCGACGCCGGCGATCACGATCGCCAACCCGCCGTACACAGGCGGCGAGGCGGCTGACTGGTGGCGCGAGGCCGCGAAGGCAGCGATCCTGATCCGGCAGGTCTACTTCACGTCGCCGGGCCCGAAGGGGCTGATCGCGTTGGGGCCGGCGCGTGCGAGCCGGTCGATGCGGAAGGGGATGCGCGGCCTCGTGGCGCGCTTCGGAGCGATCGGGATCCCGGCGAAACGGGTCGCGCTCGAGCTGCAGTTCCAGTCGGCTCCTGGGCAAGGCGGGCGACAGGGCCTGCAGCCGACCGCAGCTTGGCTCGAGCTCGTCAAGCTCGAGGCGCTGGCTGCGAAGCAGGTGGCGGAGGACACGAACATCGAAGGCGTCTGGTCGTGGGGGTGGCCCAGCTTCTCGGTTGCAGGCAATGACCCCGACAAGCCGGCGGCGGCGTGTGTGTATCTGTGGACGCGCGACCCGAAGCTCTGCAATGCGCCGGCCGTCGCCGGCGCCGGGTTCAACACGTCGCGCACCGAGGGCCAGCTCGAGCTGCCGGCGGGTATCCGGTGCACGTTCGGCGCGACGCGGATCGCGAAGGACGACGTCGGCCGGACGGCGACGTTCACGGGTGACCTCGCAGCTGCCGCGACGGCACTGCTGCAGCGCGTCGTCCTGCGCGCGAACGAGCCGGTCGATCCGCTCACCGTGCTCGCTGCTGAGCGCGCGATCGTGCGCGATCGGTTCGCGGGGAGCGGCACGCGTTACCGCGCCGCGCTCGTGGCCGCTCACCTGACGCAGACCGACGCCCGGGCGATCATCGCCGACCGCCTCGCGCGCGACCGGGTCAAGGAGCGCTTCCGGCCGAAGCCGGCGACCGCCCGCCAGATCGCCGACTTCAGCGCCACGTACTCGGCGACGAACGTTCGGCTCGTCTCCGTCGACGCCCCGGCGCCGTGGCTCGGTGGCGCCCAGCGGGGCTTCGCGGTCGAGACGATCGCTCCCGAGCAGGTCTTCTCGCTCCCGATCGGCAAGCGCCGCTCGCTCGACACGATCGACGGCCGCTTCGTCGTGCGCGCGCTCGGGCCGTCGCTACCGCTGTTCGCGCTCGCACCGGCACGCGCGCAGGATGTGGCGCGGGCTGTGCTCGGCCGTTTCGCGAAGGACGACGTCTATCAACGCTGGCTGCGCACGCGCGAGAACGCGCTGCTGGGCGACGCGGTGTGCGCGCGCGACGATGTGCCGGCGCCGGGTGACGTCGATCTGACGCTCTGGGCACCGTTTCTCGGTGCCTGACAGAATCGCCCTGATGGCCGCGCCCTCGTTCAGCCCGCTGCGCAAGAAGCTCTAGCGCCGGTGCGGGTCGCGGTGCTCACCGCGGTCGTCGTTGCGGTGGGGTGCGGCGGCAGTGCAGAGCCGTCGCCTTCGCCGAAAGCTCTGCTGCGGGAGTGGAAGGCGAACGTCGCGGTCGTCATTCAGCAGCTGCGCTCGGATGTCGACGTCACGCAGGTCGCGGGTACGACATCGAGCTCGGCGCACGCCGCGCTTCGCAACGAGTCGGATGTCTACGCACTGCTGGTCGCGTACACGGATCTCGGCGGCTGCCATCGGATGGTCGTCGCCGCGGGAACGTCGACACCGGCGACCGAGCGCGTCGACCGGTTGCTCGCGTCGGCCTGCGGGCACGCCGAGCGGGCCTCGACCTACTTCACGCGCGCCGTCCGAACGGAGTCGGGCGAGGCCCTGCTGGCCGGGGCCCGCGAAGCCCGCCGCTCGCTGCCCGCACTCGTTCGCGCGGCCGCCGCGCTCGACGCGGTCGGCTAGACGGTCTGCGCGAGCCAGCCCCGGACCGCGGCGCCGAGCGCCGCGAGGTCGCTGCGGAGGCTGTGGTCGCCGTTCACCTGCACGACGGTCCGCGTCGTGCCTGCCGGAGGCATCCCGAACGGGTCGCGGACTCCTTGCACGACCAGCACCGGGACGGTCACCGCCGCGAGCTCGTCGAGCCGGCTCGGTCGCGGGCCGGAGCGGCGCGGCGGCTCGAGCGGGAACGCGAGGCACAGGACGGCCGCCGCGCCGGTCGCCCCGGCGGTGCGGCAAGCCACCCGCGCTCCGGAGGAGCGTCCGCCCGTGACCGCCGGCAGACCGTCGAAGACATTGGTTCGCAGCTCTTCGACGACCGCGGTCCAGGCTGCGTCCAGGTGGTGCGCCGGCGCCGGGCTTCGGCGGCCGGCGACTCGGTAGGGCTGCTCGACGAGCGCCACGCTGATCCTCTCGTCGAGCGCTGCTTCGGCAGCCGTCACCAGGTCGCGAGCGGTCACGCCGCCGCCTGCGCCGTGCCCGAGCACGAGCGCCGCCCGCGGCCGGTCGGCGAACTGAAGGTGCGCGTTCGCCTGGCCGTGCGGCGTCTCGATGGCCACGACTGTCACAGGGCGATGCTCGCACACGTCACGCCGAGCGGTTTGAACTCGCTCGGATCGGAGATAGCGCGGCTACAGACAGGTTTTGCCGGATCTGCGAGACCGTTCGCGTTCCTTTCACCGTCGTCCACGAACGCGTTGTCCAGCGATAAAACGTTTCGAAGCTGAGGAGGTGTTGCCCATGTCCGCATGGGTCTGGGTGTTGATCGCAGTTGCAGCCGTGCTCGTGCTCGCTGGTGTCGTCTGGCGTGCGCTCGAGCGCAAGCGGACCGACAGGCTGCGCGGCCAGTTCGGACCTGAGTACGACCGCACGGTGAGCACCGCGGAAAGCAAGCATGCGGCGGAGACCGAGCTGACCGCGCGCGAGGAGCGTCGGAGCCAACTCGAGATCCGGCCCCTCACAAGCGCAGCGCGCGAGCGGTACCTCGAGCGCTGGCAGGGTCTGCAGAGCCAGTTCGTCGACGAGCCGCGCACTGCGGTCGCCGGGGCCGAAAGCCTGATCCAGTCGGTCATGAGCGACCGCGGGTATCCGGTCGACGACTTCGAGCAGCAAGCTGCCGACGTCTCGGTCGACCACCCGCAGGTCGTCGAGCACTATCGCGAAGGTCACCGGCTCGCTCACGCGGACGAGCGGAACGGCGGTTCCACGGAGGGCCTGCGGCAGGCGATGCGTCACTACCGCGCCCTCTTCGAAGAGCTCGTCGAGCCGGCTGCGGACCAGCCGCTGGCCCGCGATCCCGGCTCCGAAGACCGCGTCGCGGACAGGACCAGCGTCAGATCGTGAGATCGGAAGGCCGTGGGGCGAGCGCCGACTCGCCCCACGCGCTATCCCTCGCTGTCCGCCGCGGGGAAGAGCACGGTCGGCACGTCCTCGTCGCTCGGATCGCGGTTGCGCAGGACGACGTCGACGAGGGTCGAGGCGACGGCTGCGATCGGGATCGCCAGGATGACCGCAAAGCCGCCGAAGAGAATCCCGACCGAGGTGACGGACACGAGCACGACGAGCGGTGTGAGGCCGACGGCATCGCCGAGGACTCGTGGGACGATCAGGTAGTCCTCGAGCAGGCGCATCACTAGCACGACGATCCCCGCCTCGACCCCCAGCCGGGCAGACTCGGTCAAGCCGACGCCGATGGCAAGTGTGGCGGCGACGAGCGGGCCGATCACCGGCACGATTTCAACCAGCCCGGCGAAGCAGCCGACGAGGAGCCAGTAGGGCAGGCCGATCGCCCAGAACGCCAACGAGAGCACCACCGCGACGAGGGCGATCAGCAGCAGTTGGCCGCGAACGAAGGCGCCGAGCTTGAGGTCGATCAGGATCCACGTGTCGCGCACCCGCTTGCGTCGGGGCCGGGGGAGCAGCGAGCAGATCATGTCGATCGCCCGGTCGCGTTCGAAGATCCAGTAGGCGGCGCTCGCGAAGACGAAGAAGATCCCGACGAGGATCTCGAACGCGGTCACTCCGACCTGCACTCCCGGCCGCACGAGCTTCGACGCGGACGGGAGGTGCTCGAGGCGGCGCTGCAGCGCGACGAGGATGTCGTGCTTGACCCCGGTTGACGTGTTGGCTGCGTGGTTCAGGTCGCCGGCTGACGTCGGCAGGCCGGACACTCCGAGTGCGTTCTCGACCTGCGTCAGCGCGCGCGGCACGACGAGCCAGATGAACAGGGCGAAGAGACCGACGATCGCAAGGTAGTGAAGTGCAATCCCGAACCCGGTCGGGATGCGCCTGCGACGAAGTGCCTCGATCGCGGGCCGCATCGCGGCAGCGAACACGATCGCCAGGAAGAGCAGTGCGACGACGAGTCGCAGCTTCCAGAGCGCGACCGCGAGCACGACGATGCCGAGCACCACGAGCGTCCAGACGGCGGCTCGCTTCGCGGAACTGGCGAGATTCTCGGAAGGCGCGGGTTCTGTCACGTCAGCCGTCGACCAGCAATCCGGAGAGCGGTCCAAAGGCGCGGCTCGAGCGTCGTGAGACGTGCGGCAGCCGGGCCAGGCGGTGCGTCAGAGGCCTGCCGTCGAGGCGGCGCTCGAGCTGCTCCTTGCTGATCGGCTTCCACAGCTGGTCGATCGCGGCGATCGGGTCGGCCGGGAGCTCGTCGTCGGACACCTCGAGGTGCTCGGCCCAGAGACGGCGTCGTGTGCGGGCGGCGAGGTTTGGGTCGTGAAGCACGATGTTCATCTCGGTGTCGTTGAAGAGCGAGTGCTCGTTGAGATTCGCAGAGCCGATCGTGAGCCAGGAGTCGTCGACGATTGCGAGTTTCGCGTGCACGTAGACGGAGTCGACGATGGGGCCCGAGCGGGCATAGAGCGTACAAGCAAGCAGGCGGTCGGCCTCTCCGTCCGCCTCGATCAGCTCGGCGAGGACGCCGCGCGTGTCGTCGGCGCCGTTGTTCGCCTTTGCCGGCAGGACCAGCACCAGGCGGAAGTCGGGGTTCGGCTGGGTCGTCAGCTGGTCGATCAGGATCTTCGCGATCTCGGGCGACCAGAGGAACTGGTTCTCGATGTAGATGAACCGTTTCGCTCCTTTGAGAGCCCGGATGTAGGACTCGAGGATCCGAAAGTCGCCGTGCGGAAGGCCCGCATAGATCTTCTCGGGAACCGTCCGCACGATCTGAAGCTCGGTCTGCCCTGCCGGTGGACTCGGCTCGGCGGCCGGTGCAAGCTGCTGCCCCGCCACTTCGAGCCAACGCATCCGGAAGTGCGCTGCCACATCGTCGACGGCCGGCCCTTCGATGCGCGCGCACGCGTCGTGCCAGCCGACGGCCGCGCGGGCCGGGTGCTCGTTCGTGTCGAACCGGTCACCGGCCTCCGAGGTGAGGTCGATGCCGCCGACGAACGCGATCCGGTCGTCGATCACGATCGTCTTCTCGTGGTGGCAGTGCAGCGGCCGCTCCTTCGCATCCAGCCGGCAGTCGATGCGAGTATTGCGGGTCAAATCGGCGCGCATCTCGCGCACGTCGCGCCGAGACGGGCGAAAGAGCGGCAACGGCGCACCCGCCCAGGCGAGCACACGCACGTCGACCCGCTCGGCGAGCTCCGCGAGCAGGTTGCGCAGGATGGCCGGTTCGCCGTCGCGGCGCAGTGCGAAGCCCGGAGTGAAGTACCACCCGGTCAGGTGCACGTGCGAGCGAGCCTGTTGGAGCTCGTGGGCAATTGCAGGCAGCGCGTGTGCGCCGTCGATCAGCAGCTCGACGGCGTTGCCGGGACGCGGCGGAGGTTCGCCTGCCGCCCAGCCGCCCGGCGGCGCGTCGAGGGCGCGCTCCCAGTCGACTCGGCTCAGACGCCGGTGGTGGTGGTCGCACACCAGCTGCGAGACAGCGCCGCCGAACCAACGGTCGACCGTGAGGAGCAGTTCGCGGGCCTTTGCACCGCCGGAAGTCGTCATGTTCGCGGACTCGTACCCGCGCGATCGAGTTCGTATGCACGAGCCGCGACGCCCGGGCCGGCAGCGCGGTCAGGCCGACGCCGCAGAGGTGCCGCGTGCTGCGCGCTTGTTCCACCCGTGGAAGGGCGCGACATCGCCCGCGTCCCAGGCCTCGCGCAACCCTGGGGTGCTCAGGTCCCAGTCCGGCCGGATCTCGCTCGTCACCACCCGCAGGTCGCGGCGAAGGTCCTCCACGGATGGGCGGCCCCAGAACCAGTAGCCGTTGTAGATGCTGTGGATCACGAGGCCCGGCTTGAGAACGAGGGTGTACGGGATCATCGGGTCGTTGTCGGGGTCGGTGTACTCCTGGATCTCGAGGTCGCGCTGGACGGTGCGCTCGGGGTCGGAGAGGAACGGCCACTGGGCGCCGACCGACGCCCGGAACTCCTGGCTCGTGTGGTGGTCGTCGGTCGAGATCGTGGCGATCTGGGTGTAGGCCACGGCGATCTGTGGGTAGAACGCGGCGAGCTGGAGATGCTGCTGGTGCTCTTTCGGGCAGTAGTGGCCGCGGGCGAGCGTGAGGATCAGCGGGTCGTCGCCCTGCAACTCGCTGAGCTTGCACGGTGTGCTCGTGTGGTCGGGCAGCTCGTAGTCGGGAAACGTGCCGCCGGGAACGATGTCGGATCTCATCGTCGGGACTCCTTCGGTGGTTTGCCGCTCGGAACGGGTTCTTACCCGCCACGGAGTCTCCCAGAAGACGTCACGCGGCCGGCGCGTTCGCTAGGGATATCCGCATGCCCTCTGATGCAGATCGCCGGCGCGAGGAGCTGCGCCAGACTTTCGAGACGGTCCCGGCGCTCTACGACCGCGGGCGACCGACCTACCGGCCGAGCTCTTCGTCGATCTCTCGCTGGTGATTCGACCGGCCGCGCTCGCGGCGTTCACCCGAGCGAAGCTGGCGGCATTCCCGGAAGCCGAGGTCGTGAGCGGGGAGTTCGAGCGCACGAGCTTCGACGGCAGCTTCGATGCCGTCGTCGCCTTCACCTCGTTCCACTGGATCGACCCTGCTGTCCGGTACGCGAAGGCAGCCTCGCTGCTGCGAGCAAGGGGCATTCTTGCCGTGACGGAGGTCTCGCATGTTCGTGTTGAGGGCGACGACCCGTTCTGGGTCGAGGTGCAAGCCGACTACGACGCTGTCGTGCCCGGTCCCGACAATCGTCCGCCACCGCTGCTCGCGGAGGTCGGTGATCTGCTCTCGGAGATCGCCGCGACGGGGTTGTTTGCCGACGTCGAGGTTCGGCGCTACGTCTGGCAGGTCACCTACGGCGCGGCCGAGTACATCGATCTTCTGGGGACCTATTCGCCGAACACGGCGCGCGACCCCGACACGGCGCTCGAGTTGTTACGGCGGATCCGGGCTCGCATCGAAGCGCGCGACGAGGCGCGCGTGACCTATCTGGCGACAATGAACATCGCGCGGCTCTAAGGGCGGTTGCGGTCCATGTCGTCACGACGATCGGCGAGCAGCACCGCTGCGGCGGCTGAGCGTGTCATGAAGCCTGGATCGTCGTGCCGGCCCCTGTCGGAGTTGGCTCGCTTCTGGCTCGTTTCAAGGCCGGATGTGGCGGGGAGAGCATCCTCGATGGCTCGCCGCATCGTTGTCGTCACGACGGCCACTGTGCCCCAGGCTGGCGTCGAAGCCGTCGTCCGAGCGCACGCAGGCGACGATGCGGAACTGCACGTGGTCGCCCCGGCGTCGAAGATCTCCTGGCTCGACCGCTTGACGAATGCGGAGGACGACGCGCGTGCGGACGCGGCCGAGCGTGCCGAACTCGCATCCGAGGCGGCGCCCGGAGACCAGGCGCACGGCCACGTCGGCGACGTCGACCCGCTCCAGGCAATCGAGGACGCGTTGCGGATGTTCGGCGCCGACGAGATCGTCGTCCTGACGGCGCCGGACGAAGAGGCTTCATGGCTCGAGTCTGGGCTCGGCGAGAAGGCGAGCGAACGCTTTGCCGTTCCCGTGACGCACCTCGTCACAAGCTGAATTACGGGTCAGGAACTGAGGGTCCCGCGGGCGGCGGGCGATACGTCGCGGTCTCCACCGGGCCGCGAATGACCCAGGCGAAGCCGACTGCGAGTGCCGCACCGGCGAGGGTGCCGGCCACGTACATACACCCAGACGTTGATACGCCGTCCGAGCACGTCGCGCCTCGCCGACACGGTCTGCCGAACCAGATGCAAGGTTCGGAGGACGTGGCGGTGGGTAGTGGGCTCGAGATGTTCGTCTTCGTCCGAACTGTGTTGCTTCGCCGCGTCG
>DASYPH010000252.1:0-3139 GCA_036006925.1 Gaiellaceae bacterium
GTCGATACCTCGTCCGACCGGATCGTCCGGAACGTCAGCGAGGTGATCGGCGCACCCGACGACGACGTCGCCCTCTTGCTGACGACGATGGGTGGCGCGCAGGCGACGTTCGAGGTGGAGATACCGGCCGAGCCCGCCACACTGCCGGAGCTTCGCCGGCGGCTTCGCACGTGGCTGTTGCGCCGCGAATGCAGCGCCGCAGAAGCCGCCGACGTCGTGCTCGCGGTGAGCGAAGCCTGCAACAACGCGATCGAACATGCCTACCGGGACCGTGAAGGGACGATTGCATTGCTCGTCGAGGCGGACGGAGCGAGGGTACGCGCGGCGGTCGAGGATCAGGGGAGCTGGCAGGAGCCGTCGGGCAGCGACGAACGCGGCCGTGGGATCACCTTGATGAGGCGCCTGATGTCCTCAGCCGAGATCGAGCCCCAAGCGAACGGCACGCGCGTCACGCTCGTGCTGCAACTGGCCGTGGCGCGGGAAACCAGACTGCCGGCCGTTCCGGCAGCGCCGTGAGAACGCGAGGACGGTCTGCTAGCCTCGCGCCTGCGCAATTGTTGTTCAAACCACGACCGACATCCTGACCGAACCTCTCTTCGAGCTGCGCTCCTCGCTGGCCGGCGAAACGCTGGTCGTGGCCGTGACCGGCGAGATCGACATGGCGACCGCGCCGGAGCTCGCGCAAGCGATCGATGCCGGCGTTCACGGTTCGGTGCAGCGCGTGGTGGTCGACCTCTCCAACGCCACCTTCCTCGACTCGTCCGCGCTGAACGCGCTCGTGCACGCCCAACGAACGCTCGCGGAACGCGAGACCACCTTCACGGTGGTCAGCCCGAGCGACGAGACCGTGCGACGGGTGTTCGAGATCACGCAGCTCACCGGGCCGCTCGGCCTCGTCGATTCGCTCGGCGACGCACTCGCCTGACCGAACCCGCTAGCGGCCGTCCGGCTCATGGTCGGCAAGCCACGCCTTCGCGACGCGCTTCTGCGCCCGCGTCAACCACGCGTCGATCACGAGCTCCTCGAGCTCGCCGCGGTCGAGGTGCGCGAGGTCCGGGATCCTGATCAGCACAGCGGCATATCCGTTCCAGTGCGGTGTGGTGAAGAACGCACCGCGTGGATCGGCCAGCAGAAGCTCCTTGACCTCCAGATCCTCGACCCGGAGAACGAAGACATCGTCGAGCCGTGCGCCGGTCTCATCCACTGCATCCGGGCGTGGACTGCGGTGGAAGCAGAACATCTTGCCGTGCACGAGGTACGTCGGCCGTCCGTCGTCGGACACGGTCTTGCTCGCCTGGGGCATCGCCAGCGCGAGCTCGTCGACGTCCTGCATCGTCGCCACCTCACGAACTCTGCCTGCTCGGCCTGCTCGAACGGGTGATCTTCGGCAACGCACTCGAAAGGGGGAGGAGAAGTCGCGTCATCCCGCACAGGCTCCCTCTGCTCCCTGAATTGCGGCCTCGACAGAGAAGGGATGTGCGGAGGTAATGGCGTCGCTGACGCTCGACGGGCTCGGTCCCGCGCGGTGGCGCGGCGCACTCGCCACAGATCTGGCCCGATGACGGTCGGTGAGCCTCCACTCGGCGGTTGGAGAGGCTTCCGCTGGGTCGGACAGCACCTCGCCGCCGCGCAGCAACGCGCCGTCGAACTCGACGAGACGACGGAACGGCGCAGGACCGAGTCCCGCGCCCGCCGCCGTGCGCGGATGACGGTGCGCGACCGCCTCGTCACCGGCTCGCTCGCGGTGCTGTTCCTCCTGACTGCGACCGTGATCGCGGTCGTCGTCGACAGCGCTCGCGCGCCGAGCGCGATCACGGTCGCGCTCCTCGTGCTCGCGTACGCCTACGCGTCGCGGGTCGACGTTGAGTTGGGCGCAGGTTCGGCTGTGCCCACCGGTCTCGTCCTGATCCCGATGCTCTTCCTGGTGCCGCTCGGCCAGGTACCGCTCTGGGTCGCCACCGGCTCCGTGCTCGGGGCACTACCCAACTACCTGAGCGGGCGCGAGCGGCCGGAACGGGCGTCGATTCTCCTCGCCGGCTGCTGGCGTGCGGTGGGGCCGACCCTGGTGCTCGCCGTCGCGGGGGAAGGCCCGCCGCGCCTTGCCAGCATGCGCCTGTACCTGACGGCGCTGCTCGCCCAGCTCGCATTCGACGCGACGAGCGCGATCATCCGCGATCGCCTCGTCCACCGCATCGGCTACCGCGAGATCCTCGGCTACCTCTCGAACGCCTACCTGATCGACCTCTGCCTCGCCCCCGTCGGGCTCGCCTTCGCGATCGCGGTCGTCGCCCGGCCGCCGGGCGTCCTGCTGCTGTTTCCGCTCCTCTTCCTGATGCAGAGCTTCGCGCGGGAACGCATGGCGCGCATCGACCAGGCGCTCGAGCTCGGCGCCGCCTACGCCGGCACGGGCCGGCTCGCCGAGATGTACCACGAGCTGCTGGCAGCCGAATCGCTCGACGCGACGCTCGAGCGGTTCTCGAACGCGCTCTCGGATCTGATCGCCGCCGACGGGATGCAGATCGTCGAGCGCAAAGGGATCGACGAGCGAACGCTGCTTGCACGCGGGCGGCTGGACGGTGAACGGCGCGTCGAGCGCAGCGCGCGAACCGAGGGCGACGCCGAGCCCGCGACGTCCCTCACCCTCACCGTCTTCCCTGCGACGGACGTCTCGCTCGACGAGAACGAGTTACAACTCGTCGGCTGGTTCGCCGACGCAGCTGCGGTCGCGCTCGCAGGCGCTCGGCTCAAGGAGCGGCTGATCCACCAGGCGCGAACCGACTCGCTGACGGGGCTGATCAACCATGGAACCTTTCAGGAGCAGCTGCGGTCGAATCTGGAGCTCGGTCGCGCCCAGGCGCAGCCAGTGACGCTTCTGATGCTGGACATCGACGACTTCAAGCGCATCAACGACGTCAACGGGCACGGTGTCGGAGACGACGTGCTGACGATGGTGGCGCAGACGCTGGTGGCCGTCGCCGGCCCCGACACGCATGTCTGCCGGGTGGGCGGCGAGGAGTTCACGGTGATCATGCCTCGCTCTGGCAGCGCAGAGGCGCTCGAGCTGGCCGAACGAATCAGAACCGCGGTCGCCGGCCGGCGCATCGGATCTCTGGGGCGAGTCACCGTCTCGATCGGCGTC
>DASYPH010000253.1:0-25380 GCA_036006925.1 Gaiellaceae bacterium
CATCGACGGCTCCTCGTGCTCCGCCGCTCACTTGGGCGTGCGGCGCTTGCCGCAACGGATCGCTCTAGAAGATGGGCTCAGAGCCGTGATCAAGCGGAGCGTGCTGCGCTCGCTCGCCGAAATGCCGGCATCGTTTGCTAAACCGCGTGCACAAGTTCGACTTGTCGGGCTATCACCACCGAAACATCGAGCAACAGTCCACCCTCGCTCTCCCGGACTCACGCCGTCCAATCCATCGAACAGTTCCGCCCACGGACAATCGGCGAGGTCGATTCGGCTCGCCCCAGGTACGGAGAGTTCGGCTCATCCGTTCGGGTGTTGTGAACCTTGGTGCTTGATCGGCAACGGGGCGGGTCGCAGCCCGTTCGCCGGCCGATCCGCCCAGGTCGGTGTGCGAACGCCCCACGGGTGAGCAACGGCGGCCAGTAGACCGCGCAGGTGCCGGAGCACGCGCTGCGAGTGGTTGTGTCGTTCTCGAACAGATACAGGGTGCGGCCATTCCCATCGGCAACGACCCGGCCCAAGCCGGTAGGAACGGTCGTCACCTTCGCCGAGCGGGGCTGCCGACGTCGCTCCGGCAATCGCCGCGCTGGCCAGAGGAAGACGACCGCAGCGGTGACCACGAAGCAAGATGCGTTCTTCATTTCCGATCTCGTGACCCAAGTATTTGTGCCCTCAAGTACTGGCTTTCAGACGCATCTGGCCGCCGACGAGGACCCTTACCGCACTCTTACATCCTGGTGGCAGGCAGAAGGGACGGTCGTGAAGCCGGTCGCAAACGTCGTCACGAGCGCGGAGTCAGCGAGGTGGTACTGGTCTATTGAACGAGCAGGGCAGCGCCGATCGCGCCGCCGTCATCGCCCAGCTCTGCAGGTATGACCGGAGGGTCACGCGTGGGGTTGAAGATGTGAGGGCGCATCTTGGCGTGGATGCGTTCGGCTGCGTTCGGTCCGAAACGGGTTCCCAGGCCGCCGCCGAGGACGATGCCGTCGATGTCGAGGAGGTTGACGACGGAGGCGCTCGCGGCGGCGATCGCGTCGTAGGCGTCGTCGATGAGTTCGTGCGCGAGGCGGTCATCCTCCCTGAGCGCGCGTTCCCACACGCCGCTCGTGAGGCGATCCCGGTTCGCCTTGCGCATGAGCTCGAACAGCTTCGTGCGTTGTCCGCGTTCGTGGAGCTGACGCGCGCGATTTTCCATTGCCGCTCGGCCCGCGTACGCCTCGGCGCAGCCGCGGCGGCCGCAAGGACAGATACGCCCACCAAGCTTCACGACGGTATGCCCCAGCTCGCCGGCCGCTCCGTTGCCGTCCCATCGCCGACCAGCTAGCACGACCGAGCCGCCGAGACCGGTTCCCCACCAGACGGCGAGAAAGGACGGGAGGCCGCGGCCGGCGCCGAGCTCGAGTTCAGCGGCCGCGGCGGTTGCGACGTCGTTTGCCACCCGCACACGGGTGCCGACCCTGCGAGCGAGTTCCTCGGCGAAGGGGTACGGATCGACCCAGCCGCCCGCCAGATTCGAGTTGAATCCGACCGTGCCGGCGGCGGTGTCGACAGCGCCGGGTGATCCGACTCCGACTCCTGTCAGCTGATCGACGCGTATGGATGAGGCGTCGGCGGCGTCGGCGACGGTTCGAGCAATCGCAGCAACCACTGCCGCCGCCCCGCCCTCGGTCGGCGTCGGCCGACGCATGCGGCCAAGGACCTCACGCTCCCGCTCGACTAGCAGGACATCGATCTTTGTTCCGCCCAGGTCAACCCCGGCGCGCATCGAACCGAGCCTACTCCACGGGCAAAATGTGCGTCTCCCGGATCGTTCATCGAACGGTAGATCCTAAGACCGGTGCCGACGTTCTTGTTGTGCGCCACGGGCACGGCTCGATCGTTCGGCGCTCGACCCTTGGGCCGGTGCCCGCTTCTTCAGCCGCTCGGAACGGCGTTTCCTAAACCGCGTGCACAAGTTCGATTCTTGTCGGGGCATCTGGAAGGTTCCAAAACCAGATGTGTTCCAACAAGCCGACAGTGGGCTTGCGCACGCCAGACAAACCCGCGCACCCCAGGCGTAAGGACACCCGCCTAGGCGGCGATCGACGGTCGCCTGCGAACCACGACGAAGTGTCGGTTCGTGGGCGTCTTGGCACCGCTCGTCGTTGCTGTTAGGAACGGTGGATGCGGTTTCTGTTCGCGACGCTCGCCGGCTCTGGTCACTTCCATCCGCTTGTTCCGGCGGCGCGAGCCGTGCAGGCAAACGGCCATGCCGTTCGGTTTGCGACCGCTCCTTCGTTTCACCCAAACGTTGAGGGCAGCGGGTTCGAGGTGTTCGCGGCGGGCTTCGATCAGGAGCGAGACGGGTCCGACGAGCGCTATGTCGCGCTTCAGCTCGAGCTCGAGTCCCTCCCTGCGAACGGCCCTTCTCGGACGCTCTTTCGGATTCGGGAGCTCTTCGCGGGCCTCTTCGCCGAGCGGATGGTTCCCGACCTGCTCGCGATCGCCGACGACTGGCAGCCCGATCTGATCGTTCGCGAAGTCGGCGAGTTCGGCGGCTGTGTGGCTGCCGAGGTCCTCGGCATCCCACATGCATCGGTCCGCAGTAACACGATGCTGTCGACGTACTCCCGACGCCATTTGGTCAGCGAGCAGATGGCGCGGTTACGCGCCGCCTACGGCCTTCCGCCCGACGCCGACACCACGATGCTGTTCCGGTATCTCCACCTCGCCTTTGAGCCGCCGCGTTTCCACGACCCGGCGCTACCGCTTGCCCCGACGTCACACTTGCTGCGGCCCGTTCCCTTCAGCCAATCAGGCGGAGAGGGAACACCCGGCTGGCTCGGCCGCCTTCCCAAAGGCCCCACGGTCTCCGCGACGCTCGGCACGGTGTTCAACAGTCGGCTCCCCGAGCTATTTCGAGCGATCCTCGACGGACTGCGCGACGAGCCCGTCAACCTGATCCTGACGATCGGCCGCGATCAAGATCCCGACCAGTTCGGCCCGCAGCCGGACAACGTCCACATCGAGCGCTACATCCCACAAGACCTCTTGTTTCCGCACTGCGATCTCGTAATCACCCATGCAGGCTTCAGCACCGTCGCCGAGGCACTCGCCCACGGATTGCCGCTAGTGCCAATCCCGATCGACGCCGACCAACCGCTCAATGCCGAACGCTGCGCCGCACTCGGCGTCGCCGAAGTGATCGAACATCACCAACGAACGCCCGTTGCGATCCGCAGCGCCGTACGAACGGTACTCGGCGACCCCTCCTACCGTCGCAACGCCGAACAAGTCCGGCATGAGATCGCTCAACTCCCCGGGCCCGAACACGCCGCTGCACTCCTGGAACACCTCGCCACCGAAAAGCAGCCTCTGCTGCGCACCGAACACATCGGGTGAAGGGCGAGCGCGGCCGGCCGCCTGTCGGTGCCATTCCAGCGGCCCGCTCAGGCGTCATTCCGGAACACCGACGCAGTCGAGGGGTCGCGGCGCTAATACCAAGATGGCCCGGATTGTTGGTACGGCGCTTCGAGTTCTTGCACCTCTTGGTCTGTAAGTTCGAGGTCGAGTGCGTCGATTGCCTCTGTCAGGTGGTTCGGTTTGGTTGCGCCGACGATTGGCGCTGAGACGAGGGGGTTGCGTAGAACCCAGGCCAGCGCGATCTGGGCCATGCTAACGCCGCGTGCTTCGGCGAGTTTCTGCACAGCGTTGATCACCGGTTCGTCGTAGGGGGAGTCGAACGCTTGCACGACTTTGTCGGTGTTGGAGCGGTGGCTCTGCTCGCGCTGGGCGGGCGAGGCGGCCTTTCCCGTTCGGGGAGTAGGGCATGAGGCCCACCCCCATGTCGCCGCACATCGCCATCAACTCGGGTTCGTCGTGTCTGCGCAGCAGGTTGTACTGGTTCTGCATCGACACGAAACGAGTCCATCCCCCGAGATCCGCGGCGTGCTGGTGCTTTGCGAACTGCCAGGCGTACATCGATGAGGCGCCGATGTAGCGCACCTTGCCCGCCTTGATGATGTCGTGGAGGGCCTCCATCGTCTCCTCGACCGGCGTATCCGAATCGAAGCGGTGGATCTGGTAGAGGTCGATGTAGTCCGTGCCTAGCCGGGCGAGCGAGGCATCGACCTGTTCGAGGATCGCTTTCCGAGACAGGCCCTCTCCACCGGGACCGTCGTGCATCCACCCCCGCACTTTTGTCGCGAGCACGATGTCCTCACGACGGGAGTAGCGGGTGATGGCGCGGCCGACGACTTCTTCGGAAGTGCCGAGTTGGTAGACGTTCGCGGTGTCCCAGAACGTCACGCCGAGCTCGACTGCCTGCTCGAAGAATGGTTGTGCCAGATCCTCGGTCAACGCCCACACGTGGGCGTTTTGGGTGGTTGGATCGCCGTAGCTCATGCAGCCGAGCGCGAGGCGGCTCACCTTCAAGCCGGTGTTACCTAAGTGCGTGTATTCCATTTCGCCTTCTTTGAATGGATCGGCTCGGGTCTTCAGCAGTTGTCGGACTAGGAGTCGAGTTCGCGCCGCCGCAGCTCAAATCTTGCACGACGTTCGCCCAGGGGCCATTCCCGAACGCTGGCCCACGCCGGGCCACTTCGCTCTAGCGGCTTGGCAGGCGACGGAGTCAGCCCGACCAAGCGCGCGAGCAATTCCGGCGGACAGCCAGAGCAAGAACTCCCAGAGAAGCTCGATCACACCGAAGTCCGATAGCCGTCAGGGTGCAGCCCGGAACCTGGCGCAGGCGACGAGGACCTGTTGTCCTGGCTCTACTGATTCGGGGTCAGCACTTTCCCGGATGCGGAGGGGGTCGCGACGAGCGACGCTCGCAAAGACGAAAGGAGGCCGAGATGTCCGCGATTCCGCACGAGCCCGCCGTCGACAGCCGCTACGCCTGGCTCCGGATCACCGAGATGTGGGCGTCGCTGGCGATCAGCGTGATCTGGCTCGCGGTTCTGTTCGACGCGATCTTCGGGCCAAACATCACGTCGAGCACGGTTGGCGGGACGGACTCGAGCGTCCCATCCGCAGTAGCCGTGGCGCTCTTCGCGACCATCGCCACCTGGGCTGTCGCCAAGTACGGGCTTCGCCCGCGCGAGCACGAATGAGCCGACACCCCAGCCTGCGGCGCCGATCTGGCGACGCCGCAGGCTGGGGTCGAGTGATCCTCCTCAGACGTCATTCCGCACCACTGGCGGACCTCAGCACTACGCAGGTCGGTTGGCGACGTAGACGAGTGTGTACTCCTCGACCCCCGAGAGGACGCTGACCGCGACGAAGCCGACCTCCTCGAGCAGGGGTAGAAGCTCGTCGCGATACCAGAAGCGCATCGTGAGGGCGTGCTCTTCGCGGCGCCCGTCGCGTGCCTCGGCGCGAATCGTCATGTGTACGCACCGATCGTCCTCTTCAACCAGGTCAACCCGACTGCGCAACGAGATCTCGCCGCCGGAAGGCTCACCCCAGCCTCGCACCTGCCAATCGAATGGCCGTTCGTCGTTGTCGAGGACGAGCGTGCCTCCGGGGAGAAGCGCGTCGTACAATCGTCCGACGGCCTGGCTGTCCTGCTCGCGAGTGCTGCCGAGGCCGAGAACGCCGCTACAGACGATCGACGCATACTGTCGCGGCGGGTGGAGGTCGTGCAACGTCGACACCCACAGCCTCGCGCCTGGCGCACGCTGCCGGCAGCGCTCGATCATGTCGGCGGACGCGTCGCATCCGTCGACCTCGAGGCCCTCGCTTCGCAGCGGGACGAGAAGCCTTCCCGTGCCGCAGCCGGCGTCGAGAACGGGGCTGCGCAGGTGACTTTTGTACTGATCGAGCTCGGGGGCATCGAGGTTGACGGCCGCCCAGTAGTCGGCCACGAGACCGTGGTGCCACGTGCTCGGTGCGTGCACGACCACTCCTTCGCTTGCAAGAACGCGGGCGCCCCGGACGACACGCCCAACACCTACACGCGGCCGATCCTAACGTGGCGATCAGGTGTCGTTCCGCAGGCCGGCCCAGCGGGGCGCGTAGGCGCAGGTCCTACCGAGCGGGGTTTCTCGTCCGGAAATAAAGCGTGTAGCTTCGCCGTTTCCGCCGAGATGGGTCAGCCACTGGCCGGTCCCACGAGGTTCCGTCGCGCATGACGCAAGAGGAGGAGGGCACGACCGATGGCCACACTCAACGAGAAGCAAGCGGCGCTTTTCACCGACCGCAACTGGGGCGTGATCGCGACAATCCGTGAGGACGGATCACCACAAGCCACGCCCGTCTGGATCGACTACGACGGCGAGAATGTGCTCGTCAACAGCGCCCACGGCAGGACCAAGGTCAAGAACATCGCACGCGATCCGCGCGCGACCGTCACCGTCCTGCCCGCCGCCGACCAACAAAGCGGCTACGTGATGGTGAGCGGCACCGCCACGATCGTCGAGGAAGGTGCCCTCGAGCACATCAACATGCTCGCGAAGAAGTACCTGGGCGCGGACAAGTATCCGTACCTCGGCCCGGGCGAGAGGCGCGTGATCATTCAGATCCACCCCGAGCGCGTCGACGGCTACGGCGCAGGCGGGTAGTCGTCGCTTGCTCGACCGTCATTCCGGAACGCTCGCCACACGACTCTGACGCTGGCGTCGTCAGCTGAGGTTGGTCGCGAGGTGTTGGTAGGCCGGGTGAAGCTGGTCCCAGCGCGCCTTGGAGTCCTCGCGGCGATCTCGCCCGGCGAGGTAGTCGGCGAGATCTTCGACATGGATCTGCACCCCGGCCCCGTAAGCCGAGACCATGTCCAAGGGCATCCCCCGTGCCTCCCAGACCACCGTCGTCTGGTCGCCGTGGGCGGTCAGCCTGACCTCGGTTTCGTTCTCGCCCGGCCCGTCCGCTTCCTTGCCACGCACGAGCAGCCGCTGCGGAGGCTCGTACGCTTCGACACGCCCGGTGCCTTCCCAGCCGCTGGCGAAGAGACGCGCCCGGTACTCACCGCCGAGTCGCAGGTCGCCCTCCACCTCGCCGTACCAACGGGCCAGACGCGACGGGTCAGTGAGTGCCGACCACACGTCGTCGATCTCGCTGTCGAAGCGGTCTTCGATACGAACGATGCCCTTACCTTCGCCTGATCCCAAGCTGCCCAGGATCCGGCCGCCTTCAGCTGAGTTACTCGTCATCCGATGCTCCTTTGGGGTCTCAAGGGCGGAGTAGTGCCTTCCTCAGAGACTTAGCAGGGACAGATAAGTCATCGGTTCGCGAGGTCGTCGGTTCGCGAACGCTGGCACGGGCGACTGCCCTTGCCCGAATCGGGGTGCCCGTGCACGGGTGCGGTGTCGGCTTCTAGGAAGAGGCGTCGGACGTGGCTTGCAGGCGCCCGTCATCGATCTGCCACCAGCGGTCAGCGCGGTTGTGCGCGTCGAGCTCGTGCGTCGCCACGAGACACGCCGTACCGATCGTGGCCGCTTCTCGGAGAGCCGCCCAGACGAGCTCGGCATGGGCGGCGTCTTGGTGTGAGGTTGGCTCGTCCACGAGCAGGATCGGCGAGGCGAGACGAAGCGCTCGGGCGATCGCGACCCGTTGCTGTTGACCGATCGAGATTTCACCGGGCGTGCGGTTCGTGAGCTCGTCGAGTGCCAAGCGCTCGAGCAGGTCGGGCATCGGGGGAGCCGCAGCGTGTCTCGCCGGCAACTCGATGTTCTCTTCCACGGTCAGTTCGGGAACGAGGCCGAAGCGCTGGGGAACATAGGCCAGGTCGGCCCACCGTGTCGAGCTGGGCTCGACGGTGCCGCTGTCCGGTTCGATCCAACCTCCCGTGAGCATCAGGAGCGTTGATTTGCCCGAGCCTGATCGGCCCACGACGAGCACGAGCTCCCCCGCGCGCACCGAAAGGGAGACGTCCGCGAGCACGACCGAGCCGGAGTAGCTCTTGGTGGCACCTTGCACACGCAGCGCGACCCCACCAAGTGGCTGCGCTTGCGCCGTCGGCCGGACGGCCGCCGGCCTTCGAGTGGTGAGGTCGAGGATCTCGTCGGCGAGCGCGACCACGTCAGGGTCGTGGGTCGCGACGACGAAGGTTTGCCCGAGCGCTACTCGTTCGCGGATCGCTGCGAGCACGTGGGTCGCGGTTGCGCGGTCGAGCTCGGCAGTAGGCTCGTCGACGACCACGAGCGGCGTCCCCTGCGCGAGCGCGACGGCGAACGACGCGCGCGCGAGCTCACCGCCGGACAGCTCAGCGGGACGCGTGTCCATCCGCTTCGTCAGACCGAGCGACTCGAACGGGCCAAGAGAAGCGCCGACCGGAAGATGCTCCTCGAGCGTCAGCCGCGGAAAGAGGTTGTCAGCGGCGCGCTGCGAGACGTACCTCACCTCGCTGCGACGAAATCGATTCAGCTGTCGACCTGAGAGCGCGGCGAGATCCCGACCTGCGACGACAACGGTGCCGGACGACGGGGCGTCGTGCCCGGCGAGAAGCCGAAGCAGTGTCGACTTGCCACTGCCTGAGACTCCGACGACCGCGGTGAGCTTCCCGGCCGGGATGCGCGCGTCGACTGCGGCGAGCCCTTCGACGACGCCGCCGGATGTCAGGTAGTGCTTCGTGACCTGATCCAACACGGCGAGGCTCTCAGCCGACACGGAGCTCCTCCCCGACGTCCGATCGTCGCAGGACGAGCACGAGACCCCCGCCGACGAAGCCTGAGACGAGAACTGCGGCAGCTCCTGTTGCGACCATCAGCGTCCACGGCACGGTCGTGGCCGGAGTCGGGGCGAACTGTGCGAGCGGGTCGACGTGACGGACGATCGTGTTGGCTGTGATGAGTGCTGCGGCGAGCCCGACGACCGTAGCCACTGTCACGAGGACCATCGATTCGAGGGCGACCGACCATGCTTGGACCGTTTGCGACACGCCCATCCGGCGAAGAAACGCGGACGTGACGAGTTGCGATCGTTGACGGCTGCTCAGATAGAGCATCAGCGCGATGAGGCCCAGCCCGAAGATCGCCAGCGCGACGATCCGCAGGAAGCCATAGGTTCGTGTGATGTTCTGGACGTCCGGGCGGCGCGAGAAATCGGCGACCGCCATCAGATACGACGGCGAGACGCTCGAACCCGACAGCGCCGCTTCAACCTGGCGCGATGGGCCTGCTGCCCACACGTAGGTCAAGGCGGTCGATGGCACAGCCAGCGCGCGAGCGGGGACGACGAGCAGCGGCTGCGATGGCTGCATCCCCGGGAATGCGCGCACCCGAGCCACAACCTGAACCCGGGTTCGGTCACCACCGATCGTGACTGTCTGAGATCCGGTGCCGAGTCCAACCGAGACTGCCGGTAGCGGCGCGTCGGAGTTGGCGAGTGCGCGGAGCCCCGCGAGGACTCCCGCCGACGAGTGTGCTGCGAGGACGCGGGCGAGGCTCGGTGGATCGACCGCGAGCATCTCCAGGGATTGGCCGGAGTCGGTGGTCCCGGCGTCGAAGATTTCCGTGACCTTGGTGATCGGATATCGGAAGGTTTTCGGAAGGCTCTGAGCCGGGTCGATGAGGCCTTGGACGTCCGAGCCGTTTGCCACGAATGCCTTCTCCGTGTTGTTCGCTGCGAGCGACGCCCGAAGGATCTCCGCGAAGCCGAGCGAGGCGGTGCCGGCGGCGATCACGACGAACAGTCCCACGACGAGCCCTCGCGCTGCGGCAACCCGTCGGAGCGCCAGCAACACTGCGACAGCAGCGGGGACTACGTGAGGCAGAACAACCGAGCGCAGCGCTCGAGCGGTGAGTCCGGCCAGCGGTGCGGCCACGAGCCCCGGCAGCAACAGGACCGCGAGGCGCGGATGGGAGCCGGCGACGCTGTCTTTGACAAGGCCGCCGCCGGAGACCAGGACGAGCCACGGCACCAACGCCGCTGCGATGGCAACGGCCTCCCAGGGCAGTTGACCGAGCCTGTGTCGGGCTGCGCGACGCGCACCCATCCGGCCGCGTGCGAGCGTCATGCCAAGCGCCACGGCCAGCACGGTCGCGATGATCGACACTGCAGCCTGCTCGGCAGCTCGTCTGAAGACACTTGCATCGATCGAGCCTTGCGGTGTGAAGACGCGGACGAGCTCGACGGTTACTGCAAGACCGACCGCGGAACCAACCACGGCCGGCAGGAATGCCTCGATCGCCGAGCGCGTCAGGAACGCGACTCGCGCCTCGCCGCCGACGAGCGAAAGGCGCGCCTCAGCCGCACGGCGACGACCGATGAAGACGCCGGCGACGAGCGCCGCCCCGAGCGCGATCAGCACGCAGAAGCCCGCCAGCAGATCCACAACCGGCCGCAGGCTCGAATTCGTGGCGTTCGCGACGACGACCGCATCGGTGAGCTCACTCGACACATGACACGGACGGTCCACGTCCGCGCAGCCAAGACGTTTCGCGAGCGCCGAACCCGTCGCGAGCGCCTGGGCGACCTGCCGAAACGCCCGCGCAGTCCGCCGCGCCCGAACAGCCGTCATTCCACGCGCATCGAGCGGGAACTCATAGACATTTGCGAGGGAGCCACCGCCCACCCGGTCCGCAAGTCGATACAGCTGACCGAGTGGCATGAGCGCGAACGTCGGCGGAATCGGGGAATCCGGATGTACCGAGCGGATCCGAGCGATGAAGTTGACCCAATACGGATTCGCGAGCTCGGAGTCGAGCGGGCGGTAGACCGCGCCAACTCGGAGGGTTGTACGACCCGCCCCCGGCGGTGCGGGATCCGGCCGCACAAATGCAACACGACCACCCGGGTGAACCCCACCATTAGCCGCGACCACACGCGAAAGCCACACACCAGAGCCGGCTCCGCCCGACAATCTCTGGACGTGCGCCATCGCCCCTGTCCTGCTCATCAACACGACCAACGACTGGTTGCCGATGACCGCAGCCGGCCCCGCGAGCTGCCCGTAAGTCGACGTTGTCAGCACCGGGGGCCCGGCTGCAGGGAGTGTGCGACCCAAGGCGACGGCAGCCCTCCGACGCCGCTCATCCGCCAAGCGAACCGAGCCACCGCCAACATCCGGCGGACGATCGATCACCAGACCCGCCGCAAGCGGCGTCAGCACCCGAAGCCTGGCCTGCAGCGCCTCGCTCTCCGCACCAGCGTTCATCAACGGGCCGGCCACCGCACCGACCGAGACGAGGAACGCCGCACAAATGACCGCGGCGACGCCGACCGGGTAGGACCGAAGCCCGAGGGGTGCCTTGGCCCAGAGCGCACGCGGCATCGACCCGATTATGCTGCCGAGCCTTCAGTTAGCCCGCGGGGACCCCGCCGTCTCGCGGAGGTCGCTGGCGCAGGCCGCCACCGGCGTGACCTCTCCTCCAGGCCCTCCCCTAGGAAGCTAGGCGGGACAGATCGCGGGTGACGAGCCCTGGGATGAACGGCGACAGGAACGCGGCGCGCTCGTCGCCGTTCGCGTCGATCAGATAAAAGGCGTCGCTGTGTGCGACGTCGCCGCTCTTCGTCGGGTCGACCTCGATCCCGTAGGCGCGCCAGACGGGAGCAAGCTGTGCGTGTGTCCCGAGCAGCCACTCGAACCGCGCGGGGAGGTGCCACCTCCGCGCGGCCGCAGCGACGGATCGCGGCGTGTCGGCCAGGTCGACACTGACGATGACGAGTCGGGGGCGGGACGAGGACGGGAGCGGCTTCACGGCGGCGGCGAGTTGGGCGGCTTCGAGCGGGCACTCGGCCTTGCAGAGCGAGTCCATGAATGCGAGCACGACCGTTCTCCCGCGGAGCGAGGCGAGCGAAAATCGACGGCCGTGCTGGTCGCGCAGCGCGACGGGTGGGGCATGGGCCGCCCCGGATTTCCAGGTCGCCTGCCCGTACAGCGTGGGCAAGGAAGGACGAGCTCGTGCGCTCGGCGTCGCGAAGACGTTGTGGATGACGACGCCGAGGACGATCCCGACGACGGTCGCCGAGCAGACTGCGATCACGTACAGGCGCGGCACTAGATCTCGTCGCGACGGCGGGCCGCGATCGCCCACCAGACACCGACGCCGATGAGCAGCACGAGCGGTAGCACTAGCGTGAGCACAGATGCGGTGTGAAAGGACGCGAGCATCAGGTCTCCCTGGGTCGGAGGCGAGCAGCGGTGGGCTCGACAAGTCGGTAGGCCGCCGCGAAGACCGCGACGGTCAGAGGAACCGAGGCCGGGACCCACATGATCCCGGCCGCTAGTTGCTGGTCGGCGAGCGCCGAGATCCCACCTGGACGGTGTCCAAGGGCGGCGTAGTGGGCGTAGAGCGGATGTGACGCGAGGCCGAGCGTGACGCCGAGTGTCCAGCCGACGACGATCGCCCCCACGCCGTACGCAATCCTTTGCACGTCACTCAGCCGAGGTCGCCGCGAGGTGGGGACGAGATGTGTCCAGAAAACGAGTGCCGTGACGAAGAACATCAGGTGCTCGAGCTCGTGCACCCATGCGTTGTGCAGCGTCGCGTCGTAGAGCTTCGGCACGTGCCACGTGAGCAGGACGACGTTGAAGAGAGCGAACGCGGCGAGCGGCGATGCGAGCGGCCGGCACGCGTGGAGCGCGCGGGCGAGACTCCGCCGCGCGGACAGCGGAAGCGGTCGGACGGCTCGCGGCCAAGGTCGGCCGAGCAGGAGGAGCGGCGGCGCGACCATCGTCAGCAGGACGTGTTGGCTCATGTGGACCCAGAACAGGCTGTCGGCAAGGTCGTCGACGGGGCCGACGATCGCCACCACGACCACGCCGAGACCGGCGTAGAAGCATGCGTCGCCGCGCGCGGCACTCGACGGGCGGCGCCCAACGGCATAGAGGAGAGCCGTGATGGCGAGTCCCGCCAGGGGCCATGCGACAGGCATGTCAGATGATGTAGAGGATGACCCAGGTAGCCACGCCGATCAGCGCGAGCGTCGTCCACGAGAAGGCGAGCGCTGCGACCGAGGCCGTGTTCAGGTGGACGGGGTTCACGATGTCGTGCGCCTCTCGGTCGGTGTCACCGGAGGCGTGGCCCGGCTCGACCTCGGCCCGGCCGAACGGCTCGTTCCGGTACCGCTGCGAGAGGGCGAGGCACGTCTCGAGCCAGTAGCTCATCCCAAGCAGGAAGGCCGCGTAGAGCCCCGTCCAACCGAGGTAGACGGAGGCGTAGCCACCGTCGGTCGGGCCGAAATCGAGCCGCGTCCAGGCCACGATCTGCACGACGATTGCGGCGAGGCAGAGCACGAGCGCGCCGACACCCTTCAGCCGCCACAGAGGCCGGCGGTCGGCCCGCTGGTCGGCGGCGCCCCACGAGAGGAGAACTGCGCTCGCAACGACGCAGATGGCGACCGCAGCGCCCCACGCCCCCGGCGTGTCGACGCCCTTCGGCTTGAAAAGGCCGTGCGAGTCGAGCGTGCGAAGATAGAAGTACGCGAACAGAAACGCGAAGAAGAAGAAGACAAGCGAACTCGACCAGAGGCGCGACGCGACGAACAGGTTGCGTTCCATCACGACCGGTGGCTCGCGCTCGACGACGCTGTAGTCCGTGGCGGGATGAGCGAGATCGGTCACAGCATCGGCCTTCCCGGAGCGACCGCACCACGCTGGCCCGCGAACCCGACCTCGTCGATCGCCCCGTACGGATAGGGATCAAGCCCGAACGTCGGGATGCGGTCGAAGTCGTGCACGGGAACGGGCGAGGAAAGCTGGAACTCGATCGACTTCGAGCCCCACGGGTTCGCGCCAGCCGGCTTCCGGACGAAGACCTGGGACCACACGAGGTTGCCGAGGAAGACGAGCATCGACGCGCCAAGGACGAACGCGGAGATCGAGACCCAGGTGTTCGCCCCCTGGAGGTAGCCGGCGTACGTCACGACGCGGCGCGGCATGCCGAGGAAGCCGATCACGAGCAGCGGCCCGAACGTCGAGTTGAACGCGATGAACATCACCCAGAAATGCACCTTCCCGAGCGTCTCGTTCAGTTCGAAGCCGGTCATCTTCGGCAGCCAGTAGTAGATGGCCGCGAAGAACGCGAAGATCAGCCCGCCCATGATCGTGTAGTGGAAGTGCGCCATCGAGAAGAAGCTGCCGTGTGTCGTCACGTCCGACGGAACGTCGGAGAGAAAGACGCCCGAGAGTCCGCCGACCAGGAAGTTGAACACCCACGCGAGCGCGAAGAGCATCGGCACGGTGAAGCGGATGCGGCCGCCCCAAAGCGTGCCTAGAGCGCACAGGAAGATGAAGCCGGTCGGGAGGGAGATCAGCTCCGTCGAGAGCATGTAGAACGGCCGCAAGTCAGCGTTGATGCCGCTCACGAACAGGTGGTGCTGCCACACGAGGAAGCTGAGCAGCGTGATCCCGAGCATCCCCGTGACGGCGAGCTTGTAACCCCAAAGCGGCTTGCGCGCGAACACGGGCAGAATCTCGAGCACGATCCCCATCCCGGGCAGGGCGAGGACATACACCTCGGGATGGCCGAAGATCCAGAAGAGGTTCTCGTACAGGTACGGGCTCCCGCCCGTCTGCCCGTTGAAGAATCCCGTCTGCGCGGTCCGGTCGAGCGCAAGCATGACAAGTGTCGAAATGAGCACGGGCGCCGCCAGCAGCATCAGGACCGCCGTCGAGACAGTGCCCCAGACGAAGATCGGCAGCTGGCTCCAGGAGAGGCCGGGTGCGCGCATCGTGATCACGGTGACGAGCATGTTGAGCCCGAGCAGCATCATCGACAGCCCGACGAGCGCGAAGAACGCGATATAGGCGTCGATCCCCATGTTCGCCTGCTCCGAGAGCGGCGCGTAGCCCGTCCAGCCGGTTGGGAACCCACCGAATGCGAGCGCCGTCATCAGGATCGCACCGGCGGCCATCAGGAGCCAGAAGGTCAACGCCTCGATCCGAGGGAACGCCATCCGACGCGCGCCGATCATCAGCGGCACGAGGTAGTTGGCGAACGGGCCGAGGATCCCGCTCGTCATCATCCCCATCATCATCGTGCCGTGCAGCCCGACCAGGGTGAGGTAGTTGTTGCCGTTCCACGCGAGGTGTGTGGGCCGCAGCAGCTCGAAGCGGATCAGCATCGCGTTCAGGCCGCCGATGAAGATGAATGCCCCGATGCCAATCAGATACTGGAGTCCGACGACCTTGTGGTCGGTGCAGAGGCCGAAGTAGCGGCCGATGCCCGCGGTCTCCTTCTGGCGCAGCGAGGGCGGCCGTCCGAGCATGCGCTGCACGGGGTAGTTGGCGAAGCCGAGCCCGACGAGGAATCCGACGACGCCGGTGAAGTACGCGACGAACAGCGCGATGTCGTTCTGGCCCGTGTCGGAGAAGTAGGCGATGCTCGGTCCTTTGACGAGATGGCCGAGCCACCAGCCGAGGTAAAAGCCGGCGATGCCGAGCACGATTGCGGTGAGGAGGTTGAACCCGATCAGGCGGCGCATGATCATCCGGCGCGGTAGGTCGGGTCAGGGTTGTAGCTCGGCGCGTACTTCGGCAGGTACTTCATGACCGGCTCGAACTGCGTCCGACGCGCCGCGATCCACGACACAAAGCCGGCGTGGCCGACGATGCGCCCGGTCTCGGACATGTAGCCGTGCCAGAGGCCGCAGAGCTCTGCACAGCGGATCTGGAACGTCATCTTCTTCGTCGTCTTCACGTAGGCGACGTTGTCTACGCCGGGGTTCGCGTCGGCCTTGACACCCAGCTCGTACGCCCAGAATGAGTGGACGGCGTCGAGGGACGTCACATGGAACGCGATCTCGCGTCCGACCGGCAGCACGAGCGATGCGGTCTCGACGCCGCCGTAGGTCGGGTAGCGGTAGGTGAACTGCCACTGCTGCGCAATCACCTGGACGGGCAGCACCGGACCGGACGGCTTCGCGACAGGGTCCGGTCCGCTGCCGCTGCCGGCGCCGTTCCCGGCGAGCAACTCGGCCGTGCCGAAGATCGCCAAGAAGAGCACGGCCGCGGACGTCGTGGCGAGCCAGGCGACCTGCGCGCCGAAGTGGCCGCGGATGGGCGCGCCGTCGCGCAACTCCTCCCCTTTCTCCGCGCGGAAGACGACGAGTACGTAACCGAGGTACACGAGGATGAAGACCGTGAATGGGGTCATCACCGCGAGGAGGACGGTGTTGTCCGTGACCTGGCTCGCGGCGACCGGCGTTCCCTTCCCGGGTGGCATGTTCGGGCCGAGGACGAAGACGACGAGCGGCAGGACGATCGCGGTACCGATCACGGTCAGGGCGGCGACCTGACGGCCGCGGCTCCAGCTAGACCACATCGACGTAGCCGTCCATGTAGCCGACCGTTTGCATCGGACCGCCGAAGCCGTAGACGAACCCGGCGGCGCAGGGGACGAAGCACTGCCATCGATAGTGGCCGGGCTTTCCCGTGCGGAAGGCGAACGTGATCGTCTCGTGCGCGTTCGACATCGGGCAGGGGGCGTAGTCGCACTGGTGGGGCGCGTTGTCGTCGACGCCCATGACCGGGACGATCACGCCGAGGCTCGGGATCGCGAAGGTGTGCGAGGCGGCATCGGGGTCGATCACACGCGTCGGCTTCCCGTCGATCGCGAACGTCCCGCCCACCAGTCCGCGCGCCTGGGCGAGAAACGGGTTCCGCAGACCGCTCTTGCCGTCGAAGTTGTAGATCGTGACGTGCACGACTGCGTTCGCCGGCAGCGTCCAGACAGTGCTTCTGCGCCACACGCCTTTCTCACGAACGAGGTACGAGACCCAGTTCTCGTTCGGCGAGAGCTTCGGGCCAACGGCAGCCACCGTCTGAAGCGCCAGGTCGACGTTCCGCCGGCCGGTCGCGGGCACGGTGTACGGCGCCGGGCCGCTGGCGAGTAGTTCGACGTAGAACCCGATCGCGACGCCGACCAGCAGCACACCCACGGCGAGGATCGCCAGCTTCATCCGCACGGTGTCCGCGTATACCCCGCGCCGATGCAGAACATGCGGTTTCTTACGACATTGTCATCCTCACGTCATGCGGCGGCAGCGCCGTAGGAACTCTCAGAGTTCTCCTAGATTCCTCTTAGGGGGCTCCAAGGACGGCCGGAAAGACTTGAGCACATGACACCGACAACAATGATCATGACCAACGCCGTCCTCGGCGCGCTGACCGGATTCGCACTGCTCAGGCTCCTGCTCCATGGCGTCTACAGCGATCGCCGCCACCTCCGCGTTCGCGCCGCTGAGATCCGGGCTCTACCCGCGCGGAACCGCGACCGGAGCGCCGCCTAGCGGCGAACGCGCGTCCTGCGCCGGCCGACGTCGATAGTTCGCTGGCCCACGACCGAATTGGGAGGTATAGGGTCGGCGCGGGTCGATGCGGATTCTCGTGATCGAGGACGAATCCCGGATCCTCGAGTTTCTCCGACTGGGGCTCGAGGCTGAAGGCTTCGTGGTCGACGCCGCCGGCGACGGCGCGGTCGGGCTCCGCCTCGCGCTCGAGGGCTCGTACGAGCTGGTCGTGCTCGACCTGCTGCTTCCCGGCGTCGACGGGCTGCATGTACTCGCCGAGCTGCGCAGAGCGCGAGCCGACCTGCCCGTCCTGATCCTGTCGGCGCGGTCCGACTTGCCGACCCGGCTGCGCGGCTTCGACCTCGGGGCGAACGACTACCTCGCCAAGCCCTTCTCGTTCGACGAGTTGGTGGCGCGCGTGCGGGTCCACCTGCGGCGGTGCGGCGAATCCTCTGACGGCTCGCGGCTTCGTGCCGGCCGGGTCCAGCTCGATCTCGCACGTCGCCAGGCCGAGATCGACGATCGGCTCGTCGACCTGTCGGCCGGGGAGTTCCGGCTGCTCTACCACCTCGTCTCACACCCGGGCGAGGTTGTAAGCCGTGAGCGTCTGCTGTCCGAGGTCTGGGGCTACAGCTTCGACCCCGGCTCGAACGTGGTGGACGTCTGCGTGAGGCGGCTGCGCAAGAAGCTCGGCTGCTCCGAGGCGATCGAGACCGTGCGCAATGGCGGCTACCGGGTCGCAGCGGCCTAACAGCGTCGAGCTCGCGTGGGGCGCGCTCGCGGTCGTCTGCGTCGCCGTGATGATCGCCTGGCCCTCGTGGGAGACGATCCCGTTCCACGTCATCTGGATCAGCCTCACGCTGCTGTACGGCTTTCGCGTCTGGTCGCTCACCGTCACGGGCGCTGTTCTCGGAGCGGTCATCCTCGCGACCGGTGCGTCGATCCTGGCGGACGCGTTCGAGGGACTGCAGCTTTGGGGCGAGCTCTTCGAGGTCCCGCTGATGTCAGCGATGTTCCTGGCGATGGTGTGGCACGCACGCCGCCGCGTCTTCATGCACAGGACCGTCGAGGGCCTGGCGCGCGAACGTGCGTCGCTCCTCGAGCAGCAGGAACGTCTCGTGCAGAACGTGTCACACGAGCTCCGCACACCGGTGACGATCGCGCGCGGCCACCTCGACCTGCTCGCCCGCCGGATCGAGAGCACCTCGCCTGAGCTCGCGGTCGTGTCGGATGAGCTCGCGCGGATGGAGCACCTGGTCGACCGCATCCTGCTCCTCGCGAGCGCCGAGCAACACGATCGGATTCTCCGCAGGCCGGTACAGCTCGTTGGGCTGACGGAAGACGCGCTGATGCGCTGGGCGGGGGTTGCTCCTCGCGCGTGGCGCCTTGGCCCCGTGGTCGACGTGACGCTGTTCGTCGACGAGACATGGTTCCGGGCCGCCCTCGACGCGCTGCTCGAGAACGCGGTGCAGCACACGGAGCCGTATGAACTAGTCGAGCTCGCCGCGCACGGTGAGCGCGACGACGTCGTGATCACCGTCTCTGACGGCGGCGAGGGCGTCGACCCCGAGGCCGTCGACCACATCTTCGAGCGTTTCGCACGCGGCGACGTCTCGCGCTCGCGCCGTGAAGGTGGGGTGGGACTCGGCCTGGCGATCGTCGCTGCGGTCGCCAGGGCACACGGCGGGTCCTGCGCGGCGCGCAATGCACCGACCGGAGGCGCCGTGTTCGAGTTGAGGCTCCCACTCCGAAACGCGGCCCATGCAGACGAAGCCGCGGAACCAGGCCCACCGTTCGCCGCGGCCAATACGACCGCGGTCGCGGCCGGCTAGCCCTAAACGACCAAGAACTCGACGCGGTCAGCACAGCGCTGTGGGGTCGACTGCGACGACACCCGCCGCGAGCTGCGTCGCCCTTCTCAGACGGCGTCGGGGTTCCGTGCCTCGATTTCTCGCGCGAGCCGAAGAACCGCTTCGCGTAGGCCATCGAGTCGGCCGCGAATGCGAAGCAGATCCACGGTCGTCAATGCACCTTTCGAAACGCCGTCGACCTCGGCGTCAAGATCGAGACGCGTTGCTGAGGCGAGCCTGTCGGCAAGATCGAGATCGGTGGCCGCAACACGCTCCATCAGCACTTGCAGTTCTGCCTCGAGGTTCACGGTGTCGATGGTAACGGCCGACGACGTTCCCGAGGTCCCCAATCCCACTCACTCACGACAAGACGGCAGGGCCTAAACGTATGGGCTGGACCTCAACGGCCAGGGCGATGCTGTCTCGGTGTCAACCTCGTGGTCCTCGGCGACAAGCGGTTCGCGAGTTCCAACTACGAGTTCTGCGGTATCGCCGGGGTTCGCCTCGGTGTCGAACTCTTCAGCCATCTCGTCCCTGCTCAACCTGGGCGGGATGTCGGATCGTTCCCGGACGAGTTCCGCTCGATGATCTCGCAGTCAGCCATCATCCACTCCTTTGCTGAGAACGCCCCGGGTCTACCCCGCCGCGCGGTTCTCCAAGCGGGCGACGCCTGAATCTCGTCTGACTGCGTTGCCAGAAGGATTGGAAATCGGGCCGGCGAGGAAATGAGCGATGGCCGGATGGGCACCAGCGGCTTCTCGAGGATCGAGAAACCGGCGACACGTCCGTCCGACGATTTCCGCCCCGTCACGACCGTTTTCGACCGGTGATCACTCACGAAAAGGAGTTCCGATGGCGCAACCCGAGACCGTTGATCCTCTTTGCCCGCAATGTGGCCAGAACCTCAGGGAGACAGGGGTCTCCTCGAGTGTGGTGTCGTCTGGCTCCGGCAACATCGAGGTGATCGCATGCGGCGCATGTTCGAAGGTGTTCGCTGCATTTACAGGCCCGCTCATCCCGCCGGCTGAAGAAACTCGATCAGTGGCCTAGGGACCCGGCGCCCGCGACGAGGCAAAGTGCCGACGCGCCGGAGCTGCTAAGCCGGCCAGCCCCTGGGCGGACGGAGCGTCGCTGCCCGACGCTCCGTCCGTGCGCACATCCACAAGCTCCGGTCGCCGGCAGGATGCTTCTCGGTATTCATTCGCCGGTCCGGCTCAGCCCGTCTGGCGCCCGCGCGAGAGCCTCGTCGCGCATCGAGACGTGGTCGAAGTGCGTCAAGAAGCCGCTGATCTCGAGCATCCGTTTCACGATCGGCAGTTCTTGAGGTTGTTCAGGAACGACGAGTCGATGAATTGCGTCTCGGACAGATCGACGACCACGAGCTTGTGGTCGCGGACGAGCCGTGCGAACAGTTCGGCGGTCTCCTCTGCTGTTGCGAGGTCGTGTTCACCGAGGACTTCGACCACGGCCGTACCCGGGTCCGGATAGAGCACCGTCAGTTCTGTGGCGACCAGCTTGTACATCCGATGCCTCCTAGTCGTAATCAAGTTGCTGATTACGACGCTCGCCAGGGAAAGGTCCGGTCAGAACCTCCGGGCGAGGCGTCAGATGTCTCGGCGACGCTCCGACCGCTCGCCCGGGAGCCGCGGTTCGTAGGCCGGCGACTCCCGGAAGGCCGCGAACCTCGGAGTGAACTCAACTACACGAGGGCCAGCAAACGAGACGGGAGCCGCGGCGCTCGGTTCAAGCACCCTCGGGCTCTGCCCGTCTCAAGGGGCGGGCGCAGCCCGACGCGTCCGACTCAGCTTCTCGCCTCGGTTACGCCCCGCACCTCTCGCAAGAATTGACGACGGCTGGCACCCACAACCGGTCACCGCCCCTCTACGCTTGGTCTCGTGTTTCGATCGTGACTTCACCTGGCGATCAACCGACGCGTGAACTGGCCGCCGGGTCGAGGATGCCCGTGCTTGGCCTGGGCGTCTGGCAGATGGCTGCCGGATCGGAGACTGAACAGGCCGTCGAATACGCGCTCGAAGTCGGCTACCGCCATATCGACACCGCCTCGCTCTATCGCAACGAGCAGAGCGTGGGCGCCGCACTGAAACACAGCGGGCTGCCACGCGACGAGGTCTTCATCACGACCAAGCTCGCGAGCCACCCGAGCGCGGCGCGAGCGTTGGCGAAGAGCCTCCGACGACTGAACCTCGACTACGTCGATCTGTACCTGATTCACTGGCCGATCCCTCTGCTCAGCGGGCGACACTGGCGCCAGTTCGAGTCGCTCCAGGAGCGAGGGCTGACGCGAGAGATCGGCGTCAGCAATTTCGGCATCAAACAGCTCAAAACGCTCAGGAAGCATGCCTCTGTCCCGCCCGCGGTCAACCAGGTGCAGTTCAGCCCGTACCACTACCGCCGCCGATTGCTCGACTACTGCCAGGAACACGGCGTCGTGCTGGAGGCCTACAGCCCGCTTGCGCGTGGACAGGGCCTCCACGACCCGACGATCAACGGTCTCGCCGAGCGACTCGGCCGCACACCTGCACAGGTGATGCTCCGCTGGGCGATCCAGCACCGAGCAATCGTCATTCCCAAGTCGACCCACAAGGAACGGATCAGGGCAAACGGCCAGGTGTTCGACTTCGCACTCAGCGACGAAGACATGCAGACACTCGACGAGCTCGACCGCACAGCACACAGCTCGCGCGCCCGCGGTTAGCGACCGAGACGCGGTTCGCCGGCGTGGTTACTCGAACGCGTCCAACTCGACCGACCAGGACGTCCCCGCGAGTGGGTTCACGGCCAACGAGTAGGTGCCTGCTCCGTCCGGCACGACGTAGCTGCGGCTGCCCGTGTCGGTCGCGACGAAGCCGTGGCCGGCGAGCGGCTCGTCGGCTGGCAACCAGGAGAACTGGGCGAGCGCAGGCAGCGACGCTTCAGCGGCGAGCCGGTAACGGATCCGCCAGCGAGCCGGGACGGTAAATGGATGGCTGTGGAAGCGGTCCGTTCCCGACCAGCGGAAGAGGTTCACCCAGCGGTGCGGCCGCGCGACGGTCAGACGGATCCGGCTTCCGCTGTAGACGATCGCGCCCGCTGACGGGATCTGGCCGACCACCTGGTTCACCGGCCCGTTCGGCATGAGCCTGTAGACGATCTGGGAGCGCAGATGCTTGGCGTTCAGCATGGACTGAGCCGAGGCGAGGTCTGCATTCAGGACCGGCGGCACGACCGAGCGGGGGTAGCCGGAAGCGAGAACGATCCTCACGGTCGCCGGACGACGAAGCCGGACGCCCGCGCCAGGACGCAGTTCGATCACCGCGCCCTTCCTCACCGTCCAGGACGGCGTGTAGTGGACCCGTGCGCGGAACCCGGCGCGCGCCAGCGTTCGTTTCGCTGCCGGCGCCGATGCGCCGACGCGCACGGCAGGAACCGCCGCGAACGGCGTCCCCTTGCTCACCGTCAGCCGCACGTCCCCGCCGCCGCCGACACTGGTCCGTGCCGCCGGATGCTGACTGATCACCCGGCCGGATGACACCCGTGTCGAGTACACCCACCGGACGGACACGTTCGCGCCCGGCAGCGACTGCAGGATCTGAGCACGCGCCGCCGAGGGCCGGAGCGAGACGACTTCGGGAACCCTCCGCACCGGCCCTTCGTGCAGATGCGTCGCAACGGCTGCGCCGACCAGCCCAGCAGCAGCCACACCGCTGAGCACGAGCAGACGCCGCCGGGGGCTCTCCCACAGGCGCCGCACCGACGGGCCATCGAAGCGCAGCGACGAGGCCGGTGACGGCCAAAGCGCAGGCGGCTCCGCCGGAGCGGAGGCGTCCGCAACCGTCGGCCAGGCGTCCTCGAGGCGAGCGGTCGGATAGCCGAAGGTCACGACGGACGGCGCGCCGTGCTCGCGCTCGACCGGCCGAGCCGGCCACTGCGGTGCGGCCGCCATGTTCGATAGCGACGCGGCCGTCGTCACCGCATCGGGCCGCCCGCCTGGGTCCGAAGACAGGAGCGAGTCGACGAGCTCGGCCGCCGCGGCGGGCAGGTCGGTCACGACGGTCGTCAGGGACGGCGGCTGCTCGTGGGCGCGGCGAAGCCCGACGGCGAGGCGGTCGTCACCCTCGAACGGGAGACGGCCCCCGAGGAGCAGATAGAGGATGCAGCCGAGCGCATACAGATCAGTGGCGGTCCCTGTCTCGCCGCCGCGCGCCTGCTCGGGCGACCAGTATTCCGGCGTCCCGACAAGCATCCCTACCGTCGTCAGGGAGCCGCCGGTGCGAGCGACCCGCGCCAGGCCAAAGTCGGTGGTCACCACCCGGCCTGTCTCGTGCTCGACGAGGATGTTCGCCGGTGTCAGGTCGCGATGCACGACACCCTTCGCATGCGCATAGGCGAGCGCCTTCGCGACCGACGCCGCGTACCACGCTGCCTCTCCAACATCGAGCGGCAGGCGCGCGACCGTCGTATCGGCCAGGTTGCGGCCGTCCACGAACTCCATCACGAGGAACGCCTGCTCCCCGTCGTCAACGAAGTCGTGCACTCGGACGATGTTTTCGTTTGCGAGCACGGCGAGCGTTCTCGCCTCCCGCTCGAACCTGCGCCTCTGCTGCGCATCGGACGCGACGATCGGCCTGAGAAGCTTGATCGCCACGTCGCGGCCGAGCGTGTGGTCATGCGCCCGCCAAACCACCCCCATTCCGCCCTCGCCGAGCAGGTCGAGCAGCCGGTACCGCCCGACGAGCGCCGTCATGGGTTCCGATCCGGTCACGATTTTCACACCACCTCGGTCCGGTTCGCCGCGAACTCTATGTGCCGACGGCGAGGGGAGCACGGGCGCCGCGCTGGGGAAGGCCGTCGTGCGGAGCGCAGTCAACGGTCACGCCAAGCCTGACGCTCGGCGTGGAGACACGACAGCGCGCCGCACGCCGGCACCAACTCTGGACGGCATCGTTCCGGTCCTCGCGGACTGGGGTCGCCCAGCGCGAACGCGGCCGGTGCTCGACAGTCCTTCTCAGGTGATCGTGAAGACGCCCTTCATCCCAGCCGCAGCGTGCCCGGGAACCGTGCACTTGTACGCGTAGGCACCCTTGCGCAGGAACGTGACCCTGAGGGTCGCGGACTGACCGTGGGAGAGCATCCTCGTCTTGCGGCCGCTGATCTGGAAATCGTGCGAGATTTTGCCTCCGTTCGTGACCTTGAAGGTCACGAGACCGCGCTTGGCGGTCTTCTTGCTCAGGACGAACTTGAACTCGCTCGCACTCACCTTCACCTGTGCGAGCAGCGCCGTCGACGACGCAGCGTGCGACTGAGCAGGAAGGCGGCTCGCCTGCGCAGACGCGCCTACCGAGATTGCAATCGCCACAAGCACTCCGACCATCACCTTGCTCATCGCTGTTTCCTTTCGCTCGAAGATCTGGCTCCGCGGTTCGTCAAGGAAGAAGACCGGATGATCGTCCGCTCTGCCGTCCGAATTCAAGCCTACCGACGGCAAGCTCAACGAAGGAGCAACACTCTCGAGGCCCGGCAGCCGAGTTGCTTGCTCCGTCATCGCAACCAACCATGGCAGAGCCTGTCTCCCGAGGATGACGACGATCGTCGTGGAAGCCAGGCTCGGCGTCGAAGGAATCCGGTGCGGTCGCGTAGACTCGACCGATGTCCGGCGGCCGCTAGACGCCGCCGTGTAGCTCGAAGAGCAGCTCTTCGTCGTCGTCCTTCTGCGAACCGACGCGGACGAACTTCTCGAGCACGCCGATCGAGGCGACGGTGCTCGTCGCGACCCACGCGTGCAAGGGTCGCTGGGTCACCGCGCCGGTGTGTTCCTGAAGCGCGCGTGTCGCAAGGCCCTTGCCCCAGAACTTCCGTCCGATCCAGTAGCCGACGAGACGCCGCCCCTCTTGCTCCCAGCACCCGACGTTGCCGCCCACCTCGCCCTCGTAGACGATCGTCTTCTTCGTCAACGAGTCGTCGGCAAGGAGCCGCCGCCAGTGCGCGTCGAAGGGCTCGCGGTCGCGGGCCGGGAAGGCCGCAATCCGGTTCGCCTCGGGCTCGTGCTGGAAGAACGCATCGAGGTCGCTCTCGACCACCTCCCGCAGACCACCGTCCACCCCGAGGACGCTAGCGCGATCGATCAACACGCGTCGTCGAGCGCTACAACGGGTGCGAACACTCGCGCAGCCGAGCGTCGACAACTTCGAACGGGTGATCTTCCCCAAGCCGCCTAGCGCGTTCCCGGCTACCGGGCCGGACCGATCGTCGTCCGCATCACGGTGTGGTTCTTGCCCTTGGGCCGCACGTAGCTGAAACCGGCTTGCTCGAACAGGCTACGAGTGACGCTGTAGAGGAACGACGCCGTGATCTTCTTGCCGCCGGTGTCCTGGGGATAGGCCTC
>DASYPH010000254.1:0-6546 GCA_036006925.1 Gaiellaceae bacterium
CGCAAGAGGGCCGTGCCGTCCGGGGCGCGGCTCGGCACGGTGAAGGTCACGGTCTGCGAGCCGACGCCCACGGTCACCGGGCCGACGCCGGCGGCTCCCCGGTAACAGCCGCTGCCGCAGGCGGTGGCCGAGCGACCGTCGATGCGCACGTCGCGGCCGTTCACACCCGTGCCGTCCTGGCCGAGCAGCGTGACCGTCGCGCGACCCGGGGTACGTCCGACCGCGACCGCCAGGCCGCCGAGGGCTCGCGCGTCGACGACCGCACTTCGCGGTGGCAGCACCGGCGGCTGTGCAGCCTGGAGCGGCGCCGTGGCCGCGGCGGCGCTCGGCGGGCGCGATACGCCGGGACGCAGTTCGGTCAGGACGCCGACCGCGACCACGATCGCCAGCAACAGCACCGATTCGAGCATCGCCGAGCGCCGGAGCCGCTTGAAGGCGTCGAGCAGGAGCGTCCGGTTGAGCCAGCCCAGGCCGAGGAGCGGCACGAAAATCACCGTCTTCACGATCAGGGTCCGGCCGTAGGACGTCGACCACACCTGCGAGATGCTGTGCAGTTCGGTCAGGGCGCGTCCGAGCCCGGACAACGCCAGCACCGCCACCGCGATCCCCGCCAGCTTCGAGAAGCGGCGCACGATCCGCGACCGCTCTGCCGCCTCGGTGCTCGCGCTCGGGACGACGAAGACGAGCGAGACGAGACCGCCGAGCCAGATCGCCGCCGCCGCCACGTGGGCGAGGTCGATCGGCACGGCCAGCCAGTTCCGCTGGTCGCGGTCGAGCGCGTGCCCGGCGAGCGTCGGTGCCACGAGCAGTGCGATCGCGCAGATGCCTGCCACGTAGAGCAAACGGTTGTAGAGCGGTGACAGCGCCGCCGCGACACCCCCAGCCAACGCCACGATCACAGCGAGCCGCATGACGAGTGCGAAGCGCGTGCCCGGTACCGCGCCGTGGACCATCCCGCTGGCACCCAGGAACGTGGCGAGCAGGGCGAAGAAGAGCAGGTGTGCGAGCGGCCGGAGCAGACGCTCCCCTAGCTCTGCGCGAACCAGGAGCCCGAAGAGGGCGGCGCCGCCGCCGACCAGGATGCCGAGGAAGTAGAGGGTTCGAAGCAGGAGGTCGATCCCGCTCAGCGGCGCGCTTGCGCCGAGCACTGCGCGCGGCGGAGCTCGCCCCTGGCCGACCGCGAACGCGAGCACGCCCTGCTCTCGGTGGCCGTCGTCCGAGACGATGCTCCAGCGGACGGTGTAGTCGCCGTCGCGGAGATCGGTGCGAAGGGGCAACGTGACAACGGGCCCGTGCGCAACGGCCTTCCCTCCGAGCACCGATGCTCGCGAGCCGTTGTCGATGACGGCGTTCCCGCCCGCGACCCGGACGGTGTCGTCGAAAACCACGCGAACGCTGCGCGGCGCATGGTCGAGTACCGCACCGTCGGCGGGGACCGTTCGCAGGAGCGTCGCGTGCGCGGACGCGAGCGCCGGGAACGCGAGCGCGGCGACGGCGACCGTGGCGGCCAGGCCCGCGGAGCGGCGCGGGGGCCGCCAGAACCCGGTGCTAGCCTTGCCGCTCCCATGCCGATCTACGAGTACAAGTGCCCGAACGGGCACCTGTTCGACGCGTTCCACGGGATGACCGAGGCCGGGCCGACGGTCTGCACCGTATGCGGCGAGGGCCCCCTGCAGGTCGTCCTGCATCCGGTCGCGGTCCACTACAAGGGCTCCGGCTTCTACTCGACCGATTACGGACGCAAGTCGAAGCAGCCCGCAAAGGACAGCGGCTCGGGCGACTCCTCTTCGAGCTCGTCCGGGGGCGAGTCCGATGGCGGCTCCGGCGGCGACTCCGGCGGCTCGAGCGGCAAGGGCGAGAGCAGCGGCGGCGAGAGCAAGAAGGCCGCCGAGGCCTGACCCGGCCGCCGCGTCGCTCTGCGCGACCGGTGAATCTCGCGCGACCGGTGAATCCTGCGAAGTCTCCACGTTCACGTCACGCATCTGTGACGTATTCGCTGCGAAACTGCGGCCGGTTCCCCGGGTGGGTGGGGGTTAGGGATGGCACGTAGGCGCTGGGAAAAACAGTAAGCGGAATGTGAGCCGCGCCGCGTCGCGGCCGCTACTTGAGCGCATGCCCCGTCACGCAGCCGGGTCCGAACGGGTCGGTCGGAGGCTGCGCGGCAGAGCGTCCGAGGAACATCGCGATCGTCGCCGGGTTGTCCTCGCTCGGGCTGCCGGTCCCGCTCCCGCCGAGGTCGCCCCCGAGTCGGCAGTGGATCGAACCCGCGTTCGAGGCTCGGAACTTGACCCAGCCGAGCTGCACGAGCTGCGCCGCGGTCAGATCCGTCGTCAGCGGCTTCGCGAACGAGTCGCCCGAGAACGGCATCTTGCTGAGGACGCCGAGCGACGTGAACTTCTGGGCGACCGCGTTCAGCACGTCCTGCTGCCGGGCGCCGCGGGTCACGTCGGTCTCGGCCGGGTTGAGCGTGTTCTCGCGGATGCGCGAATAGATGAGCGCTCGGCTGCCGCTCATGTGCTGGACGCCCTTCTGGAAACGCCAGCCCGGCCAGGCGTCGCACCGCGCCTGCGATGCATACGGACAGTCGAACCGGTTCGAGCGGATCGCTTCCGGCACGTTCACGTCGATGCCGCCGAGGGCGTCGATCAGATCCTTGAAGTCGGCGAAGTTGATCACCATCACATGGTCGACCTCGAGTCCGGTGAACTGGCGAATCGTCCGGATCGCCAGCGCCGGCCCGCCGATCTGGAACGCCGCGTTGATCTTCTGCGTGCCCGCGCCTGGGATCGGCACCTGGAGATCGCGCGGGATCGAGAGGTAGTACAGACGATGGTGCGCGGGATCGGTGCGCAGCAACATGATCGAGTCGGAGTGCATGTCGCCCTCGCGACCTCCGACCCGGGCGTTGTCGGTGCCGAGCATCAGGATCGTCGTCGGATGCGAGAGGAGGAGGCCGCTCTGAGAGGTCAGGGCGAGCTTCGCGTTCTGGTCGAGCCGCTTGTTGGCAGCCGAAACCCCGCTCGAGAACGAGAACCAGCTGGCGACCGCCCACACGATCACGAGCACGAGCAGAACGAGGATCCCGAGCGAGATCCGTCGTCCCCAGCGTGGCTTCCGCCTGCCCGTCGTGGCTCCAGGCCCACGGTATTCGGCCCGCGCCGCCGCGCCCTCGGCACCGCGCCGTCTGAGGCCGCGGCGCTCGACGCGTGGTGGGCGCAGCCCCGGCGTCGGCACCTTCCCCTTGGTGCGGCCGCCCCGGTAGACGCGGTACGGCTTCTCTTCGCGCGCCATCCGGCGGGTTAGGTTACCCACCGAGTATGAGCACCAAGTACGTGATCGGCGTCGACGTCGGCGGGACGAAGGTCCTCGCAGGCCTCATCGACCCGAACGGAACGGTGCACCAGACGGTCGAACGGGCGACGGTCGCCACGTCGCAGGAGTCGCTCCTCGACGAGCTCGCCGCGGTCGTCTCGGCGTTGCCCCAGGACGATGTCGTCGCCGTCGGTTTCGGCGTCCCCGCACGTGTCGACCAGGTGAGCGGGGTCGTGCTCGGAGCCGTCAACATCCCGATCCACGAGGTCGACCTGAGATCCGAGATGACCCGCCGGCTCGGGCTGCCCGTGGGGATCGAGAACGACGCCAACGCGGCCGCGTATGCCGAGTTCCGGCTCGGTGCCGGACGCGACGTGCAGAGCCTGGTCACGCTGACTCTCGGCACCGGCGTCGGCGGCGGCGTCGTCTTCGCCGGCACGCTCTTCCGCGGCTGGGCCGAGCTCGGCCACATCGTGATCGTCGAGGACGGCGACCCGTGCAACGGTGCGTGCACCGGTCGCGGACACGTCGAGTCCTACTGCTCGGGAACCGCGGTCGACCGGCTCGCCCGGCGGGTGCTCGGCGAGTCGGCGACCGCGCGCGACCTCATCGCTGCGCGCCATCCCGCGCTCGATCAGGTCGGACACCACCTCGGCGTCGCGATCGGCTCGCTGATCAACATCTTCAATCCGGAGCTCGTCGTGATCGGCGGCGGCTTCGGGGTGGCGGCGTTCGACCTGCTCATGCCGGCTGCACGGCCGGCTGTCGAGCGCGAAGCTCTCGCCCCTGGGGGCAAGCTGCCGATCCGGACCGCCGAGCTCGGCGCCGAGGCCGGCCTGATCGGTGCGGGCCTCGTTGCCTTCCAGGCGGTCCCCGCGTAGTGCCGCTCGCGGTCTGCGCGACGCCGATCGGAAACCTCGAGGATGTGACGCTGCGCGTCCTTGCCGAGCTGCGGGCGGCCGACGTCGTGCTGGCAGAGGACACGCGCCACACCCGCATCCTGCTCGAGCGCCACGGCATCGCCGCACGTCTCCTCTCCTACCACGAGCACAACGAGGCCGCGCGCGTCTCCGAGCTCCTGCCACGGCTCCAGGCCGGCGAGCGCGTCGCGCTCGTCTCCGACGCCGGGCTGCCGTCGATCTCCGACCCTGGCGCACGGCTGGTGCGTGCAGCCCGCCGAGCCGGGATCGAGGTCTCCGTTCTTCCCGGTGCCTCCGCCGTCGAGACAGCGCTCGTGACGAGCGGCCTGGCCGACACCCGCTACCTCTTTCTCGGCTTCCTGCCACGGCGCGCCGGCGAGCTGGCCGCCCTCTGGCAGGAACTGGCGGGGTGGGGGTGGCCGGCGGTCGCATTCGAGTCGCCGCAGCGGCTGCCGAAGAGCCTACGCTCGCTCGCAGCTGCCGACCCGACCCGCGAGGCGGCGGTGTGTCGTGAGCTGACAAAGCGCTTCGAGGAGGTGGCGACCGGCTCCGCTGCCGAGCTCGCCGAGCGGTTTGCATCGCCCGTCAAGGGCGAGGTGACGCTCGTCATCGGCCCTGCGCAGGTGAGGGAGGATCGTCAGCCCGCGCGCGACGCGGTCACCGAGCTCGTCGCCGCCGGCACACCCCGCCGGGTCGCCGCCGACGTCGTCGCACGGCTGACGGACACGTCCCGGAACGACCTCTATCGAACAACACTGTGACAACTTTGTAATCTCGTTTGACAACGGCGTCGCTCCGCCCTTACCGTCGACGGGAACACACGTTCTCGTACCTGCCGTGATCGCTCAGGCGGCAATTCACACCAAGGGGTGAGCACATGCAGCAGACGTCCAGACGTCGAGTCCTCTTCGCGGCCTTCGCAGCCGCGCTCGTTCTCGCACCTGCCGCCGGAGCCTGGAGTTGGCCCGCCGACGGCCCGGTCCTGCAGCCGTTCGTCTTCGACCCTGCCCACCCGTACGCCGCGGGACAGCATCGCGGGATCGATCTCGGTGCCGAGGCCGGCACGGTCGTCGTTGCGCCCGCGCCCGGAACGGTGTCCTTTGCAGGCACCGTCCCCGCCTCGGGCAGGAGCCTCACGATCACGACCGCCGACGGGTACGCCGTGACCCTCACGCACCTGGGCTCGTTCTCCGTCGCGGCAGGCGCGTCGGTCGCCGAGGGTGATCCCGTCGGGACGATCGGGCCTTCGGGCGAGCCGGAGCTCGCCCAGCCCTACGTCCACCTCGGTATCCGGCTCGCGGCGGCGCCCGAAGGCTATGTCGATCCGCTCACGTTGCTGCCGCCGAAGCAGGCGGCGGGCCCGCCGGTCTCGCCGGCCGCGGCCGGGCTCGCGCCGGTGCCTGGCAGGCCCGCCGTTCCGGCCGCCTCCGATCCCGCTCCGCCGGCGCCGTCGCCAGGCGACGCTGCGCCAACCCGGGCGCAGTCAAACCCGGCGCAGCCCGACCCAACTCAGGCGGGCGCCGGCCCCGAACCCGTCGGTGAGGCCCTTCCGTCCGTACCGGTGCCGCACGCTGTGGGTGCCGCTCCTGTCTCGAACCTGACGCTGGTCAGCCGCCGAGCTGCGTCGAGCTCGGCTGGTCGTGACCATCGAGCGGGCGGGAAGCAGGCCGGCGCGCCCGCATCTCCACGTCGGCTGCCGCGGCATGTGTCGGCGCGGCCGGCCGAGCGGGCCAGTGGTGTGGCGGCGGCCGCCGGGCCGCACCGCCCGCGGACCTCGAGTCACGTCGGGCGCGTGACGGCGGTGTCGATCGCTGCTCCGTCCAGGGTTGCGCCGTCCCGCCGCGTGACGGTTCACTTCGCCGGAGGTGACCGCGTCGAGCACCGGGGACCTCACGGTCGCGGCTCGGGACGTGCACCGCGCCCGCCCGCCGCGGTTCCCGGGAAGCATCGTCGGCGACTGGCGGGCTGGGCGGTCGCCGTCAGCGTGCTCGGCGGTGCGGCGCTGCTCGTCGCGCTGATCGCGCGGCCGCGTCTCTGGGAGCAGTGTGGTCTCGGGGAGCAGTGTGGTCTCCAGGACCAGTGCGAGAGCGTTCGTATGATGGGACGCGATGAGCGGCGCCTTCCCGAGGAAGATCCTGGTCGCACCGGCCTGGCCCTATGCGGCGGGTCACCGCCACCTTGGGCACGTGGCGGGCTTCGGAGTCCCGTCCGACGCGTACGCCCGCTACCACCGGTTGCAGGGCAACGACGTGCTGATGGTGAGTGGCACCGACGAGCACGGCACACCGGTGATGGTCGCCGCCGATCGCGAGGG
>DASYPH010000255.1:0-1531 GCA_036006925.1 Gaiellaceae bacterium
AGACCTGCGGCGACCCCGGGCTCGCTCATGGAGCCGAGCGATCCCGGGGCTTCGCGGGAACGGATCCCGGCTCTCGAAAAGGTTCCCACCGGATCTTCGAGCCGGGATCCGCTCCCGCTCGCTTCGAGCCCCCCGACCAACCACGCGACTCTTGAAACCAGTTCTAGCTGTAGTTCCTGAGCAGGTTGGTTCATCCGGGCGTCCTTGGAAGCTGAGAGCTGCCAAGCACCTCAGTTTCGAAGGAGCACCCGGATGAAGCTTCACCGTAACGCGGCTCTCAGCTGGAGCGGTAGGCGGCGACTGGTCATGCAGGTCGTGGTCGAAAGATCGACGCTGGCGAGCGCCGCTCAGAGCGCAGGCGTCAGTGTCCGCTGTGCCCGTAAATGGGTCAGCCGGTATCGAGCTGAGGGAGAGGATGGACTGTATGACCGCTCCTCGGCGCCCCAGCGGGGAGCGAATCGCACGGAAACGACGCGTATCGACGCGATCGTGACGCTGCGTCGTTTGCGCTTCACCGCTGCGGAGATCGCGGAGACGCTCAGGATGGCGCTCTCCACGGTCAGCGGCATCCTCACGCGCACTGGCCTCGGTCGACTCGGTCGGGGCGGACTCGCCCAACCCGTGCGCTACGAGCGCTCACGACCAGGCGAGCTCGTGCACATCGACGTCAAGAAGCTCGGCCGCATCCGCGGCGCCGGCCACCGCGCGACCGGTAAGCGCTCAAGCCAAGCCCGTACCCGCCGCAACGGCCGCCGCGTCGGCGTGGCCGGCTGGGAGTACGTCCACATCGCGATCGACGACTTCAGCCGACTTGCCTACGCCGAGGTGCTCGACGACGAGAAAGCCACAACCGCCATCGGCTTCCTACGCCGCGCAATCGCCTTCTACGCCCGTCACGGCATCCACGTCGAACAACTCATGACCGACAACGGCGCTGCCTACCGCGCCACCCTGCACGCCATCGCCTGCCACGCACTCGGCATCCACCATCTGCGCACCCGGCCCTACCGACCACAAACAAACGGCAAAGCAGAACGCTTCATCCGCACCCTGCTCGCCGGCTGGGCCTACGGCCCGATCTACCGCACCAGCCACGAACGCACCCGCGCACTTGACGGCCGGATCTGGACATACAACCATCGCCGCAGACACTCAGCCCTCGGCCACCAACCACCCATCACCAGAACCAACCCGCTCGGGTCCTACATCTAGGTGGCTCGGATCGCCTCGCCGAATGCGACACCGACGATCGACCACATCGCCACGTACGGGAGGGCATAGGCGATCGCCCCGAGAAAAATGCGGCGCTCCCCGATCGGCTTGCCGCCGACGAAGCGGGCGAAGGTGGCGACGAGGATCGGGTTGGCCACCGCGGCGGCGAGGGCGTACCAGCGGTCCGACCCACGCTGGATCCATGCCACCGGATGCGCCATCAGTCGGCTCGCCCGCATCCTCTCGAGCCGCTTTTCGATCCGTGTGCCGTTGCCCGAGAACCAGTCGTCCTAGCGTCGGTCGACCCAGCGACAGCAGC
>DASYPH010000256.1:0-1661 GCA_036006925.1 Gaiellaceae bacterium
CGTCGAACGGCGCTGCGGCGCGGCGGCTGGCGAGGGCGTACGAGCGCGCGGCGACGGCCTGCGCCTCGAGCGCCGCGGGGAGCCAGCTCGACGGCATCTCCGACGCGACGACGCCGTACAGGTACTGCTCGAGCGGCACGACGTTGATCGCGCGGAGCTTGCCGCTCACCACGTCGACGAGGACCTGGCCGCGGTAGGGGCGGCCGACAGTGAGCGTGGTCCCGCTCGCCGGCGAAAACGTGAGCGGCGGCGCGAGCGCCTGCTTCGCCCCGCCGTCGACCGCGAGCTCCAGCGCCGGCGTGAGCACGGTCTTGCCTGCCGGGAGCGTGTGGTCGACGCCGTCAGCGTCCTCGACCGTGATCGACTTGGTGGAGGAGATCGTCAGCGTCCTCTGGCCGTTCGCGAGCAGGACGCGGATCGAGCTCACCGAGGTCTGGCCGGCTGTCGTGCCGGGGTAGTAGGCGGCGAGGATCTGGTCGTCGGTGTAGCCCTGGAGCGCGTAGCCCTGGGCGCCCCACTGCCCCATACCGACTCCGTGTCCCCAGCCGTGCCCGCTGACGAGGAAGAGGGCGCCGGAGCCGGCGGGCGCGACGTACTGCGGGCCGGCCGACCGCGCCGCGTGCGGCGCCGAGGCGAGCGTGACGGCGGCGAGGAGGACGAGGAGGGCGACGAGGCTGCGGCGCATAGACGCCCCACGAGGGTAGCCGCCAGTCCGTCCGGAAGACCTGTAGACTTCCGGCGACGATTGCGAGGCGATGGAGCCTCGGTTGCCACACTGGGTGGCGGCCGGGGCTTTTCGCGTTTCAGGAGGGAGAATGGCTTACGTGGAGAGCAGGAACCGGGCGACGTCGGACCCGGAGACGCGCAAGGAGGTGCTTGCGGAGATCGAGTCCCGCGGCATCGAGGACGTGCTCCTCTGGTTCACCGATCTCGAGGGGCACCTGAAGAGCTTTGCGATCACGCTCAGCGAGGTCGAGGGCGCACTCGACGACGGGATGGGTTTCGACGGCTCGTCGATCACCGGCTTCAACGCGATCGAGGAGTCGGACATGGTCGCGATCCCCGACCCCGAGACGTTCCGGGTGCTGCCCGACGGTCAGACGGGCCGGATGATCTGCGACGTCGTCACTCCCGACGGCATGCCGTACGTCGGCGATCCGCGGTTCGCGCTGCGGCGCGCGCTGGAGCGGATGGAGGCGCTGGGCTTCGACACGTTCAACGTCGGGCCCGAGGCCGAGTACTTCCTGTTCAAGGACGAGAAAGGCACCGAGACCCTCGACGAGGGCGGCTACTTCGCCCAGACCACGCTCGACGCGGCGACCGGCGTCCGGCGCGACACGATCCGGGCGCTCGAGTCGATGGGGATCCCGGTCGAGTACCACCACCACGAGGTCGGGCCCTCGCAGCACGAGATCGACATCCGCTACGCGGGCGCGCTCGACATGGCCGACTTCATGCTCACGTACCGGCTCGTCGTCAAGGAGGTCGCGAAGCAGCACGGCTACCACGCGACCTTCATGCCGAAGCCGCTCTTCGGCGAGAACGGCTCCGGGATGCACACGCACCAGTCGCTCTTCACCGACGGCCACAACGCGTTCTTCGACGAGGACGACAAGTGGCACCTGTCGGACGTGGCGAAGGCATTCATCGCCGGCCAGCTC
>DASYPH010000257.1:0-21140 GCA_036006925.1 Gaiellaceae bacterium
CGGTGACGAGCGCGGCGATCATCATGGTCGCGGTCTTCGGGCTCTTCGCGACGCTGAGCATGATCATGATGCAGCAGCTGGGATTCGGGCTGGCGGTCGCCGTCCTGATCGATGCGACGGTCGTCCGCGCCGTGCTGGTGCCGGCGACGATGAAGCTGCTCGGCGACTGGAACTGGTACCTGCCGGCTTGGCTCGAATGGCTTCCGTCGCTCTCGCCCGAGGGAGAGCGCTCGCCCAAGCCACCGTCGCGCGCTCTGCCGTCGCACTAGCTTGTCCGCCGCCGAAGTGGCGCACTTCACTGGCGTTCGCACCTAGGATTCCGGCGTGGGAACTGGTCGGGAGGCGATGCGGCACGCGGGCGGACGGTACCGTCGCCTGCTGCGGCATCCGGTCGAGAGTATCGAGGCCGAAGCTCACCATCTGCATGAGGTCGAGCAGGCCGGCGAGGTTCCCGAGACGCCGTTCATCGCGCTTCTCGGTGTGGTCCTGTTCGTCCTGCCGGTCTTCCTCGTGATCGTCGGCCTGGCGTTCGCCGCGTACTACCTGGCGGGCTGACGGACTGCCCGCTACTCGCCGGGTGGTGGTGGTGCTCGGACGAAGAGGACGGTGGCGACCGCCGTACCCGTTGCGCGAAGCCCGTGCACGGCGCCGGGTGGTGCGCACAGCCAGGCGCCCCGGCCGGCGCGGCTCCGGTCGCCGGCGACCGCGAACTCGACCTCCCCGTCGAGCACGAAGAAGGCGTTGACCTGGTCGTCATGGACGTGCGGCGCGAAGTCGAAGTCCGCGTCGACCGTCAGTTCCATCGCCTCGAACTGCACCTCACGGCCGAGCTCGCCCTCGGTGCCTCCTCGGGTGACGGTCGCCTCGGCGGCCGGGCGACCGCCCCCAGCCGGCGCGTCGAAGCTGTCGAAGCCGTCCCGCTCGCCTTTGACGTACGCGATGAAGCCGGTGCTGGGCGCGTGGAAGTTGAGCCAGCGCGCCGTCGCGCCGCTCGAGTTCCGGAACGTGTGGACGACGTTCGGCGGCACCGCCACGAACGTTCCCGCCGGCGCCTTCACCGGCTCGACGTCGGGGCCGACGCCGAACTCAAGCTCGCCTTCGAGGACGTAGAACGCGTCGACGTGCTGGTGGTGGACGTGCGGGTCCGGCCCGCGCTCGCCCGCCTCGTACTGCGACCAGGTCGCGTCGAGCAGCGGATGCTCGCAGAGCGCGCGCACCGTGCGTCTGGGGCGTTCCGAGATCGCCGCGCCCTCTTCGGGCGCGTGGAGCACGAACGCCTTCGCCTTCGCCATCCCGACTAGCCGCCGCTGATCGCGGCGATCACCTCGACCCGTGACGACTGCCCGAGCGGTGTCTCGAGCAGGGCGCGTTCTCGATCGACGTAGAAATGAATGTGGCTACGGATGCTCGGCCCCGGCTCGCAGAGGCGATCACGCAGCCCGGGCCAGCGTTGCTCGAGCTGCTCGATCGCCCCGCCGACGGTGTCGGCATCGACTTCGACGTGCCGCGGCAGGTCACTGAAGAGCGGGGTGAGCGTTGCGGGGAGATGGATGTCGGCCATCGGCGTCAGTCGAGAATCGCGACCTCGACGGACGAGATCGCCGGCAGGTAGCTCGCAATCTCGCTCCAGCTGTCGCCCTCGTCGACACTTGCGAACAGCTGACCCGTGCTCGTCCCGAAGTAGAGACCCGGCGAGTCGTACCTGTCGATCGTCATCGCCTCGCGCAGTACGCCGACGTAAGCCCCGTGCTGGGGAAGTCCGCGCTCGAGACGCTGCCAGGTCGAGCCGGCGTCGTTCGTCCGCCACACCGATGCGCGGCCGTCCGGCATGCAGCGTCCGTGTCCCGGGTCGAGGGGGACCACGTAGAACGTGTCACGGTCGTGCGGGTGAGCCGCCGCGGCAAAGCCGAAGTCGCTCGGCAAGCCCTCGCTGATCTCCGTCCACGTCTCGCCCGAGTCGTCGCTGCGGTGCATGCCGCAGTGGTTCTGCTGGTACATACGCGTCGGATCGGCGGCGGAACGGACGAGTTTGTGGACGCAGAAGCCGACGTCCTCGTGTTCGCGCGGCCACTCGGCGCGCAGTCCCTTGTTCCGCGGCGCCCACGATTGGCCGCCGTCGCCGGTCTCGAACACACCGATTCCCTGCACGATCGCCCAGAACCGCTCGGTGTCCTCGTCGTCCAGCATCAGCGCCGACAGCCCGAGATGCCCGGGCGGCTGGTTGGCGGGATCGTCCCAGACCTCGCTCCCCGGCTGGCCGGCGAGCGTCGACAGCTCCGACCAGGTGGAGCCGTCGTCGCGGCTCTCGAAGATCCCCGGCGCCTCGACGCCGACGAGCACGCGGCCCGGTGACGCAGCGAGGCTCGAGACCTTCGAGATCTTCCGCTCCTCCCCGGCGTAGGCGAGGCCTTCGCTCGAGAGCGCCCAGCTCTCGCCGAGGTCGGGGCTGCGCCAGACCGCCGAGCCGTGCCATTCGCTCGCCGCTGCGGCGTAGATCGCGCCGGACGAGCGCTCGAGCACGGCGTGGTACACGGGCCACGTCTCGCAGTAGGGGCCGCGCAGTTTCCAGTCGCGGCGGTCGGAATCGCTTTCGAGGATGAAGCACCCCTTGCGGGTGCCGATCAGGAGCAGCGTCTGTGGCACGTGCGAGTCACCTCCGAGATCGAGCCATGGCCAGTCGTCATTCTCACCGAGTTAGACCCCCGCCGCATGCGGAACTCATCGGTCGCTCAGAGCCTCGCCGCCGGCGTCAGCCCGGCCAGCGAGGAGAAGTCGCCGTCGTCGCGCATCCGCTCCGCTGCGGCGACCATCGCGTTGACGGCGACCCAGGTGAGCGCACCGCCGACGCTCACCCGCTGGCCGCCGGCGTCGACGATCGCGGCCATCGTCAGCCCTCGATGAGCGAGAACATTGACCGGCTTGGTCGTCGCGTCGCAGACGGATCTGATCTCCTCTGCGGTTCCCAGTCCCGGCGCGTAGAGCACGTCGGCGCCTGCGCGTTCGTAGGCCTGCAGGCGGGTGATCGTGTCGTCGAGATCGTCGACGCCGCGGATGTGGTTCTCGGCCCGGCCGGTGACGAGGAACGGCACGTCCAGCCGTCGCGCAGCTTCGCAGGCAGCGGCGACGCGTTCGGCGGCGTGGGCGGTCTCGTAAATCCGGCCCACCGGGTCCCAGTCCTCGATCGAGCCCCCGACCGCTCCCGCCTCCGCCGCGCGTCTGATCGCGTCCGCCGCCGCCTCGGGTTCCGGGCCGTAGCCGTTCTCGAGGTCGACGGAGACGGGTAGGTCGGTGGCGCCGACGAGCTCCCTCACGTGGTGGGCTACGTCGGCGAGCGACGCGCCCCCGTCGGGACGGCCGAGCGTGAAGGCGAAGCCGGAGCTCGTGGTCGCGAGCGCCTTGAAGCCGAGCCCGGCGAGGGCTCGTGCCGAGCCCGCATCCCAGGGGTTCGGGATGATGAACGGCTCGCTCTCGTGGAGGGCGGCGAAGGCGGTTCCCTTGTCGCGCTGTGTCGTGTCCATCGTCCAATCATGCGCGCTGCGCAAGGGGTACCGTCGTCCCGATGGAGCTGACCGGCTACGGCGCGATCACCAGCGTGGTGGTGGCGCGGGCAGGCGAGATCGTGGCCGAGGACTACCTCATCGGGGACGCCGATTCGGTGCGCGACACGCGCTCCTGCACGAAGACGGTGCTCGGGATGCTGCTCGGCCAGGCGATCGAGCGCGGCCATGTGGCCGGCGTCGATGCGCGGGTGCTCGACCTGCTCGCGGGCACGCAACCCGCCACGCGCGCCGACCCCGCCAAGCAGGCGCTGACGGTCGGCGAGCTGTTGACGATGAGCTCCTGTCTCGACTGCGACGATTGGGACGACTCGTCGCCCGGCAACGAGGAGCTGATGTATCCGCAGCACGACTGGCTTCAGTTCGCCCTCGACCTGCCGGTTCGCTCCGGTCGCAGCTTCAGCTACTGCACGGCGGGGGTCGTGCTGCTCGGGATCGCGCTCGAGCGTGCTCTCGGAGAGCCGCTGCCCACGTTCGCCCAGCGCGAGCTGTTCGGGCCGCTTGGCATCGATCGGGCTGCGTGGCAGCAGACACCCACCGGGCAAACCTCGACCGCCGGCGGGCTGCGCCTGACGAGCCGTTCCCTGCTGGCGCTCGGCGAGCTGTACCTGAACGGCGGGCGCGAGATCGTGCCCGCCGCCTGGGTCGACGAGTCGCTCCGGGTGCACACTCGCATCGACGACGAGACCAGCTACGGCTACCTGTGGTGGCTGAAGTCGTTCGCGGGGGCGCGATCGTTCTTCATGACCGGGATGGGCGGAAACCGCGTGCACGTCTTCCCCGAGCTCGAGGCGGTCGTCGTGATCACGTCCGAAAACTTTGGCCGCCGCGACGCCCACGCGCTGAGTGACCGGCTCTTGCTCGAGCAGGTTCTGTCACGGTGGCAATGAGCGACCGTCGGGTCACTCTTGCGCGGTACCGTCACCGGCTCGTTTGCGTGTTGAGGCCAAGCCCATGGCGGCACACTAGGCTTCGGCGGTGAAGTCCTCACTCGAACGTGAGCTGAAACTCGAACCGCCGGTCGACTTCGAGCTGCCGCAGCTCGAAGGCCGGCGGCTTGGCACCCGACTCTTCACGTCGACCTACTACGACACGCCGACGCGCTCGTTGGCGCGTGCCGGGATCACCCTGCGCCGGCGTCTGGAGAACGGCGTGTCGCGCTGGCAGCTAAAGCTGCCGCGTGCCGAGAACGCGCGCACCGAGATCGAGGCGCTCGGCGGGCCGTCGATTCCGCCCAACGAGCTGCTGACCCTGCTCAAGCTGCACCTGCGGCACACCAAGCTCGAGCCCGTGGCGACGTTGCGGACGCGGCGCGCCGGGGTCCGGGTCGGCACCGGCGGGCAGGCTGTCGCAGACGTGACGCTCGACGCCGTCGACGTCCTCGACGGCAGTTCCGTGACCGACCGCTTCAGCGAGCTCGAGGTGGAGCTGATCGACGGCGACGAGAGCGACCTGAAACGGCTCGGGCGCGAGTTGCGGCAGGCTGGGGCGCAGCGCTCCGACGGCAAGGCGAAGGTGATGCGCGTCCTGCAGCTCGACACGGAGACCGAGCCCAAGAAGAGCGCGTCGCCTGCGAAGCGCACGAGATACCTCCTCGGCGAGCAGCTTCGTGCACTCGAGTCGTACGACCCTGGCGTCCGGCTGGACGTCGACCCAGAGGATCTGCACCAGTTCCGCGTCGCGACGCGGCGAGCCAGGGCCGTCATCCGTGCCACGAAGACACTGTTCGGGGACCAGCTGGAGCCGCTGGCAGTAGAGCTGAAGTGGCTCGCCGGAGCGCTCGGCCCGGTGCGAGATCTGGATGTCCTGATCGAGCACCTGACCGGGGAGTTAGCGCTCCTGGGCGCCGACCGCGAGGAGGCCGAGCCGCTGCTCGACGCGCTCGGGCAGGAGCGCGATGCGCAGCGTCAGACCCTGGCGGCAGCGCTCGATTCCGAGCGGTATTTGCAGCTGCCTACACTGTTCGCCGAGGCGCTCGAGCCGCTTCGCGGGCACAAGGCGAGGGGTCGCCTCGAGAAGCTCGCCGCCGCCGAGTTTCGCAAGCTCGAGAAGGCCGCGAGGCAGACGCCGCCCGACGCGACCGACGAGCAGCTCCACGCACTCCGCATCCGAGCGAAGCGCGCTCGCTACGCGGCCGAGCTCGCAGGTGGCAGCCGAATGTCGGCCTACGTCGAGGCCTTGAAGCGCGTCCAGGACGTGATCGGCGAGCACCAGGACGCGGTGGTCGCAGCGGAGCGGATCAGGAGCGTCGCGAGTGGCGGTCACGCTGTCGCCGAACGGCTGATCGAAGCAGAGCGCACGCGCAAGCTCGCCCGCCGCGCCGAGTACCCTGCCGTTCTCGACGACGCCCGGCGTCGCGGTCGCAAGGCGTTCGACTGAGCGATGACGCTGCTCCTCGTTCGTCACGCGAGCGCCGGCGACCGGCAATTGTGGGAGGGAGACGATCGCCTGCGGCCTCTCGACCCGCGCGGGGTCACCCAGGCGCACGACCTCGTCGCGCTGCTCGACCGCTTCGAGATCGAAGCGATCTATACGAGCCCCTTCCTCCGCTGCGTGCAGACGGTCGAGCCGCTCGCCGCTGCGCGGCGTCTCGCTGTCGCCGCCCGTGAGGAACTCGGTGAGCGCGAGCAATATGAGACCGGTAGCGGGTTCGTTCGCCCGCTCGCGGCCCGACCCGTCGTCGTGTGCGGGCACGGTGGGCTCGAGACGATTCTGCTCGACGACCCGCCGAAGTGGCGGAAGTGCGAGACCCTCGTCCTCGACGAGCAGCTGAGGCTCGTCGAGGCTCTGCGGTAACCGTTTGGCGGTATAAGGTCTCGGGAACGTTCTTGCGGGTCGAGCGAGGAGCTGGTTTTGCCTGGGCAGCAATCACAGCGGAAGAGCGCGCAAGCCGTCGTCGACGCGATCCGCGAGGTGCGGCCGCGTAGCCACAGGAACTGGCGCCGACGCCGGCTCTGGGTGCTCGAGTTCGAGCGGCACCACGGCACCGAACAGCGGCTCAAGACCTAACCGCAGGTAGACATGGCTGGAGTCACCGTCTCGAACAGCGGCATCGCCGCGCACGCCGAGCGACTCTTGACCGCGCCCGACGTCGCGAGGGCCGCCCTCGCGCTCGCGTTCGAGCCGACCAGCGCCTCGTCGCCGGAGCTCCACGTCGAGGGCCGCAACTTCTACCCGCCGATGCTTGCCGACATCGCCGCCGCGACCTCGTCGGTACACATCAATCAGTTCGGCTTCCGCCCCGGCCTGGTCGGCGACCGCTTTGCGGCGGCGCTGATTGCAAAGGCGGAGGAGGGCGTGCCCGTGAGGCTGATCGTCGACCGGCAGGGGTCCGATCCCGAGGGCGGCTCGCGCTCGTTCTACGAACGACTCACAGGAGCTGGGATCGAGGTCTACGTCACGCGGGCCACGAAACCTCGGGTGCCCAAGGGCGCCCTGAGCCGCGCCACCGAGAACAGCTGGAACCTGAGCGGGCTGGCCCACATCGACCACCGGAAGCTCGTCGTCGTCGATGGTCGGGTCGGCTGGGTCGGAGGTGCCGGAATCGAGGATCACTTCGAGAACGGCGCGTTTCACGACCTGTTCGTCCGCGTAGCAGGGCCGGTCGTCTCACAGCTGCAACTCGTGTTCGTCGCGAGCGTGCGCTGGCTCGGTGGCCGGATCCCGCCGGCCGACGTGCCCGACCTGTTCCCGGCTCTCGAGGAAGGCTCGGAGCCCGTCTCGGCAGTCGTGCTCCACAATGCTCCGGGCCGGTTCAGGCCGATCACGACTGCGATCGAAGCGTTGATCGACGGAGCCGCGGACTCGCTCGATGTCGTGAACCCGTACGTCACCGATCGCCGCATGATCGGACGCATCGTCGCGGCGGCCCGTCGCGGCGCACGAGTGCGGCTGTTCGTGCCGGCGAGCCCGAACAACTGGGCGTGCGGCGCGGCCGAGCAGTTCCATCACGGGCGGCTGCTCGCCGCAGGCGTGCAGATTCTCGGTTATCCGAAGATGCTGCACGCGAAGGCATTCGTCGCCGACGGCGAGCACGTGCTGGTCGGCACCTGCAATCTCGAAGCCTGGAGCTTGAGGCGGTTCTTCGAGATCGACATCGGCTTCGAATCGGCCGGCCTGGTGCAGCAGTTCGAGGAGCGGTTCTTCGCCCCGGCGGAGGAGATCAGCTCCGGGCTGCGGCCGCCGCTGGGCCTGAAGGAGCACGCGCGAGCCGCGGCTTTCGCAGCGATCTCGCCGTTTCTGTAGCGGCCGCTAGCGGCCGACCGCGTAGCCCTGGGCGCCGCGGGGGTTCGCCGCGGCCTTGAGCACGCCGTCACGGTCGACGCCGACGGCGCTGACGCGGCCGAGCGACCACGGGTCCGCCACCTCGACATCGTGCCCGCGGCTCCGTAGGCCTTCGATCGCCTGCTTGCCGGCTCGATCCTCGACGGCGACGTGACGCGGGCGCGTCAGCCGCGGGTAGAACGAGCTCGGAAACGCCTCGGTGTGGTGATTCGGGGCATCGATCGCGGCTTGCAGGTCGAGCCCGAAATGGACATGCCCGAGCAGCGTGTGGAGCGTCCACTGGTCCTGCTGGTCCCCACCGGGCGTGCCGAGTGCGAGGTAGGGCTGTCCGTCGCGGGCGACCAGCGTCGGCGACAGCGTCGTCCGCGGGCGCTTGCCCGGCTCGAGCGAGTTCGGCAAGCCCTCTTCGAGCCAGAACATCTGAGCGCGGGTGCCGAGGCAGAAGCCGAGCTCGGGCACCACGGGCGCGCCCCAGAGCCAGCCGCCGCTCGGCGTGGCCGCGACCATGTTCCCGAGGCGGTCGACCACGTCCAGATGGACGGTGTCGCCTTTCGTCCCGGCTCGCGTCGGCTCGCCGACTCCGGCAGCCTCGCCACGCTCGGCGGCGAGGTCGACAGCCGCCAGGCGCGGCTCGCGGCCTTCGGGTGAGCCCGGTGCGAGGCGTGCCGCCGACTCGTCGCCGACGAGCTTCCGGCGCTCGTCGGCGTACTCGCGGGAGAGCAGCTCGTCGATCGGCACGTCGACGAAGTCGGGGTCCCCGTACCACGCCTCGCGGTCGGCGAACGCGAGCTTTGCGCACTCCGTCAGCACGTGCACGTACTCCGCCGGCGTCTCGCCGAGCTCGCGCAAATCGAAGCCGTCGAGCAGCCGGAGCTGCTGCAGGAAGACCGGCGCCTGGCTCCACGGCCCGGCCTTCAGCACTGTCAACCCGTGGTAGTCGACCGCGAGCGGCGGCTCGTAGCGAGGCCGCCAGTCGGCCAGATCGTGCTCCGCCAGCAGCCCGCTGTGCCGCTCGCCGGAGCTGTCGAGCCAGGTGCGCGACGAGAAGCCGGTCATCGCCTCGGCGACGAAGCCGCGGTACCAATTCTCATGTGCCGCCTCGATCTGCTCGTCCCGATCCGTGGTGCGGACTTCGGCCTCCGTGACCACCCGCCGGTAGGTGGCAGCCAGTGCCCGGTTTCGCGCCAGCGCTCCGGGCTCGGGCACAGGCAGGTACACCTCGGCTGACGTCGTCCATTCGCTGCGAAAGAGCTGCTCGACGCTCCGAATCGCTCCGGCGACCTGCGGCAGGACGGGGAACCCGTGCTCGGCGTAGCCGATCGCGTATTCGAGGACGTCGCGAAGCCGCAGCGTTCCGTAGTCGCGCAGGATTGCGAGCCACCCCCCGAAGGCGCCCGGCACGACAGCGGCCAGCGGGCCGGTGCCAGGCACCAGGTCGAGCCCGAGGTTGTCGCGGTAGTGCCTGACGCTCGCCGCGCGAGGTGCCGGCCCCTGCGCGCAGAGCACCACAGGGTCGCCGCCGGCGGGCCAGAGCAGTGCGGGAAGGTCGCCGCCGGGCCCGTTCAGGTGCGGCTCGACCACCTGCAGGGTCAAGCCGGTCGCGACGGCTGCGTCGAAGGCGTTCCCTCCGCGCTCCAACACCGCCATCCCGGCGGCCGATGCGAGCCAGTGGGTGGAGGCGACCATGCCGAACGTGCCGCGCAGCTCGGGCCGAGTCGTGAAGCTCATCGTGGCACGACGATATCGGCGGCTTCCGCGCCGAGTCGCGGGGCAGGGCGCCCGGCGGCGACCAGATGGCACGCGACAAAATGATCCTCGGCAAACTCGAGCAGCTCCGGTTCGTCCTCGGTCGAGGCCGGTGCCGACTGTGGCTCGAGCGGACACCGCGTGCGGAAGCGGCAACCCGACGGAGGGTCGAGTGGGCTCGGCACGTCACCCTCGAGCAGCACCCGCCGGCGCGAACGTTGCACGCCGGGATCGGGAACGAGGGCGGCGGAGAGAAGCGCTTGCGTGTACGGATGCTGCGGGCTACGGAACAGCTCGCTGCGCGGCGCCAGCTCGACCAGCTTGCCGAGATACATAACGGCCACCCGATCGCAGAGAAACTCGACGGTTGCGAGGTCGTGGGTGATGAACAGGCACGAGAAGCCCATGTTTCGCTGAAGGTCGCGCAACAGGTTCAGGATCGATGCCTGCACCGACACATCGAGTGCCGACACGGGCTCGTCGGCGACCAGCACGCTCGGCTCGACGATCAACGCGCGCGCGAGGCCGACGCGCTGGCGCTGGCCGCCCGACAGCTCGTGCGGATAGCGATACCGCAACTCGGCGCGCAGGCCGACGGCGTCGAAGATCCGGTCGACCCGGGCGTCGAGGGTCCGACCTCGCGCCAGGTGGTGCAGCCGCAGCGGTTCGCCGACGATGTCGCCGCACGTCATCCGCGGGTTGAGCGAGGAGTACGGATCCTGGAACACCATGTGCAGGTCGCGGCGTAGCGGACGCATCGCTCGCCGCGAGAGGTGCGTGATGTCGACCCCTTTCAGCCGGATCTCGCCCGAGGTCGGCTCGACGAGCCGGAGCACACAATTCGCGACCGTGGACTTGCCGCTGCCCGACTCGCCGACGAGGCCGAGCAGCTCGCCCTCGTGGAGCTCGAACGAGACACCGTCGATTGCATGCACCAGCGAGCCGCCGCCGGCGATACCGCCGCCGACCCGGAAGTGCTTGACCAGATCGCGGACCTCGAGTGCCAGCGGGCGATTGCTGTTGTTGTTCGTGCTCATTCCGGCCCCGGGTGGAAGCACGCGACGAGATGGTCCGGTCGGATCAGGCGGAGCTCCGGTATCTGCGTCCGCGACTGCTCGTCCGCGCGCGGACAGCGGTCGGAGAACGCGCACATCGTCGGCAGCTCCCGCAGTGACGGCACGCGGCCGGGGATCTCGCGTAGCCGGCGGCGTGCATCGTCGTGCTCGTACGGTCGCGGGATCGCGCCGAGCAACCCGATCGTGTACGGATGCTGCGGCGCGGCATAAAGATCGTCGACCAGTGCCTCCTCTGCCTTCCGACCCGCGTACATCACGAGCACCCGGTCGGCGATGTCGGCCACGACCCCGAGGTTGTGCGTGATCAGCACGATCGCCGTGCCGAGGCGTTCGCGGATGTCGCGCATGAGGTCGAGGACGCCGGCCTGGATCGTCACGTCGAGCGCCGTCGTCGGCTCGTCGGCGATCAGCACCTTCGGATCGCACGCGAGCGCCATCGCGATCATCACCCGCTGGCGCATGCCTCCGGAGAGTTGATGCGGATATTCGTCGAGCCGTCGGTCGGGCGCCGGGATGCGTACGAGCTCGAACAGTTCGACCGTGCGCGCCCGTGCTTCGCGTCGCGACAGACCGAGATGCTTGGTCAGGACCTCGCCAACCTGGCGGCCCACCCTGTGGGCGGGGTTCAGGGAGGTCATCGGCTCCTGGAAGACGAACGAGATCTGGCGTCCCCTCACCTGCCGCAGTCGCCGCGACGAAAGCGTGAGCAGGTCGACGCCGTCGAACGTCGCCTGCCCGCTGATCACCGCTGTCTCGGGCAGCAGCCGGACGAGCGACATGCACGTGACGCTCTTGCCACATCCGGACTCGCCGACGATGCCGAGCACCTCGCCGGGGTCGAGCGTGAACGAGAGCTTGTCGACGGCGTGCACCGGTCCGTCGTCGGTGTCGAACCGCACCGACAGGTCGGTCACCTCCAGCAATGGCGCGGGCATCAGCGCGTCGTCCGGGGATCGAGGATGTCGCGCAAGCCGTCGCCGAGGACGTTGAACGCGAGCGCCGCGAACACGATCGCAAGCCCGGGATAGACGGCCAGTCGCGGTGCCTGGGCGAGGTACGACTGCGCGTCCTGCAGCATCGTGCCCCAGGACGGCGTCGGCGGCTGTACGCCCAGACCGAGGAACGACAGTACCGCCTCGCCGACGATTGCCGCCGGGATCGTCAGCGTCGCCTGCACGATCAGCGTGCTCGTCATGTTGGGCAGGATGTGCCGGAAGATGATCGTCAGGTCGTTCGCGCCGTTGGCGACCGCTGCAGGCACGAAATCCTCTTCCCGCAGCGCGAGCGTCTCACCACGCGCGACACGGATCAGCGCCGGGACTGCGCTGATCCCGATCGCGATCGTGGCGTTGGTCAGCGACGGCCCGAGGATGGCCGCGAGCCCGACGGCGAGGATGATGAACGGGAAGGCGAGCAACACGTCGGTCACGCGCGCGATCACCGTGTCGACCCAGCCGCGGTAGTAGCCGGCGACGAGCCCGATCGGCACCGCGATCACCATCGCCAGCACGGTCGCGAAGAAGCCCGCCTGGATCGATGCCCGGGAGCCCCAGATCAGCCGCGAGAGCTCGTCACGCCCGAGCTCGTCGGTGCCGAGCAGGTGCTCGCGGGACGAATGGGCCAGCAGGTTGTTGAAGTCGGTCTCCGACGGGCTGTACGGAGCAACCCAGGGCGCGAAGATCGCCACCAAGACGAACCCGAGCACCACGACCAGCCCTCCAACTGCCATCCGACGCCGCAGGAACCGCTTTCGGAGAAGTCTCCGGCGCCTCGCTCGCGGACTTCTAACGGCGACCGTGTCGACGGTGGTCACGTCCGGCCCCCAGCGACCCGGATGCGCGGATTGAGCAGCGAGTAGACGATGTCGACTGCCAGGTTGATCACCACGTAGCCGGCGGCCGAGACGAGCACGACGCCTTGGATCAAGGTGTAGTCACGCTGCTGGACGGCCTCGATCGTGAGCCGACCGAAGCCGGCGATCCCGAAGATCGTCTCCGTGATCACTGCGCCCGAGATCAGAGCGCCCAACTGCAGGCCGATCACGGTCGTCACGGTGATCAGACTGTTGCGCAGTGCGTGCCGTCCGACCACGCTCGACTCGCTGAGGCCCTTCGCTCTCGCCGTACGCACGTAGTCGCCGCCAAGAGCCGTCAGCATCGAGGATCGCGTCTGCCGCATCAGCACCGCGGCAAGCCCGGCACCGAGAACCAAGCACGGCAGCAACATGTGCTCGAGGTTGGCCACCGGGTGGTGCATCGTCACGTAGCCGCTCGCCGGCAGCCATTGCAGGTCGACCGCGAACCAGACGATCAGCAGCAGGCCGAGCCAGAAATGCGGCACGGAAAGGCCGACGAGCGAGACCGCGGTGACCGCGTAGTCGCTCGGTTTGCCACGCCGGACGGCGGCGATCACCCCCGCTGGAATCCCGATCAGGATCCCGACGAACATGCTCAAGAACGCGAGCTCGAGCGTGATCGGGAGCCGCGTCACGATCGTGTGCGCGACGGGCAGCTCGCGCTGGTCGACGCCGAGATCTCCATGCAGGGCGAGCCAGATCCAGTGGGCGTACTGGACCGGAATCGGCTTGTCCAGAAGGTACTTGTGTCGCACCGCCGCCAGGACGGCGGGGTCGCGGTTCTCCGCTCCGAGCGCAATCGCCGGGTCGCCCGGGATCGCGCGTGCGCCGAGGAACACCAGCATGCTCGCGAGCATGAGCACGACGAGGGCGGCTCCCACCTTGCGAAGGAGAAAGCCGCCCATCGTCAGCCCGTCCGCAGCAACGCCGCGCTACTTGTACGACGCGTTCGCGACGCGGAGCAGCGTGTCCGGGTAGAGCTTGACACCCGTCAGCTGTGTCTGGACACCGGCCCGCGTGACCGGGTGGTAGAGGTAGATCAGCGCGCGGTCGTTGAGGATGATCTGCTGGGCGACCCGGTAGAGCGTCTGCCGGGCCTTTACCGTCGCAGCCTTCCGCGCGTTCGCGAGCACCAGGTCGAGCCGGTTGTTCGAGTAGCCGCTGTCATTCTGCGAGCCGCTCGTGGCGACGAACTGGAAGATGTTGCCGTCGGGGTCGACGCGGCCCGACCAGCCGATCTGGAACGTTTCGTACGTCCCCGCGTCGGCTTTGCTCAGCGATGTGACGAAGTCGGTCGAGTCGATGACGAGGTTGATTCCGACCGTCTTCTCCTCGGACTGCAGGAACTGCGCCTGGCGGAGCGCGACCGAGCCGGTCGGGACCATCAGGTGCACGGTCGGGTTCGAGACGCCGGACGCCGCGACGAGCTTCTTCGCGTCGCTCGGGTTGTAGGGCGTGCACTTGACGCTCGGGTCGTACCAGGCGCTCGACGGCGAGATCGGCGTGCATCCCGGCAGCACCGTGCCGCCGAAGACGACCTTGTTCATCGCCTTGCGGTCGATCGCCTCCTCGAACGCCTTCCGAAGGTTGGCGTTCTGTGCGATCGGCGTGCCGACGGTCGAGTACGGCAGCTTGCCGAGGCCGTTCTTGTTGCCCAGGTTGAGGGTCAGGCCCTGGTAGCCGAGCCCGGTCTGCTTGATGATCCGCAGCTTCGAGTCGCTCCTGATCCCTTGCAGCTGGGTCGAGTCGATGCCGTCGAGAGCCTGCAGGTCGCCGGCCTTCAGCGCGGCGGCGGCGGCTGCCGCGTCGTTCTCGACCTTGAAGACGATCTTGTCGAGGTGAACGTCCTTCTTGTCGTAGTAGTCGGACGACTTGGTGACCGTGATGCTGTCCCCGGCGACGCGGCTCGAGTAGTCGAACGCGCCGACGCAGACGGGGTCGGTCGCGAACTTGTCGCCCAGCTTGTCGAGCTGCGCGGGCGACATGATCATCCCCGAACGGTCCGCGAACTGTGCGGTGAGCGGCGAGTAGGGAGTCTTGAGGTGGATGACCACCTTCGATGCCCCCGAGGCCGCGACCGAGCTGATCGGCGAGATCTCGCTCGCCCGTGCCGATCCCTTCAGCGTCTGGTCGCGCTCGATGGTCTTCACGACGGCCGCGGCGTTGAACGGTGTTCCGTCGTTGAACTTGATCCCCGTGCGCAGCGGGATCGTGACCGTGAGCTTGTCCTTCGAGATCGTCGGGAGGGCGGAGGCGAGCTGCGGCACGATCTGAGCCTTCGAGTCCAGGTCGTACAGCTTCTCGCAGAACGTCAGGAACACTTCGCGGCCCGAGAACGTTCGGGCAAGCGTCGGGTCGAGAGCGTCGGGTTCACCGGCGGTGAGACCGACGACGAGCGTGCCGCCGTTCTTGAGCGCAGCCTGATTGCCGCGGACGGCGGCGGTGGCGGCGGCCGCAGCGAGGAGGGCGACCGTCACCCCCGCGAGAACGGCGGTCCGAAAGTTGATGCGGCTCATCGCATTCGTCCTTCCGTGGTGGGATCAGATCCCGGGAACCGAAGCTGAGAAGCATAGTTTGGATCCACTTGCTGGTCAAGTGGATCCACATGCGTTAAAGTTGTCTTCGCATGCGCGCCCAGGCGAGCCTTCCGCGCCGAGCCGAGCGGCCCGGCCCCGCCGTGCCGCGGCTCGACGGTCAACTCGTCGTGATCGGCGTCGTGGGGGGCGTCCTCTCGGGGCTCCTCGGGGTCGGCGGCGGGATCGTGATGGTGCCGCTGCTCGTGCTGTGGGCGCACTACGGCCAGCGTGACGCGCATGCCGCTTCCCTCGGCGCGATCATCCCGATCAGCATCGCGGGGATCGCGATCTACGGGATCGCCGGTGAGGTCCGGGTCGGGCCGGCGATTGCCCTGGCAGCGGGCTCGATCTTCGGTGCGCAACTCGGGACCGGCATGCTCGCCCGCCTCGACGAGCGGGTTCTGAAGACGGTCTTCGGCGTCTTTCTCCTAGCCGTCGCGGTGCTGATGGTTGTGCGCCGATGACCGGGACGACTCTCTACCTCGCGCTCGCCGCCTTCGGCGTGCTTGCGGGCGTCGCCTCGGGCCTGCTCGGCGTCGGTGGCGGCACGCTGCTGGTGCCGTTCCTGACGCTCGCCGTCGGACTGTCCCAGCACGAGGCGGAGGCAACGTCACTGCTCGTGATCCTGCCGACCGCGATCGCCGGCACTCTCGCCTTGCGCCGGCGCGGTGTGGGCAACGCCGGCCTCGCGATTCGCTTCGGCGTCGTCGGCTCGATCGGCGCCGTGCTCGGCGTGCTGCTCGCGCTCGCCCTACCGGCTGCCACCCTGCGCATCGTGTTCGCCGGCTTCGTGGCGATCGTCGGCGTCAAGCTGGTGCGCGACGGCCTGCGGCGAGGAGCCCGCCTCTCGTGACGCACGCGGTCGAGGATCGGTCGGCGCTCGTCGACAGGCTCGCCGCGACGCTGCAGGCGCGCATGGTGAGCGGCGAGCTCGTCTCGGGAACGCGGCTCAGGCAAGAGGCGCTCGCGGAGGAGTTCGGCGTCAGTCGCACGCCGATCCGCGAGGCGCTCCGGAAGCTGCAGGCGAGCGGCCTCGTCGAGCTGCAGCCCAACCGGGGCGCGCTCGTGCGGGGGCCGTCGTCACGGGAGATCAGGGATGCGTACGAGGTACGGGCCGAGCTCGAAGGGCTGGCTGCGGAGCTCGCCGCCGAGCGGATCCAGCATGCTCAGGTCGACGGTCTGCATGAAGCCCAGTCGGAGTTCAGGGAGACGCTCGCGCGCATGATGCGTGTGCGTTCTGACAGGGCCGGCGTAGTACCGGACGAGGAGATCGAACGCTGGCGCCACGCCAACGATCGCTTTCACCAGCTGATTCAGGATGCGGCGGCCAACGACGTCCTCGTCGCCACGCTCGTCCATCTGCACCGCAGCTTCCCGCGTGACCTGACGCGCATCGTGCTCGGGGAGAGCGCGACGCTCCTCGCCGAGAACGTGCATGAGCATGAGGGGATCCTCGATGCGATCGAGCACCGAAACGCGGCCGCTGCCCGGAAGCGGATGATCAAGCACGTGCGGCACGCCGGTGCGCTCGTGACGCTGCGGTTCGAGCAACGCGGCTAGGCGAACACGGTCGGGTGCCCGACTTGACGTTGCCCTTGCGGCGAAACCGCGATTTCGTCTTGCTGCAGGCCGGCCAGCTGCTCTCCACGGCCGGGACGCAGACGACGACGATCGCCTACCCGTTGCTCGTGCTGGCGTTGTCGCACTCGGCAGCGCAGGCCGGGTTCGTCGCGTTCGCGCGGTTGACCCCGTACGGGCTGTTCGGCCTGTTGGCCGGCGTCGCGGCCGACCGTTGGAACCGTAAGCGCGTGATGATCGCCGCGGACGCCGTGCGCGCCGTGGCGATCTTGTCTCTGGCGGCCGCTGTGCTGGTGAATGACGTGTCCGTCTGGGCGATCCTCGTCGTCGCGTTCGTCGAGGGAACCGGTTCGACCGTGTTCGCCGCCGCGCAGGCGGGAGCCTTGCGTGCGGTGGTGCCGGCAGGACAGCTCGCCGATGCCGCAGGGGCGCAGGAGGCGCGCAGAGCAGTCGTGCAGTTGGGCGGTCCGCCGCTCGGTGGCGCGCTGTTCGGACTCGGACGAGCGGTGCCTTTCTTCTTCGACGCCGTCTCCTACGGCTTCTCGACACTGTCGTTGCTCGCCATGCGCGCGCCGTTCCAGGAGCATCGCGATCGCGACGTCTCACGGCTTCGAACCCAGATGGCGGACGGCATCAGGTTTCTGTGGCAGGAGCCGTTCCTGCGTACCTGCGCCCTCTTGTACGGGATCGGCAACTTCATCGCGCCCGGGATGCTGTTGGCGATCGTCGTCGTCGGCGAGGAGCAGGGTCTCTCCGGCGGCGCGATTGGACTGCTGACGGCCGCGCTGGGCGGCGCGCTCCTGGTCGGGGCGCTCGCATCGCCTCTGGCCCGTCGCACGCTTTCGATCCGGCAGGTCCTGCTGCTCGAGCTCTGGACGTGGAGCGCGGCCTGGGCGTTCGTGATCTGGCCGAACGTGTACGTGCTGACCGCTGCGATCGTCCCCTTCGGGCTCGCGGCTCCCGTCACCGACTCGGTGGTGGTGGGGTACCGCGTCGCGCTGACGCCGGACCGGCTGCTGGGACGAGTCGAGAGCGTCCGAAGCTCGATCTCGCTGCTCATAGCACCGCTGGGCCCGTTGGTGGCCGGGTTGCTGCTCGACTCGACATCGGCGCGCGTGATGGTCGGCTGCTTCGCCCTCGTCGGGTTGCTGCTCGCGCTCTGGGGAACGCTCAGCCCGGCGATCCGTGCGGCACCTACGCTCGCGCGACTGCGCTCAGCGTGAGCTCACGGGAGGTTAGAGTCGGCTCGTGGCGGTCGACATCCGGACCGAGATCGAGATCGACCGCCCACGCGCCGAGGTCGCCAGGTACGCGGCTGATCCGAACAACGCGGCCGAGTGGTACGAGAACGTCGAACGGGTCGAGTGGAAGACGGCGAAGCAGAAGAAGCGGCCGTTCGGCATCGGCTCGCGGGTCGAGTTCGTCGGGGCGTTGCTCGGACGGCGGCTTTCCTATACCTATGAGGTGCGCGAGTTCGTCCCGCTGGAACGCCTCGTCATGCGCACTGCCGACGGGCCGTTCGCGGTGGAGACGACCTACACCTGGGAGGACACCGCGGAAGGCGCGACCCGGATGACACTCCGAAACCGCGGCGAGCCGAGCGGATTCTCTTCTCGGATGGCGGCACCGCTGATGGCGTCGGCAATGCGGCGCGCGAACCGCAATGATCTCGCAAGGCTCAAGCAGATTCTGGAGGCTGAGAGCGACTAGAGTGGAGATCGATTCGGGTGTGCAGCAGCCGGGTATGTCAACGCGATGGTGAATAACGATCTCGCGACGTGGCTCGCTGCTGCCACGGGCGACGATCCGGTCCGCGTCGCGGCCGAGCTCGAGTTGGGCGAGCGCCGTCGGGAGTTCGTCTTCAACGAGTTGGTCGAGGCGGGGTACACCGGCGGCGATCTGCTCGACTATCTGGTGCGGCTGACCGGCATGAGCGCGCACGACGCGCGGGCCGCGGTGGCGGATTACGAGCGGAGGCTCGTTGACGCCGCCGAAGACGCGTCGCCGCGCGACGCCAGGCTGGCCCAGAACGAGATCGCCTTCCGGGACGGCAACGAGGTGGTTGCGCACGGCGGGCCTGGATTACCGGTGCCGACGGAGGTCGAGCTGATCTGCGAATGCTCCGACCGCAACTGCCGGCGGGTGCTCACCATGCCGTTTGCGGAGTACGAATGGCTGCGCCAGAACCCGTGGCGATTCGTCGTGCTGCCGGGACATGACGCGCCGGCGATCGAGCGCGTCGTGGAGCTGCACCCCGCGTATGCGATCGTCGAGAAGCACGCCGAGAGCCGGTCGCAGGTCGAATCGGCAGATCCGCGGAGATAGGCATCCGCAGCGTGTCGTAACGTCCTCGGCGTGCAGCGCGTAAGGCCGCTCGCCAGACGGGTCACCAAGTTCATGGAGCAGCCACCGACGATGCGCGGGGCTGCCAGCGTGATCGTTCTCGCGACGGCGATCGTCGTGGTCGGTGCCGGTGTGCTGATTCGGTTCGTCGACCACCAGGAGTATTCGAACGTCTGGGTCGGCATGTGGTGGGCGGTCCAGACGGTGACGACGGTCGGCTACGGCGACGTAACGCCGAAACGCATCACTGGCCGACTCGTTGGCGGGGCCGTGATGCTCGAAGGAGTGGCGTTCATCGCGATCCTCACTGCCGTGATCACGTCGACCTTCGTGGCCCGCGCGACGCGTATCACCGACGTTGGGCACGAGCAGCAAGAGCTGAGTGACAGGGAGATGATCGAGCGGCGCTTCGACGAGCTCGAGGCGAAGCTCGATCGGCTCGTGGCCGAGCAGGGCCCCGGCTAGAGCAGCAAATACCGCCCGAGCGGCGGGCTAGAGTCGGCGCCGGATGCGCATCTGCTCGTTGCTGCCGAGCGCCACCGAGATGATCGCCGACCTGGGCTTCGTCGACTCGCTCGTCGGCGTGTCGGAGGAGTGTCGCTGGCCGCCGGCGGTGATCGGCAAGCCCGTCGTGACGGCGGCCCGGATCGACCCGGCGAGCCTGTCCAGCCTCGAGATCGACGAGGCAGTCCGAGCAGCGGTTCGGGACGGCCGCTCGCTGTACGCGGTCGACGCGGCGCTGATCGAGGCGCTCGAACCGCACCTGATCGTCACGCAGGACCTGTGCACGGTGTGCGCCGTCTCGAGCGGTGAGCTTGCGTCGGTTTGCCCGGTCGGCGCCGACGTGCTCTCGCTCGACCCGCGAACGCTGGGTGAGGTTGCCGAGTCGGTACGGCTGCTCGGGCGCCGCCTTGGCGCTGCGGCGCGTGGCGACGAGCTGGCGGAGCAGATGCTCGACGAGGTCGAGCGCGCAGCCGCCTCGGTTCGCGGCCTGCCGCGGCGCCGCGTGTTCTTCGCGGAGTGGATCGATCCGCCGTTCTGCGCCGGGCATTGGCTGCCAGAGATGATCGAACTCGCGGGCGGCGAGGACGTCCTGGGCCGGCACGGCCGTCCGTCGCGGCCGACCACGTGGGACGAGGTGCGGTCACTCGAGCCGGAGCTCGTGATCGCCGGGCCGTGCGGCTTCGGCGTCGACGAGGCTGCGAGGCGGGCGGCCCACCTCGGCCTCGCCTGCCCCGTGATCGCGGTCGACGGCGACGCGTATTACTCGCGGCCGTCGCCTCGACTCGCGACAGGTGTGCGCCAGCTCGCCCACCTATTCCATCCGGATGCCGCCCCGGATCCGGGGTTGCCGGCGCTCACGCTCAGCTGGACCGAGCAGGCGCTGGAGACTCCTAGCTCGAGCCAGTAGGCGCGGGAACCTCGATCGCCGGTTCGACGGCATCAGGACTCGCCTGCGCCTTGCCGATTCCCTTGCCGCGCGGCAGCACGGCGAGCGCAGCTGCAGTCACGGCGCCCCCGACCGCTTCCAAGCGACTGACGTGCTCGGAGAGGAGGATGACTGCGAAGAGCGCGCCCAGAAAGGGCTCGAGATTGATGTAGAGGGAGGCTCGGGGTGCGCCGACGAGACCAATCGTCCGGAACCAGACGAGGTTCGAAAGGATGTAGCTCGGCACCAAGGCATACGCGAACGCAAGCCAGCCGGCGCTGCCGACCGCGCCCCAGTTCTGGCCTGCGAGCTGTAGCGCCGACGATGCAAGCAGCGGCACGGCGGCCGCCGTCGTCAGGACAGCGCTCAGCCGGTAGGGCGAGTAGACGCGCGTCAGTGGAACGAGCGCACACGAATAGAACGCCCAGGTCGCGGAGGAGACGAGGCAGAGGAGGATTCCCCCGAGGCTGCCGGAGAGACTGCCCCCGGAGCCGACGACGAGAATCGCGACGCCAACCGAGGAGACGACGGTCGCGAGCCACGTGCGTGCGCCGACCTTTTCGATCCGGCTCAGGTGCGCGAACACCGCCACCAGGATCGGAGCAGTTCCGAACAGGAGCGCGACCGTAGCCGCCCCGGCGAGCCGTAGTGCGTAGACGAATGCCAGCTGGTTCAACCAGATTCCGATCAGGGCGG